>CAKPJC010000049.1 GCA_934162535.1 uncultured Clostridia bacterium | reverse complement strand
TTTATATAGGAAGATATGAAGTAGGAGATTTAAAACAAACAACACCAGTAGTAAAAAGAATGAATACAGATATAGGAAGCCAAACATGGTATACAATGTATAAAAAATGTAAAAAATTATCAGGGACAAATACAAATGTAAAAACAAGTATGATATGGGGAACACAATATGACCAAGTAATGAATTGGCTAATAAAATCAGGAGAGAAAACACCATTAGATATAAATAGAGGTTCAGTAGCATGGGGAAATTACCTAGACAATGAATTTGAATATTATACAAACACATCAAAAGAAACTGCAACAAAGAACTTAGAAAGAATAACAAGAATAGCAAGTGGAGCATATGAAGGAGCAAAGGCGAATAACATATACGACCTAGCAGGGAACGTATGGCTATGGACACTCGAGGCCGATAGTTCAGGGTCTGGCGACTACAGGTACAACAGGGGCGGTTCTTGCTACTACTATGGTACGGGCTATAATGCTAGTAATCGTTACGGCAGGTTCAATCCGTACTACAGCGACTACAATATCGGGTTTGGTGGGGAGCTTTACATAAAGTAGCACAGTTGGCTTATAAAGTGAAAACGAACAAGATACAAATTGACATAACTCATAAATGTTTAATAGTGAAAATTTGAGTGTTAAGAAATAGCTGTGTAAATTCAAAAATTAAAGTTTGTATGCTAAGATGGAGGGAAAACAAAACAATATATATTCAAAGTCGAAATTTGTCGATGAAAACATACAAGAAAATAGAAAAAACGCTTGTCAAAACAGAAGATACATGGTAGAATAGTGCTGTACTCAATTAGAGTACAGTGCTAATTTTTTAGTACTGAAAAAATTAACTCAAAAAGTTCTATAACAATATTAGATATGATTTTTTTTATCTAATATATTAGTAATCTAAAATAAAAAATTTTATCCTATGAAAATTCAAAAAAATAAAAACAAAGACAGAGGAACTAAAGCTATACAACACAAACTTTATGACAACAAACTATAACTATAGAAATGCAGACATAGTATATAAGGAAGTACACAGAATGTCAAAAAGTAAAAACACAAGAAGGAAAAAAACTAGAAATGGAATACATATTAGTAGATAAAAAAGATTACAATATAGAACGATTAATAAAAGAAAGAACAAAAATGTCAATAGCAATAATATTTGAAAAATGTAAAAACAGTGAAGAAGTAATAACATATGCAAAAGAACTAATAGAAAAAAGAATACAAATAGAATACCTAGGAAAAATACTAAAATATTTGTATGGAAATTTAGAGAACCCAAAGATAAATGACTTAATAGAAGAAATAATAAATATAAAAGAAGAAGAGGAGGTAAAGAAAATGAGTACAATAAGAGAAAGATTAAAAGCAGAATATATCGGAGAATATAACAAAGGCGTAAGGGTTGGAATAAAACAAGGAATGAGTCAAACATGGATAGAGGCAATAAAAAAACTAATACAAAAAAATATGACAAATGCCTTTATAAAAGATGTAACAGGATGTAAAGAAGAAGAAATAGAAAAAATAAGAAAAGAAACCAAAGAAAAACAAAAAAGATGAAGAACTTGGAAAATAGAAGTGACCCCAAAAGTTAGGACAAATATTTAAGCGACAAGAGCTGCGGAATGAGTTCTAAATTGAACAGGAC
>CAKPJC010000048.1 GCA_934162535.1 uncultured Clostridia bacterium | reverse complement strand
GGCTCTCCACTTTTTGGTGGGGTAGAAAATAAGAGGGTCTCCACTTTTTAGTGGGGCCCTGATTTTTTATAAAACTCCACTTTTTGATGGGGTTCTTTTTTTATGAAACTCCACTTTTTGGTGGAGTAAAATTTTAAAATTCTCCACTTTTTAGTGGGGTGTGAGATAATCTTTTATGTAACAATAGTTACATAAAAGGAGTAAAGATGAAAAAAGAAGAAGTAAGAAAATTGTTGGGGTTAAATTCTTCTATAGATGTAATTAGAATAGAAGAAAAAAAGGGCGAAAAATATGTATATATAAAATCTAATAAAAAGAAAGCAAGATGTAAGATATGCAATAACTTTAGTAAAAAAATACATGATTATTTAAAACCAAGTAAAATAAAGTACTTAAAGAATTCTGGTTCTAATACTTATTTGGTAGTAACAAAACGCAGGTTTGACTGTAAATATTGTGGAAAGTCTTTCACCGAGGATTTAGAACTTACTAGTAAGAATTGTAATATTTCAAGCAAAACAAAACAGATGATATTGAAGGAATGTTTAGATAGAGATAGGACATTAGAGGCAATAGCGAGTAGCAATAATGTGTCTGTTAATATAGTTAGAGAGACATTTTTAGAGGCAATGAAAAATTATCCAGATAATGTAGAGTACTTACCAGAAGTAATATCATTTGATGAAACATCAACAAAAACAAGCGAAGGATTATATTCATTTATTTTAAATGATCCAATTCATAAAATAACATTAGATATATTAAAAAATAGAAAAAAAGAATATCTAATAAATTACTTTTCAAAAGTAAAAAATAGATATTCAGTAAAAGTAGTAATATGTGATTTATACGAACCATATTACCAGGTCGTAAAAATATGTTTTCCAAAAGCAATATTTGTAGCCGACCCATTTCATTATACAAGATATATAGAAGAAGGTCTAGATGCAGTAAGAATAAGATTGTTGCATGAATGGGAAAATAACAAACAAAGTTATGAATATAAAATGCTTAAAAATAGAATAAATAGAAAACTATTATTAAAATCATTTTATGAAACTAAGGGAGAAATAAAGAAAAATAAAGAAAAAGAAGAAAGATACAAACAAGGGAGAAGTAAAAAGAAGCCTAAAGACAAATTTAATGATTATTGGTATGGAAAAATGAAAATAAAAAGAAATAATAAATTTGTTGAAATATATAGAATAGATAGATTACAAGAGATATTAGATATAAGTAGAGAACTAACGGAGGCTTATACTATAAAAGAAGAATTTTTTAGAATAATAATAAATGTAAAATATCAAAATGCTAAGAAGGAATTAACAAAATGGATAGAGCAATGTTATGAATCTGGAATAGATGAAATGATTGAGGCAGCAAAAACAATAAATAATTGGTTAGAAGAAATAGTTAATTCATTTATAGATGAGAGATATACAAATGGTTTTACAGAAGCAAATAATAATACAATAGATAAGATAATAGATAGAGCATATGGATATAAGAATTTTAAATTTTTTAGATTAAGGACGTTGGCAATTTTACATAAAAGTTATTCAATTGACGTTAGAAGAAATTCAAAAAATGATAGTCAGAAAAAATCGTTGTTTTTTAAGAAAAACTACAAAAAAAGGTGATAAAAAAAGGAAAAAATTTTTAAACTATATAAAATAGTGTTTTTTTCCTTTTAATATAAGACTAAGACTTATCTTTGGCACCCCACCAAAAAGTGGAGAGCC
>CAKPJC010000047.1 GCA_934162535.1 uncultured Clostridia bacterium | reverse complement strand
GTAATACTAAAAGCAGATAATGAAACAAAAGAAACAATAACCTTAAATAGTGCAAATAACTGGGAGCACACATTTAGCAACTTACCAAAATACAAAAACGGAGCAGAAATAAAATACACAGTGGAAGAAAAAGATGTGCCAGAAGAATATACAGTGGAGGTAACAGGAACTGAAAAGACAGGTTACACAATAACAAATAGTCATGAAATAGAAGAAACAACATCAGTAGAAGTAAACAAAAAATGGGAAGACAGCAATAATAAAGAAGAACTAAGACCAGATTCAATAGAAGTTACATTATTGGCAAATGAAAAAGAAAAAGAAACAATTACACTAAGTGAAACTAATAACTGGAAGCACAAATTCAACAATCTACCTTTAGAGGAAAACGGAACAGAAATAAAATACACAATAAAAGAAAAGAATATACCACAAGGTTATACAACAGAGGTAAAAGAGAATGAAAAAAATAATTTCACAATAACAAATACACATATACCAGAGCAAAAAATATTTGACCTTGCATTAAGGAAATACATAACAGAAATAAATAACAATAAATTAGAAACACTAAACCAACAAAAAAGAGTACCTGAAATATCAGAAAAAACATTACAAACAGGAACAACAGCAACATATAAACACATAAAACAACCTGTAGAAGTTGAAACAAATGATATAGTAACATATGCGATAACAATATATAATGAAGGCAAAAAATCAGGATATGCAAATCAAATAATTGACCAATTACCAACAGGGTTAATATATAATCCTAACAGCACAATAACATCAAAAGACAAGAATGGACAAGACAAAAACAAATATAAAGTTACATATGACACAACATCAAATAAAATAACATTTGACTTAATAAATAGCAATGAAAATCCAGCAACTGACTTAAAACCATATATACAAGGAAATATAGACAAAGAAACAATATATATAAAATGTAAGGTAATATTTGAACCTAAGATTGAACAAAGCAACATATTAACAAATACCGCTTGGATAAACAAAGCATATGACACAGAAGACAAACAAGAAGCGAAAGATAGAGACTCAGAACCAGAAACAAGACCAGAAGTAAACAAAGATAATATGGAAAAATACAAAGGAAACACGGAAAACAAAGAGGATTTATCAGATAAAGATTACTATTATAAAGGAGAACAAGATGACGACGACTTTGAGAAAGTATATGTAAAAACATTTGATCTATCATTAAGAAAATTCATAATAAAAGTAGATGGCAAAGAACTAAAAGGAAATAACGGAAAGTATACAAGAGAACCAAGCGTTGATGTAACAAGTCTTAGAGATGGAACAAATACAACAGCAATATATAACCACACTAAAAAGCCACTAGGGCTTCAAGTAGGAGACAAAGTAATATATACAATTAGAATATACAATGAAGGAGAAATTGACGGATATGCGAGTCAAGTAACAGACTACTTGCCACCAAACTTGATATATGATAAAACAAGCGACATAAATAAAATATATAAATGGGAAACATCAGAAGATGGAAGGATTGCAACAACAAAATATTTATCAACTAAAGAACTAAAGAAATTCAATGGAAGTGAATTAGACTATCAAGACTTACAAATAGAATGTAAAATATCTGAAAATGCTGAGACAGGCAAAAATATAACAAACATAGCGGAAATATCAGAATACAGGTATGGAGACACAATACAGCCAAAAGATAGAGATTCAAATTCAAACAACATTGATAAAAATCTACCAAGTGATGAAGAATTACCAGGATATAAAGACAGTGAAATGGATAAAACATAT
>CAKPJC010000046.1 GCA_934162535.1 uncultured Clostridia bacterium | reverse complement strand
CTATTGAAGATTTAGAAAAAAATAACATAGAATTTATCAAACAGAAGAAAGATATGAGTAATTGACAAATTACAATTAAGTAATTATAAAGAAAAATAATAAATTTGTAGAAAGGAAATTAAACATGAATAAGAAAAAAATTATACAAATTGGTATTATTATATTTGTAATCGTTTTTGTTGCTATATGTATTGCAATAGTTCAATTTTCAAAGAAGGATTTAGAAGAAGCAAAAAAAGGTTTAGAGGAAACTCAAAAAAAATATGGTTGGGTTGAAAAAGAAAATATTGATGTACTAGTAGCTAAATTTAATACACAAGTAATGGATAATGATAGTTCCTCATTAAATCCAGCATCAACTGATTATCTAACTGAAAGTAACAATGAATATTGGTATGGTTTGATTGAAGGAGTTTATTTAGTAGTTGTTCCAGAAAAATATACTGGAGATAAAACAACAGAAATTGTAAAATATACGCTTTTATATGTAGATAAAACTAGCAAATACGAATCAGATGCTATTTCATACATTAAACATTTAATTAAAGCAAATAATAGTGAAATAACGGATTCAGAAATTGATACATTATTAGAAGATGCAAAGACAAAAACTAACTCTGGTAAAACAGCAAATAACGGAAAGGGTATTTCAATCGGCTATACAGAAAATGATGAAGCATATCAATATCAAGTTTTAAGGTTATATAAGTAAATTATATTTTCATAAAAATAAACTATGAGCATGTAATTATTTGATAATTACATGCTTTTATGATATAAAATAATAAATAGTAATTTATATTGGAGGTATATTATGAGAAAAGAAGTAAAAATAGCTTTAGTTGTATTAGGAATTATATTATTAGTTGGAATTATTGTGGGAATATTCTTAAATTCAAACAAAAGAAATTATGAATTGAATTTGCCACAACAAGAAAAATTATCAAGTATAGTTATTAAAAGCAATACAAATAGTGCAGAAGTTACAGATAATGAAGAAATAAAGGATATTATCTATGTTTTAAGTGAAAGTGGAAATGGAAGAACTACAAAAGAGGAAAGCATACAAGACTATCCTGTTAATTCCGATAATATAGTGCAAGTTAATTTTGTATTTAATGAAAGTGGAGAATCTACATTGTTTGTTTATATGAAAAATGGAAATTATTATTTAGAGCAACCATACAATGGTATTTATAGAATAAATGGAGATGCGTATAATTCAATAGAAAAATTTATTAGATAAATTACAATTAAATAGAAAGGACTAGAAATATGAAAATAGCAATTGTGTATTCAAGTAATACAGGGAATACTAAAATTATAGCTGAAGCTATAAAAGAAGAATTAAGTAATGAAGATATAGTTTATTTTGGAAAAACAGAAAATAACATAGAGGCTGATATATATATTGTGGGTTCTTGGACAGATAAAGGAAATTGTTCAAGTGAAATAAAAGAATTTTTAACAAAATTAAATTACAAAAAAATTGCATATTTTGGAACAGCAGGTTTTGGAGGACAAGTAGAATATTATCAAACATTGTTTAATAGAGTAAAAGAAAATATAAATGATACAAATCAGATATTAGGATATTTTTATTGTCAGGGGAAAATGCCAATTGGTATCAGAAGTAGATATGAACAACTAATAAAAGAACATCCAGAAGATAGAAATTTAGAAGTTAGTATAAAAAACTTTGATGAGGCATTAAAACATCCAAACAAAAAAGATATAGAACAAGTAAAAGAGTGGATAGATTCAATTATATAGTGATTTTGAAAGAAGGAATATTTTATGTGGATTTTATATGCTTTTGGCTCTGCATTTTTTGCAGGAATAACAGCAATACTTGTATTAAAAAAATAAACTTATAGTAGAAAT
>CAKPJC010000045.1 GCA_934162535.1 uncultured Clostridia bacterium | reverse complement strand
TTTCTTTCACATTGAGCTGTCCATTGATTACTATTTGTTATTTCTTCTGTTCCCTCATATATTACAAATCCTCCATACTTATGGTTTTGTATTGTATCTGTATTTCCATTGTTTTTTCTGTCATATATTTTTACTTCTTTTACATATCCTTTATCTAATCCACTATTTGTTGAGGCATTTTTTTTATATATTATCTTTAGTTTATATGTTCCTTGGTTTAACTCTACTTTCGTGTTCATATATATTATATTTGACTCTGATGTTCCATAATATGCTCCATTTAATTTTATTGTTGTTTTTTCTGTACTATTTGTTGTTATGTTTATTATTTCTCCATATAAGTAATCACCATAAAGGTCACATGACACTGTCCAATTTAACTGTAATATTCCTCCATCTTCACTTACTGTAAACTCTTCTGATGTCATTTCACTTGTTGAACCATCTATATTATAATTACCACTTGTCCATATTCCATTGCTATTTTTTGACCAAGGATATGTTCCTTCTGATGTGAATGTATCTGTTAAATTTTTATTTAGGTACAATGTTTCAAATGTTCCATTTACATATGATTCACTTTCTACTGATGATGCTGTATATCCTTTTGGCACTGGTACATCTATTCCATCTTTACTTTTTACAATTGTATAATTATTAGGGTTCATTGCTTGTTTTTGTATTCTTCCTGTATTTTCTACTTCTACATTTCCATCCTTTTTGGTAACCAAACAAATTACTGTTGTTATTAGTATTATTGCTACCAATACTACTGATATTATAGTTATCATTTTCTTATTTATCTTTTTACCTTTTATGTCTTTCATAGACAACTCCTCCTCTGTTTTTAGACGCCAAAAAGACAGTGACTTAATAAGCCTTTTTGTGTTTGGCTTTTATCACTATCTTTTATTTTTATTATTAAATTTTTCGTGTTTTTTATTAGTTCGCAAACACCATGTTTAATAAAGCTATACCCAATATATATATATATATACAGCCCCAACGCTTTCGCAGGTTCGTGTCTTAACTTTAGCTTCCATGGTTTTCTTTCTCCTTTGCTTCTAATTTGTTTAAATTATATATTTATTTGTTTGGGCTGTCAAGAGATTTTGATTTTATTTTTTAGGTTCTTCTTCTTGTTTTTCTTTGATTTCTTTTCTGATTTTCTCTATCTCTTCTTCTTTGTATCCGGTTACTCTTTTTATAACTTCATTTGTCATGTTTTCTTGTATTAGTTTTTTTATCATTTCTACTGTGTTTCTTCTACTCTCTTCTCTTTCTTCTTCTCTACCCTCTTCTTTTGCCAATCTTGTTTGTACTTCTTGATCCATTAAGGCCAATGCTCTTTTTTCTACTATCTCCTGAAAATCTTTGTCTCCACTCAAATATTCTAATTCTTTTCTAGCCTGTTTAAAATATTTGTTATTTTCATACATCATTTTTTCTAACCTCCCATCCTCTGGGTCATTGATAAAGCTCATCCATTGTGCCAATTCATCTGTTTGTATTTCTATATCTTTTACCTTTGGAATTTCTAATACATGTATTTGAAACTTATCTGTTAGTATAACATCTGTTTCTTTATCTTCTCTTAGCGACCAACTTGTATGGTATCTGAAAATCTCTTTTATTTCGTCTAATTTATAACATGTTATTAGTACTGCTATTGTTGGCTTTATTTTTGAATAGTCTTCTCCTCTTTCGAGTTTGTTGATGTAATTCATTGACCAATATTGTAACATCCTATCTGGCATATGTTTATATGGCGATACTTGAAGCTCTATGTTACATTCTTCTCCATCATTAAATTTTGCTCGTATGTCTAATATACATGTTTTTAGTCCTTCCCTTTTTCCTATCATTTGCTTGTTTACATCTAAGTCTACATTGTATACTTCTTTCCATAGTATCAAAGATAATAAATGACCTGTAATCTCCTTGTTCTTTTGTTCTCCAAATAGTTTTTGAAATACTAAATCGT
>CAKPJC010000044.1 GCA_934162535.1 uncultured Clostridia bacterium | reverse complement strand
TTGAATTAATTATCTTTGATTTAAAAAATTATTAAACTATGTTTCAAAAACTTTATGAATTAAGTGCAATATTTATTACAAAATTATTATACTATGAAATATCCCGATTTGCAAGAACTTTTCATCGACAAAATTCGACTATGACCTTAAATATAAATCGTTTTATTTTCTTTCAATTCTAGCATACAAAAAATTCAGTATGTAAATTTTTATTACAGATTGTAGCTTTTAATATAATAGGAAAGTATCTCTCTCCTATTTATATTAAAAAATAAAACTCCGTATTATACCATTTACCAGTATACAGAGTTTTATTTTTTTGGTAGCGAAGGTGGGATTCGAACCTACGACCTGTCGGGTATGAACCGAATGCTCTAGCCAACTGAGCTACTTCGCCATTTATTATAAAAATATTGTAAGAAAAATATACCATATCAGTTTTTTTGTTTGGTGCAGATGGCCGGAATCGAACCGGCACGGTGTTTAACCACCGCAGGATTTTAAGTCCTGTGCGTCTGCCAGTTCCGCCACATCTGCATTTAAAAAACTGACATTTGTCTTACAACAATGATAATTATAATATTTTTCTATTCATTTGTCAATAGATATGGTAAAAAAACTATCATTTTTTTGCTTTTTTATATATAACGGGATGTATAGCTTTCCCGTTATATATATAATTACAATTATTATTACCATTTTTTACATTATTATTTGATCTTTTCTAGTGTTATTCTTCCTAATTTGCCACTTTTAAAGTCATCTAATATTAGCTTTGATGTTTTTTCGTCATCTATATTTCCACCTGAAATAATTGCTCCCCTTTTCTTACCTATAATTTGCATTATTTCATATATGTTTTCATTTTCATCCTGCTCTTGTTTTAATATTTCATCTATCATATTTGAGTCTAATGAATATCTCTCTATAATGTTTTCCCTATAGTTGTTAAGTAAAAATTTTGTTAATTGGTAAGCTATTTCCACGCTGTCTAATATTTCTTCTTTTATCGTTCCAGTAAATGCAAGATTTAATGCTACTTTTTCACTTTCAAATTTAGGCCATAATACTCCTGGTGTATCTAGCAATTCAATATTTTCATTAACTCTAATCCATTGTTTATCTTTTGTAACCCCTGGTTTGTTTCCTATCTTTGCTGAGTTTTTGTTTGCTATTCGGTTTATAAATGACG
Organism: uncultured Clostridia bacterium; assembly: GCA_934162535.1. Taxonomy (GTDB): domain Bacteria; phylum Bacillota; class Clostridia; order TANB77; family CAG-508; genus CAG-269. The sequence continues at coordinate 1,096 of CAKPJC010000044.1, read as the reverse complement.
ATTTTCCAACATTGGGTATTCCCACTATCATCGTTCTTATTTTTCTTCCTTTTCTACCTTTTTCTGCATATCTATTTAATTCTTCTTCCATTATTTTTTGTACTTGCCTTACAACCTCTTGTGTGCCTCTTCCACTATTTGAGTCTGTTAATACAACAGTGTTTCCTTCTTGTTGGAATTTTGATACCCATTTTTTGTTGTCACTCTCATCTGCAAGGTCTGATTTGTTTAGTACTATAACTTTCTTATTGTTTCCTATTATTTGTCTTATTTCTGGATTCTGACTTGAAATTGGTATTCTTGCATCAAGTAGTTCTATAACTACATCTATCATTTTCAAGTCTTCTGTTATTTGTCTCCTGGTTTTTGCCATATGTCCTGGAAACCAGTTAATTCCGACTGATAGAAAACTTTTTGGACTATCATCTTTTTTCTTTTCTGCTCTAATTTTTCTTTTTTGATACATATCCATTTTAATCACTTCCTTTTTACAACTTGTAGTTTGTTTTTTTATTTCAAATTCTTTTTCATTGGATAAAATCTTAATCCTTTAATACTTTGCTCTTTATCTGTATCTATAAATCCCAAATGTTTATAAACTTCATGTGCATACGGAGAAGAATTTACAGTAAAAAATTCATTGTTATTTAATGATTCTACTTTGTAATATAGCTTCTTTCCTATTCCTTGTTTGTGGTATTTTCCATCTACAAAGAATAATGCTATATGAGTAACATCTTTTGTTGCTATAACTCCTAATATTTTATTACTTTCATCGTAAGCCCCATAAAAATCTCTTGCTTCAATCCAGGAAACATCATCAATTGTTTTTTTAAATTCTTTTATACCTTCTTCGGTGTAATCAGGTGCTTCATATTCCAAAAACACTTTCCAAACTAATTCTAATGCTTTTTTCATTTCTTCTTTTAATATTTTTCTAATTTTCACTAATTTCATCTCCCTACAAATTACTATTTTATTTCATCAAGTTTCTTTTGCTCTTTTATTTCTAATTTTTTCCTTTTAAATATATCATCAGCGGTTTCACCATTATATAAACCTTTATACCCTGCATTATGAAACTCAGCCATATTTT
>CAKPJC010000043.1 GCA_934162535.1 uncultured Clostridia bacterium | reverse complement strand
ACAACAAATAGGAGTAGATGTTTCTAAAATACAGCAAAAAGATACAATACAAAAACTAGCCCAAAGAAGTGGAATTACTATTACAGAAGAACAGGCAGAAGAATTAGGACTAAAGCTTGATGATAAAGTTGGAAGTAAGTTAAGCGATATAAAAAGAGCCAATCAACGGAAAAGGCAAATATAGCCCACCAACTATAACGCAAGTACAAGAGTTAGAAGAACTAGGAATTAATCTAGATGCAATAGATACAAATCAAGAATTTATAGAAAAACTAAAAAAGCTACAACAAATAGGAGTAGATGTTTCTAAAATACAGCAAAAAGATACAATACAAAAACTAGCCCAAAGAAGTGGAATTAATATCGCAGAAGAACAGGCAGAAGAATTAGGACTAAAGCTTGATGATAAAATTGGAATGAAATTGAGCAATATTAAACGAGCACTTAAACCTAACGAAAATGCCAAGAAGAAAAAAACTCCACCAACTCCAGAACAAGCACAAGAACTAGAAGCAATGGGACTTAACTTAGAAACAAAAAAACGTAAAGCCAAAGAAGTAGCAGAAGCAACAATAAGTGCAATAAAAGACATAGAATTAGCAGACAAAGCATATGGAGAATTACAATCACTAGCAGAGAAGACAAAAGAAGTAGGAAAAGAAAATAATGGAAAATAAGTGTATTTTAATTAAAAGTGGGCATATTATATAGTAATTAATATTTTTTATGCGTTATTATTGCATAAAAAATAAAAATATGATATACTAATAATCAATTGGAGGTTTTTATTATGATAACAAGTTTAAAGTTTAATAATTGCTTTGCTTTTAACAATACTATAGAAATGTGTTTAAAGGCAGATATGCGAACCAAAAAATTCTCATCGAATATAACTAATATAAATGATAATTTAAATATATTAAAATCAGCAGTTATATATGGACCAAATAATACTGGGAAAACTACTTTGATAAATTGCATAAGAGCTATAAAAGGAACTTTACTAAATAAGGAAATACATTTAAGTTCAAACATATTTACAGATAACAATATTTGTGAAGAATCAATATCATTTATATATAATAATAAAGAGTATTCATATGAATATAGATTTGATGATAAAAAGATGATGTATATATATGAAAAAATGAGTGAAATAGTAAAAGATCAATATAATAATGAAAAAGAAGAGCTGATATTTTTAAAAGATACAATAAATGAAAAATATGAATGTCCACAAGACAAAGAATTAGAAAAAGTATTGAATATAGCTTCTAATAACAATATTCTAATATATACAGTACAAGTTGAAAAGTTTCCTATATTAGAGAGAATAAAAGAAATATTAACAGGTATAGCAAATAGTATTGAAATAGTGGATATGAATAAAATACCAAACTCGAAAACAATACAAATGTTAAAAAACAAAAACGAAGAAACTAAAAAAGTTGTTGAGTTTATAAAAAATGCAGATTTATATTTAGATGATTATATGTATGTGGAAAATTTGAATGTTGAAATAGATGGAAAAATTGCAGATGAAAAAATTTTGAAGAATCAAAACCTTATGGATCAAATAAAAATTGTATCGGTCTATAAAGGGCAAGCAGTACCAAGTATTATATTTGACTCATTAGGGACAAGAAAATTCGCAGCTCTTGCAAGTTATGTAATAGAAGCAATTGAACAAGGTAAGACATTAATAATAGATGAATTGGATAGTAGTTTACATTTTAAAATTACAAGGGCGATAATTAGTATGTTTAATAATGAAATAAACAAAAATGCACAATTAATAGCTACACTTCATGACATAAGCTTATTAGATTGCAAGAAGATGTTTAGAAAAGAGCAAATATGGTTTACAGACAAAGATAAAAATGGAACAGACTTGTATTCGTTAAAAGAATTTAGTTATGCAGAGAATGGAGTAAGAGATACATCAGATATACAAGAAAAATATAGTAAAGGTGAATTTGGAGCAATACCTGAACCAGACTTAATATCTACCTTGTTGGAGGTGGATAATGAAGAACTATAGAGGAAAGAAAATATGCATTATATGTGAAGGCCATGAAGAATTAGATTATATCGAAGCTTTAAAAAGTAAAGCAATATTTTCTGACAAATATGATTTTATTACTGTGAATGCAAAGTCAATAAATACAATAATAGCAAGATATCAAGAGAAATATCAATCAGACTCATATTCTTTGGTTTTAATATTTTGTGATACGGATAAAGGACCATCAGAAAAATATAAAGAAATTAAACAAAAAATAAATGATTTTCATGGGGAAAATGTGGCAGATGATATTGTGATATTTGGAAATCCATGTACAATGCAAATAATACTTTCACATTTTGTTGAAATAAAATTGACAAGCCAAAGCAAAAAAATAAATAGTAAATATATAAAAGAATATGTTGGCATTGACAATTATAAAGCAACAGATGAACAGAGAAAAGAATTATTTAGTAAGATTAAAAGAAGTAATTATGAACAAATGAAAGAAAATGTAGCTAAGTTATCAACAGATGATAATGTAACATCTAGTACTAATATATTGAAGTTTATTGAGAAATTTGAAAATGATGATGAGAGTTGGATAGATGAAATAAATGAGAAATTATAACTTTCAGATTTAAAAAACCGTTGGAATTAACCAACGGTTTTTTACTAACAAGTGCTAATTCGTAAATATTTTTTTGCACGAAAAATCTTGTTAAAAACCGAGAATATGATATAATTATTTTAG
>CAKPJC010000042.1 GCA_934162535.1 uncultured Clostridia bacterium | reverse complement strand
AGAAAAAACAATGGAAATACAGATACAATACAAAATCATAAATATGGAGGATTTGTAATATATGAAGGAACAGAAGAAGTAGCAGAAGAAAATCAATGGACAGCCCAATGTGAAAGAAATCAATGGGTATGGATACCTATAGAAGATGTAAATGACATGTATTGGGAAGATAAAACAGAAGGAAAGATATATGGAACATATTACAATGAAAGTGCAACATCCTACATAAAAAGTACAAGTAATAGAAAATGTGAGCCACAATTGACGCAAGAAGATAAAGAATCAACATATTTAACACAATATCTAGGAGGAATATCAAGATATGAATTCTTAATGGAAATGGAGCAAGAATTTTATGAAATGTTACAAAGTGTAGCAACATATGGAGGATTTTATATAGGAAGATATGAAGTAGGAGACTTAAACCAAACAGCACCAGTAGTAAAAAGAATGAATACAGATATAGGAATGCAAACATGGTATACAATGTATAAAAAATGTAAAAAATTATCAGGGACAAATACAAATGTAAAAACAAGTATGATGTGGGGAACACAATATGACCAAGTAATGAATTGGTTAATAAAATCAGGAGAGAAAACACCATTAGAAATAAATAAGGGTTCAGTAGCATGGGGTAATTACCTAGACAATGAATTTGAATATTATACAAACACATCCAAAACAACTGCAACAAAAAACTTAGGAGACTATACAAGAATAGCAAGTGGAGCATATGAAGGAGCAAAAGCGAATAACATATACGACCTAGCAGGGAACGTGTGGCTATGGACACTAGAGGCCTATAATTCAGGGGCTGAAAAGTACAGGAACAACAGGGGCGGTTCTTACTACGACGATGGTACGTACTATTATGCTAGTAGGAGTATCTACCCCTATCCGTACCACAGCAACTACGAGTTCGGATTTGACGGAACACTTTACATAAAATAGCACTGCGATTTATAAAGTAAAAATGAACAAGAAGTAAGTCAACATAACTTAAAATTATCTGATAGTGAGATTTGAGTGTTAAAAATAATGATAATAAAATACTTGAAATTTATAGAATTATAAAAAAATATATGATAAGAAGATGTCATAGAATTAATTCAGAAATTAAATGAAAAACAGACAGAGACTATATCAATAGAAGTTAAAAGTACTAAAATGGGTGTACCAGAAAGATTTTATGATACTATTTCAAGTTTTTCTAATACTTTAGGAGGTGTTATATTATTTGGCGTAGAAGAAATTAAGAAAAAAAGCAAAACTATATTTGAAATTGTTGGAGTAAACGATGTAAATGAATTGCAAAAAAATATAACTAATTTATGTTGCAAAGAATTTGAACCTGTTATTAGACCGGAAATAGATGTTATAGAAATAGATAAAAAGAATATTGTAGCAGTGAGAATAGAAATGTTAAATGCCAGATATAAGCCCTGCTATTATAAACCAAAAGGAATGCATAAAGGTTCATATATTAGAGTCGGTGATAGGGATGATAATATGAGTGAATATGAAATATATAAATGTATTTCATATAAAGAGAATATTAAAGATGATTTAAAACCTATTACAAGAGCTACAATAAAAGATTTAGATGAAAATCTTATTAATAAATTTATAGTAAATGCTAAAATAGACAAGCCTAAATTTGCTGAATTTAGTGATGAAGAAATCTTATTACAATATGGAGCTTTAACACAGATAGAAGATAAAATATTTCCTACTGTTGCAGGAATAATGGTGTTTGGAGTATATCCACAGAAATTCTTTCCTCAATGGTTTGTTGCTGCAATTGTAATTCCTGGATTTGAAGTTTCTAACTTGGGAGAAAATGGACAAAGATTTGATGACAATAAAAGAATAGAAGGAAACATAGCAGAAATGTATCAAGAAATGATAAGCTTTATAAGCAGAAATATGAAGGTTAAAGTCATAATAAGTGATAAGACTGGATTAAGAACGGACATAACACAATATCCGATGGATGCACTTAGAGAAGCAATAGCAAATATGATTATTCATAGAGATTATAGTGATTTAAAAACAGGAGTATACAGTATGTTAACTATATATAAGGACAGAATAGAATTTAGAAATGTTGGTAATTTATATGGTTCAAATACTATAGAAGTATTAAAAACAAGAAAAGCTATGGAAGTAAGAAATGAAACTATTGTAAAATTGTTAGAAACATTGGGTGGAATAATTGAAAATAGGCATACAGGGATTTCTACAATGGAAGATAAAATGAAGGAGGCAAAATTACCTGAACCTGTATTTACAAATGAAAGAGAGGACTTTGTAGTTACCTTTTATAATGGAGAATATCCAGAATTATATCCAGAAGAATTAAAAAGTTATCAAAAAGCAAGCGATAAAGCAAGCGATAAAACAAGCGATAAAACAAGCGATAAAATTATAGAATATTTAAAACAAAATGATTACATTACAACTAAAATTGCAAGTGAATTGCTAAAGTTATCACAACAGAGAACGAGAGCAATATTAGCTAGGATGACAAAAGAAAGAATAATTATTGCCGATGGGGCAAATAGAAATAGAAAATATATAATTAATAAATAGCTTACTAAATCTATTCCAAGAGTTACCCTGAAAAAATTAATAAAATAAAAAATATTCTTGACAACCCAAACAAATAAATATACAATTTAAGAAGATTAGAAGCAAGGAGGAAAAACCATGGAAACTAAAGTTAAGGCACAAACCTGCGAAAGCGTTGGGGCTGTATATATATATATATATATATAT
>CAKPJC010000041.1 GCA_934162535.1 uncultured Clostridia bacterium | reverse complement strand
ATGGCAGATAATAACGATATTGATAATGATATTACAACAGATAAAAATGGAAACATAACAAGAATTCGTACAGATAGAGAAAGATGGGAAGAAAACCATACAGAAAGGGCGCCAAGATATGATGAGAGTGCTAATCTATCTTTAAGACAAATAAATGATCATATAAAAATGAGATACAGCAAAGAAACAAACTGTATCTCTTTATCAAGCAATGCAAATGTTTCAATTGTATATGGTAGAGGTTCATATACAGATAAATATGTAATTGTAAAAGTCCCAAAAAATGAAATGGGAAAAAATATTGTAAATGCAGGTCAGTATATGCTTGAAGAAGTTGAAAAGCGTATAAATGAAGCAATAGAAGGTTTAAATAAAACAGAAAACGAAGAATTATTTAATTTAATTAACCAAATAAGAAATGCCACAACATCGGATAAAATAGCAGACATAATATTGAGTTCACAAAAACTTAATATAACAAGCCAAATGAACTATATGGGAACAAAAATAAAAGATAGAGCAGATGCATTACCAGCAAGAGCAAGATTCAGCAATTATCAGGCTCTAAATGAAAAGCAGACATTAGAAAAGAATAAAATAATGGGAATATTAACTTTATTAGAGCAAAAAGGAGTAATGAAACCAATAATACCAAATACAATAACAAATTCAAATTTAATAAGAACAATTGGAAATGCCTTTTCTTCAAGTGAAGTTATACATTATGGAGATATTAACGAAAATGAAATAATATCAGTTTCAAAAGATATAATGGATATGTTTGCTATTTTACAACAGGTAAAGGAAAAAACTCCAGAAGAGGCACAAAAAATAGATGAGATAGAAAAAAAGCTATTGAAATATGCAGATGAAGGTTATGAAATACAAAATAAAAACGGAAAGCATGTATTCACAAATGGTCAAGACACAATCAATATTGATGAAACATCACAGAAGTTATTAGAGCTACAAGAAACAGAATTACCAAATATTTCAATAGAAGAAATGTTTGATATAACTAAAGGTAAAATAGATTACAAGTCAGCAATACAAATGCAAAAGTTATTATTTCATGCTAATAAAGCGAAAGGAAAGGCAATAGCATTTTCAAATCTTTTAAGTGAAATAACAGAAAACGACCCACAATATGAAGATGTAATACAAAGCATAAAATCACAAACATTTTCAATAGAGCCAGAAATAATAACCAGACAAAATAGAAAAGGATACAAGTTAAGCGAATCAGTAAATATAGGTGCTAAAAGAGAAGAAATTGAACTTATAGAAGATATACAAAATTTACCAGATGAAAAAATAATACAAATGATAGAATCAAAAGCACAAATTATGGAATCAGATATAGTAAAGCAAAGATTCTCTAATATAATGTATGACAAACAAATAGATAAAAAAACGTATTATACAAATGCAATTATTGATTCATATAATTGGGAAAAAATAGGAATTCAGTTTAGACCAGATGAAAGGCTGAATTTTGTAAATAGACTAAAAAATATAGATATAATTAAGCTATATGAAAAATTAAAAGAATTGAATTTACCAGAAAAAACAATATCGCAAATAGTATTAAATATTGCAATGAGTAAAAATTTTTCAAATATATTAAATGCAGACAATTTTGAAGAGCAAATTAAAGAGCATACAGAAGAGCTAACACAAAGCTTGTCAATTGACCAAGTAGAAACCTTTTTGGGCTATTATGATATACCTGGAACAGATATAACATTAAGAGAATATCAACAAAGAGCAGTAAATAATGCAAATAAAAAATTTGAAGAAAAACAATTTGCATCAGTAATATTACCAACAGGAGCAGGGAAAAGCTTTGTAGCAATGGCAGAGCTGTTATCACATAAAAATGAACAAATGCTATATCTAGCACCATCTGATGAAATATTAAATCAAATAAAAAAATATATAATAAAATATATTCATGGAACAAAAGGAACAATAGGAAAATCAGAAAATGAAATAATAAAAGAAGTATTTCCAAACTTGAAATTAGCAACATATCAAAGTTTATTACATAAAAACAAAGAAGAGCTAGAAAGTAGTAAATATGACTTTATAGTATTAGATGAACTACATAGAACTGGTGCAGAAAAATGGCAAAAAAAATTAGAAATACTATTGGAATCACAAGAAGAGCATACAAATGTACTAGGAATAACTGCAACACCAGAGCGAGATGTTGATAGAAAAAATATGGCAGATGAGTTAGCACTTAAAATAGGGAAAAAATATAATAAAGCATATACTGAAAAAGAAGTAAAAGCAGGAAAACACATTGCAATGAAAATGGATTTAATAGAAGCAATTAGACTAGGTATAGTAGTAAATCCAAAAATAGTATCATGTGAATATAATATAACACATGGAGATACATTAGAAAAATTACTAGAAAAAATAAATCAAATAGAAGATGAAGATAAGAAAAGTGAGCTATTGCAAAAGTATGAGAAAGTAAGAGGGAAGTTATCTAATGCTCAAGGAATACCAGAGCTATTAACTCAAAACATACAAAAAAAAGATGGAAAATATATAGTTTTTATACCAGTTTCAGATAATGGTGAAGATTTAGAAGATGAATATGGAAATAAATCAAGTAAAAAAACCGGAGAGGATAAAATAAAAGAAACAGAGCTACAATTAAGAGAATGGTTAAAAGGGGTAGATGAAACAAAATACGATGAACAAGGAAATATAATAGATGGTCCAGAAATATATTCAATGTTAGGGCAATATAGTAGAAAAAGAAATGAAAAAGAGCTAAATGAATTTGAAACATATGAAAGTAACCACATGAAAATAATGATTGTAATGAATAAATTAAATGAAGGTGTACATGTAGAAGGAGTTGATGGAATAATATGGACAAGACCACTAGATAAAAACTCAAAAATATTATTATTGCAACAATTAGGAAGAGTAATATATGGAATAGATCCAGAAAATCCAATAAAAGATGAAGATAGACCAATTGTAATAGATTTACCAAATAATTTATTAAATGTTGATTTAGAAAAAGAAATAAATACATACACTAATAGAGATGATTTAGAGCTATTAACTGAAATGGTAGAATGGGTACAAGCACATAATGGATATATACCAGA
>CAKPJC010000040.1 GCA_934162535.1 uncultured Clostridia bacterium | reverse complement strand
AAAATGTAGATAAATTATAACAAATGTGATAAAATTACAAAAAATACAATAAAGAGGTACGAAAATGTCAAAAAAAATAAGACCATTTGTAAAGTGGGCTGGAGGAAAAGGAAGTTTAATACTACAGCTAAATAATTTCTACCCATATGAACTAAAAAATGGAATAATAGAAAGATATATAGAACCATTTGTAGGTGGTGGAGCGGTATTAATAGATATATTGCAAAAATATGATGTACAAGAAGCATATGCATTTGATATAAATATAGATTTAATAAATTCATACAATGTCATAAAAAACAATGTAGAAGATTTGATTACAAATCTAAAACAAATGGAAACAGAATATTTACAATTAGAACAAGAAGAAAGAAAAAATTACTTTTATAATAAAAGAGATGAATATAATAATTACACATTAAAAGAAAATGAACAAAATATACAAAGAGCAGCACAATTTATATATCTAAATAGGACATGTTTTAATGGATTATATAGAGTTAATAAAGCAGGAAAATTCAATGTTCCTATGGGAAGTCATAAAAATCCTACAATATGTGATGAAGAAAATTTAAGAAATTTATCAAAATTAATACAAAATGTACAATTTCAATATGGTGATTATAAAAGAAGTATGGAATATGTAACAGAAAATACATTTGTGTATTTTGATCCACCATACAGACCTTTAAATGTAACATCAGGATTTACATCATACACAAAAGAAGATTTTAATGACGAAAATCAAAAAGAATTAGCAGAATTTTATAGAGAATTAAATGAACAAAATGCAAAACTAATGCTAAGCAATTCAAATCCTAAAAATACAAACAAAGAAGATAATTTCTTTGATAACATATATCAAGGATTCAATATAGATGAAATATATGCAAGTAGAATAATAAATGCAAATTCAAAAGGAAGAGGAAAAATATCAGAGATATTAGTAACAAACTATGATGCATAATGGAGTGTAATAATGTATACAGGAAAATATTATTATGATGATGAACATTTCAAATTAATAAAAGGTGACACATTTAAGGTATTGAAAAAGTTTGAAGATAAAACAATAGATACGATATTTGCAGATCCACCATATTTCCTATCAAATGATGGGATAACATGTAGTCGGTGGAAAAATGGTAACAGTAAATAAAGGAGAATGGGATTCATCGGATTCATTAAAATATAAACATAGATTTAATAAAAAGTGGATAAAGGAATGTTATAGAATACTAAAAGATAATGGAACTATATGGGTAAGTGGAACACTACACAATATCTATTCCATAGGTATGGCACTTGAAGAAGAAGGATTTAAAATAATTAATAATATAACATGGCAGAAAACAAATCCACCACCAAATTTGGCTTGCAAAACATTTACACATTCAACAGAAACCATTTTATGGGCAAGAAAAGATATTAAGAAATGTAAATATAAATTTAATTATGAATTAATGAAAGAAATGAATAATGGAAAACAAATGAAAGATGTTTGGATAACAAGTTTAACTAAAACATCAGAAAAGAAATGTGGTAAACATCCTACACAAAAACCATTAGAAATATTAGAAAGAATAATATTAGCATCTACAGAAGAAAATGATATAATTTTAGATCCATTTAGTGGGAGCGGAACAACTGGAATTGCAGCATATAAGTTGGGAAGAAATTATATTGGAATAGAAAAAGAAAAACAATATCTAGATTTATCGATAAAAAGATATGAAGAAATGAAGGAGGCAAGAAAATGATAAAAGATGGAGTTGGAGGAGCAAATACTTTAACAGGTCTAGCATTTGAGGGTAAAACAGATTTATCAACTTTTTTGGGCAAACAAAAAGGTTATAAAGTTGAAAAAGATAAGGTATATTACAAAGATGAATTAGTAGCTAGAGTATTTAAAAAACATCAATTTTACAGTTTTTTAGAAGAATATAATATAAATTGGAAAGAAATAATATCAAAGCAATTGTTACCAGATGATTGTATATATGTTATAGTTGATAATACACTATTTATTATAGAATGCAAATTTCAACAAGTCGCAGGTTCGGTAGATGAAAAATTACAAACATGTGACTTTAAGAAGAAACAATATCAAAAGCTATTATCAAGAGCTAATATAGAGGTAGAATATGTATATCTATTAAGTGATTGGTTTAAAAAACCACAGTATAAAGATGTATTAGATTATATAATAAGTGTAAGATGTCAATATTATTTTGAATATATACCATTAAAAAAATTAGGATTACCAGTACCAGAAGAAGATTAATAAATAGAAAAAGATTGTGGGGGCAACTTTTATTAGTTGTCCCTTTATGCATTTTAGAAGGAGAAATTAATTTGAAATATAGACCAGAACAATTTGAATTAGAAGAAACAACAATATGGTCTTTTAAAGAAAGAGGAAATTGGGCAACACATAGAGGAGACTACAGGGGGAATTGTCCACCACAAGTTCCTAGAAATTTGATTTTGAAATATACAAATGAAGGAGATATAGTATTAGATACATTTTGTGGAAGCGGTACTACAATGACAGAAACAAAGTTACTTAATAGAAAAGGAGTACGGAATAGATGTGAATGTAGAAGCTCTTAAAATGGCAAAAGAAAGAATTAGTTTTAAAAGCAACAATTTATATGAACCAAAATTAATACGAGCAGATTCGACCAATTTGAAAGGAATCGTGCCGGATAATTGTATAGATTTCATATTTGCACATCCACCGTATGCTAATATTATTAAATATAGTAAAGACATTAAAGAAGATTTATCAAGATTAGAATTAAATGAATTTTTAAATCAAATGAAGTTGTTTTCAAAAGAATGTTTTAGAATCTTAAAGAAACATAAATTTTGTGCAGTTTTAATTGGAGACATTAGGAAAAATAAAAATGTTATTCCGTTAGGTTTTTATATCATGAATATTTTTATTCAAGCAGGTTTTACATTAAAAGAAATAATTATTAAGGAGCAGCATAATTGTAAAAGGACTGATTACTGGGGTCAAAATGTAAATAGAGATTTTTATTTATTAGCACATGAGTATATATTTATTTTTAAGTTATAATATTCGACATTAAACGACAAATTATGTTATGCACCCCATTTTTAGGACAGTAAAATAATATAAAAATGGAGGTATTTTATGTATTCTTTGAAAAAGAAAAA
>CAKPJC010000039.1 GCA_934162535.1 uncultured Clostridia bacterium | reverse complement strand
TTAATTATCTTTGATTTAAAAAATTATTAAACTATGTTTCAAAAACTTTATGAATTAAGTGCAATATTTATTGCGAAATTATTATACTATGAAATATCCAAATTTGCAAGAACTTTTCATCGACAAATTTCGACTTTTAATATATGTTGTTTCACTCTTTCTCTATCCTATCACACAAAAAATTCAGTATGCAAATTTCTAAATAAAAATTTGCTATATTTGTTTTCCACTTTTTCTATACTTTCATTTTACTATAAACACCATATTTATTTTTTTCATTTTTTTATCCTTACTTTGCACAAAAATAACTGTGCAATCCAAAATTAAATTTTTGAATTTACGCAGTTATTTTTTAACACTCAAATTTTCACTATTAAGCATTTGTAGATTATGTCAACCCATGTCTTGTTCGTTTTCACTTTATAAGCCAACAGTGCTACTTTATGTAAAGTCCCCCACTAAACCCGACATCGTAGTAGCTGTAGGGCGGATAGCTGCCGCCACGATTACTAGCATAACTGCCCACACCATAGGTGCTGAAAGAACCGCCCATGCTGTACCTGCCGACGCCAGACCCTGAACTATTGGCCTCGAGCGTCCATAGCCACACATTCCCTGCTAGGTCGTATATGTTATTCGCTCTTGCTCCTTCATATGCTCCACTTGCTATTCTTGTTCCACTTCCTAAGTTCTTTGTTGCAGTTTCTTTTGATGTGTTTGTATAATATTCAAATTCAACATCAGAGTAATTTCCCCATGCTACTGAACCTCTGTATATATCCAATGGTGTTTTCTCTCCTGATTTTATTAGCCAATTCATTACTTGGTCATATTGTGTTCCCCATATCATACTTGTTTTTACATTTGTATTTGCTCCTGATAACTTTTTACATTTTTTATACATTGTATACCATGTTTGGTTTCCTATATCTGTATTCATTCTTTTTACTACTGGTGTTGTTTGTTTTAAATCTCCTACTTCATATCTTCCTATATAAAATCCTCCATATGTTGCTACACTTTGTAACATTTCATAAAATTCTTGCTCCATTTCCATTAAGAATTCATATCTTGATATTCCTCCTAGATATTGTGTTAAATATGTTGATTCCATATCGTATTTTGTTAATTGTGGCTCATAATTTCTATTACTTTTATTTTTTGTGTATGATGTTGCACTTTCTTTATAATATGTTCCATATAGTTTCCCATCTGTTTTATCTTCCCAATACATATCACTTACATCTTCCATTGGTATCCACACCCATTGGTTTCTTTCACATTGGGCTGTCCATTGATTGCTATCTGTTACTTCTTCTGCTCCTTCATATATTACAAATCCTCCATACTTATGGTTTTGTATTGTATCTGTATTTCCATTGTTTTTTCTGTCATATATTTTTACTTCTTTTACATATCCTTTATCTAATCCTTTATTTGTTGAGGCATTTTTACTATATATTATCTTTAGTTTATATGTTCCCTGATTTAGTTCTACTTTTGTGTTCATATATATTATGTTTGACTCTGATGTTCCATAATATGTTCCATTTAGTTTTATCGTTGTTTTTTCTGTACTATTTGTTGTTGTATTTATTATTTCTCCATATAAATAGTCATAATATAATTGTGATGACACTGTCCAATTTAATTGTAATATTCCTCCATCTTCACTTACTGTAAACTCTTCTGATGTCATCTCGCTTGTTGAACTATCTATGTTATAATTACCACTTGTCCATATTTCACTATCATTTTTTGACCATAGATATGTTCCTCCTGATGCGAATGTATCTGTTAAATTTTTATTTAAGTACAATGTTTCAAATGTTCCATTTACATATGACTCGCTTTCTACTGATGATGCCGTATATCCTTTTGGTACTGGCACATCTATTCCATCTCTACTTTTTACCATTGTGTAATTGTTAGGGTTCATTGCTTGTTTTTGTATTCTTCCTGTATTTTCTACTTCTACATTTTCATCCTTTTTTGTTACTAAGCAAATTACTGTTGTTATTAGTATTATTACTACCAATACTATTGAGCTTATAGTTATCATTTTCTTATTTATCTTTTTACCTTTTATGTCTTTCATAGACAACTCCTCCTCTGTTTTTAAATGCCAAAAAGACAGTGACAAACTAAGCCATTTTTGTTTTGGATTTTGTCACTATCTTTTATTTCTATTATTAAATTTTTCGTATCTTTTATTAGTTCGCAAATACCATGTTTAATAAAGCTATACCCGATATATATATATATATATATACAGCCCCAACGCTTTCGCAGGTTTGTGTCTTAACTTTATCTTCCATGGCTTTTTTCTCCTTCGCTTCTAATCTACTAGAATTATATATTTAATCACTTGTACTGTCAATATTTTTTGATATTTATTTTTCAATTTTTATTTTTTCTATCTCTTCTTTACTAAGTTCTGTTAGTTCCATTATCTCTTCTATTGGTATGTTTCTAGCTTTCATTTTCTTAGCTATTTCTATTTCCTTCTTTTTTTCTCCAATTGATATTCCCTCTGTTTTGCCTGCTCTTCTGCCTTCTTCTCTGCCCTCTTCTTTTGCCAATCTTGTTTGTACTTCTTGATCCATTAAGGCTAATGCTCTTTTTTCCACTATCTCTTGAAAATCTTTGTCCCCACTCAAATATTCTAATTCTTTTCTAGCTTGTTTAAAATATTTGTTATTTTCATACATCATTTTTTCTAACCTCCCATCCTCTGGGTCATTGATAAAACTCATCCATTGTGCTAGTTCGTCTGTTTGTATTTCTATATCTTTTACCTTTGGAATTTCTAATACATGCACTTGAAATTTGTCTGTTAATACAGCTTCTGTTTCTTTATCTTCTCTTAGCGACCAACTTGTATGATATCTGGAAATCTCTTTTATTTCGTCTAATTTATAACATGTTATTAGTACTGCTATTGTTGGTTTTATTTTTGAATAGTCTTCTCCTCTTTCGAGTTTGTTGATGTAATTCATCGACCAATATTGTAACATTCTATCTGGCATATGTTTATATGGCGATACTTGAAGCTCTATGTTACATTCTTCTCCATCATTAAATTTTGCTCGTATGTCTAATATGCATGTTTTTAGTCCTTCCCTTTTCCCTATCATTTGCTTGTTTACGTCTAAGTCTACATTGTATACTTCTTTTCCTAGTATCAAAGATAATAAATGACCTGT
>CAKPJC010000038.1 GCA_934162535.1 uncultured Clostridia bacterium | reverse complement strand
AAGCTTGAAAGAGGAGAAGACTATTCAAAAATAAAACCAACAATAGCAGTACTAATAACATGTTATAAATTAGACGAGATAAAAGAAATTCCAAGATACCACACAAGTTGGTCACTAAGAGAAGATAAAGAAACAGACTCAGTACTAACAGATAAGTTTCAAATACATGTATTAGAAATTCCAAAGGTAAAAGATATAGAAATACAAACAGATGAATTGGCACAATGGATGAGTTTTATCAATGACCCAGAGGATGGGAGGTTAGAAAAAATGATGTATGAAAATAACAAATATTTTAAACAAGCTAGAAAAGAATTAGAATATTTGAGTGGGGACAAAGATTTTCAAGAGATAGTGGAAAAAAGAGCATTAGCCTTAATGGATCAAGAAGTACAAACAAGATTGGCAAAAGAAGAGGGCAGAGAAGAAGGCAGAAGAGCAGGCAAAACAGAGGGAATATCAATTGGAGAAAAAAAGAAGGAAATAGAAATAGCTAAGAAAATGAAAGCAAAAAATATGTCAATAGAAGAGATAATGGAACTAACAGAACTTAGTAAAGAAGAGATAGAAAAAATAAAAAACTAATACAAGAAAACATGACAAATGAAATTATAAAAAGAGTAACCGGATACAAAGAAGAAGAGATAAAGAAAATCAGAAAAGAAACCAAAGAAAAACAAAAAGAATAAAAGCCTAAAAAATAGATGTTGCTAAAATGGAACTGTAAGTGATAATAAAATAATGACCAAAACCATGACATATTCCTAAAGTAAAAGAAGATAGTACAAATTAACTATATTGTACTATCTTAAAAAGTATTTTAAAGAATAAGAAAATGTCAAAAATAATAATTTCAAAAAACTAATAATTTTTGTCAATATGAATAATAATCTGTTTAAGAGATTCTCTACACTTAGGAGAAACATCAAAAAGATATTTTTTTAATCTATCATCAAGAAATTGATTATCTTCCTTAATTAAATCGAAAAATAAGTAATTAGGCGTAATATTAAGAAAGTTACATAGATTCAATAAAGTAGGGACACTACCAATGTTTCTACTATTTTCAATGTTTCTAAGCAAGTCAGTAGAAATACCAACACCTTCAGCAACAAATTCTTGAGTAAAATTATTAGACAATCTAGCTTTTTTCAAATTAGGACCTAAAACTTTCAGCACATCTGTATTTTTTATCATATAAATAACACCTACCTTTAATAAAATTAATATAACACTAAAACAAAAATACAAGAAGTGAATAATACTACTACAAAGCTTGAAAAAGTGGGACAAGATAAACACTATACAACGATGTTGATGATATTTATACAATGAATAGTATTCACACAATAGTTATAAAAAAACCAAAAAAGTGTTGACTAAAAATATAAGATGAGATAGAATAAGGGAAGAAAATATAAAAAAAGTATGAATAATAGTAACACTAACGTTAAGAAAGGAAGAAAACTTGGAAGAAATACAAAAGAGGAACCTAGAAAAACAAGAATTAACCCTAATACCAAAATCTGAAACATATATACAATATATGTTAGAAATAATATTAAAAATGCCACGAACTGAAAAATATAGCATGGGAACGGAATACAAAACATCAATGTATAGGATGTTAGAGAACATAATGTATTTGAACAAAGTCGACATAAAACAAAGACTCGAAATAATAAACAAAATTGATGCAGAATTAAACACACAAAGAATATTTTTAAGAATCATGAGAAAAAACAAATGGATAGATGAGCATAAAGTAAAGGTTGCAATGGACTTGATATATGAAAACGGTAAAATAATCGGAGGTTTAGTAAAATTTTATGGCAAAAACAATAAGAAATGAATTTGAAAAGAAATTGACGTATGAAAAATTAATGCTAGCACATAACTTATCAAGAAGAGGAAAAACCTGTATGAGAGAGGTAATATTATTTGATTTAAAAAAGGAAGAATATATAAATTGGTTATTAGAAGAATTAAAAAGTGGAAAATATAGACATAGAGGATACAGGCAATTTTATATAACAATACCCAAAAAAAGAAAAGTTGAAGCATCTAGCTACATAGATAGAATAGTACATAGGTGGGTAGTGGACAACTTCTTAAAACCATATTTTGAAACACAATTCATAAGTACAACGTATGCATGCATAAAAGGTAGGGGAATGCATAAATCAGCAAAAGATGTACAAATGGCGATGAGACATTGTAAAAGGACGTGGGGAGAATACTATATTTTAAAAATGGATGTTGCAAAATACTTTCAAAATATAGATAAGAAAATATTAATGAAAATACTAAAAAGAAAAATTAAAGATGAAAAATTAATGACATTAATAGAAAAAATAATATATTCGCAAAAATGTGAAAAATCATTACCAATAGGAAATTATACATCTCAAACATTTGCTAATATTTATCTGAACGAAGTAGATCAATATGCAAAACATGAACTGAAATGTAAATATTATTACAGATATATGGATGATACAATAATTTTACTAAAAACAAAAAAAGAAGCGATAGATGTATTGGAAAAAATAAGGAGGTTCTTAACAGAAAAACTAAAACTAGAATTAAATAGAAAAACACAAATATTTAAGAGCAAGCAAGGAGTAAACTTTTGTGGATATAAAATAAATGAATATAGACTAAAGTTGAGAGATAGAGGAAAAAGAAACTTAAAAAATAAGGTTAAATATTTAAAACAACAAATAAAAAAAGGTAATATGTCTACCAAAAGTGCTTATAGGTATTTGAGTGGACATATAGGATACATAAAAATTGCAAACACGAAAAATTTAGAAGAAAAATTATTTGCATAAAAAATAAAAATTAGGGATAAATCAAAGAGGCCAATAGTTCAGGGTCTGGCAACAACAGGTACAACAGGGGCGGTTCTTACAACAACAATGGTACGAACAATTATGCTAGTAATCGTAACAACAACAATCCGTACAACAGCAACAACAATATCGGGTTTAGTGGGGGACTCTAATATAAATTCGAGATTATATATTTTAAGGAATATATACAGTGAAATATTAGATATTAAAGAGATTTATTCCTTCCTAATATAGGTAAAAAAGTATCATTGGAATATGTACTAGTAGTCTTACGAATGTATGTATTTCAAGAAATGAGTAAAAATGAATGAAGTATTTATAATTGGAAAAGTAGTAAAAAAAGAAGAGTTTAAATTTATATTAAGAAAAAGCAAGAACAAATCAAAAATAAAAATAGAAATAAAATTAATAGATGATAGCATTGTTACAGGAGTGGCATATGACAATATTGCAGATTTTATTTTTAGAAAAAGACTTGATAAGGTGTTTGTATATGGCAGGCTTGAAGGAAGCCAACCAGAAGACATGAAAATCAGAATAACGAAAATAAAAAATATATAGAGGTGTTGAATATGAATAAAAAAGAAAAATATAAAAAGATAATTGGAATATCAGTAACAATCTTACTAATTCTTGTAAGCATAGTGGCAATAATAATAAATACAACATCAAAAGAAAATGATGAAGTTGATACAACAGCACCAATACAAAAGAGAGCAATGAATTCCAATAATTACACAATGGTAAAAAGTAAAGATGGAATAGATGTACCAGTGCCAAAAGGATATACAGCATCATCGGTAGAAAGTGAGTCATATGTAAATGGAACATTTGAAACATTGTACCTAAATAAAAATTTAACAGATACATTTACATCAGAAGGAACATATCCTTGGTCAAAAAATAGCAATGGAATATGGACAAGTGGTAATTATAACATAGATAGTTCGACAAGCGAGATGACATCAGAAGAGTTTACAGTAAGTGAAGATGGAGGTATATTACAATTAAATTGGACAGTTTCATGTGAATTGTATAATGATTACTTATATGGAGAAATAATAAATACAACAACAAATAGTACAGAAAAAACAACAATAAAACTAAATGGATACAGTTATGGAACATCAGAATCAAGTATAACATACATGAACACGAAAGTAGAGTTAAACCAAGGAACATATAAGCTAAAGATAATATATAACAAAAATGCTTCAACGAATAGTGGATTAGATAAAGGATATGTAAAAGAAGTAAAAATATATGACAGAAAAAACAATGGAAATACAGATACAATACAAAACCATAAGTATGGAGGATTTGTAATATATGAAGGAACAGAAGAGGTAACAGATAGTAACCAATGGACAGCTCAATGTGAAAGAAA
>CAKPJC010000037.1 GCA_934162535.1 uncultured Clostridia bacterium | reverse complement strand
TTCCTCCATATTCTTTTATTTAAATTTTATTATAACATGTCCTTATCTTTTTTGTCTAATTTAGTATAACCTATCCAAATAGAAAAGCTAAAAGGAATAGGTGTAGATGTGATCAAAATGACTAATAGTGATAATATAAAAGAATTAGCCAAAAAATCAGGAATAAATGAAATAGAAATAAGAAATGCAGGATTAAATCCAGAAGACAATATTGGAAACTCTAGATCTAATATATCAACATCATATAGAAAAGCAAAAGATGGAAAAAAGACAAGTAGTATACCACCAACAGAAGAGCAAGTAAAAAGATTAAAAGAGCTAGGAATATCATTAAAAAAAATAGATATAACTCAAGAGTTTATAGAGAAAATAGAAAAGCTAAAAGAAATAGGTGTAGATGTGACAAAAATGGCTCAAAGCGATAATATAAAAGAATTAGCCAAAAAGTCAGGAATAGAAGAAATAGAAATAAGAAATGCAGGATTAAATCCAGGTGACAATATTGGAAATTCTAAAAATACTATATCGATGTCATATAGAAAAGCAAAAGATGGCAAAAAAACAAATAGAATACCACCAACAGAAGAGCAAGTAAAAAGATTAAAAGAGCTAGGAATATCATTAGAAGAAAGAGATGTAATTCAAGAATTTATAGAGAAAATAGAAAAGTTAAAAGGAATAGGTGTAGATATGACCAAAATGCACGCAATGGATAATATAAAAGAATTAGCAAAAAAATCAGGAATAGATAAAATAGAAATAAAAAATGCAGGATTAAATCCAGAAGACAATATTGGAAGATCTAGAAATACTATATCAATATCATATAGAAAAGCAAAAGATGGCAAAAAAACAAAGAGTATACCACCAACAGATGAGCAAGTGCAGAGATTAAAAAAACTAGGAATATCATTAGAAAAAATAGATATAACTCAAGAGTTTATAGAAAAAATAGAAAAGCTAAAAGGAATAGGTGTAGATGTGATCAAAATGACTAATAGTGATAATATAAAAGAATTAGCCAAAAAATCAGGAATAAATGAAATAGAAATAAGAAATGCAGGATTAAATCCAGAAGACAATATTGGAAATTCTAAAAATACTATATCAACATCATATAGAAAAGTAAAAGATGGCAAAAAAACAAATAGTATACCACCAACAGAAGAGCAAGTAGAAAGATTAAAAGAGCTAGGAATATCATTAGAAAGTAAAAGAAAATCTAGCAAAGAGCTAGCAGAAGCAACTATATCAGCAATAAAAGACCCAGAGCTATTGGATAAAGAACAACAAGCATTAGATGCTATAGTATCACAAACAAAAGAAAAAGGAGGAAAAAATGGTAAAGAGCAATCGTAAAAATGCATATCAAGAAGCATATACAATTTTGCAAGAGCTAAATGAAGAAGAATACTCAAAAATACCACCAGAAGTAATACAAGCCTTAAAAGAAAATAGAAACGAGGAATATAATTACGAACTAGATGAAGACCAAGAGCTAAAATATCAACCAATGTTACCAGAAACAAAGGCAATATTATTCAATATATTCAGAGATTATTTATCAACACCAGAGCAAAAAGAAAAAATTAAAAAAATGCAATCAGAAGAAAGAGCAAAATTAGAAATAAAAAAGAAAGAACAATACAATACAGAAAATATGTTTAAGTCAAACACACAACAAGAAACACAAGTAGAGCCAGTAAAAGAAACAGAAGCTCTTGTAAAAGTAAAAAAAGAAAATTGGTTAAAAAAGGCTGTTGAAAAGATAAAAAATCTATTTAAAAAACATGATAATATATAAAAATGTGAAATTAGCATATGTATGATATAAAAAATGAAGAGATTTTAAAAGAGGTAATTGAAAACCATTTAGACAACTTATTGAATTTTGCAAGAATTTTTTTATATTAATAATAAATAGCTTTTAAATAAAACATTAAAAATTTTTATGCATTATAGAAAAATAGACATTTATAATAATAACGGTAATATATACAGATCTATAAAAAGATAATGTGAATTGGTGTCAAGAAGTTTCGGGAAATAATCCGAGAATATAATAATTTTTACGAAACATAAAGATAATATGAGTTATCTTTATGTTTCATTATAGTGCGACGGGCATGTCGTTTAGTTAATCGGTGAAAGTCCGCAATGGAGGTACATATCGCCAACCATATAGTGAAGCACAAGCGTTCCATTGTGAGGTGTGACGTGGAGAAAGTGTGTAGCAAAATCTTGGCTTGATGAACAAAAACATAATAATAAGGCTTAATGAGAGGATAAGACCACTATAGAGGTTAAAGTCCAAAGGATATGCGTAATCTTATTAAGTAAATTATGCAAGTAAAAGAGGAAAATTAAACGACTTACCCCGTGTTAATGTCAATATAAAAATGTACAAAATCTTGAAAATAAGAATGTACAAAATTGTACATTTTTATATTGACATTAACATTGGATAAAGAGCTAGAAAAAAGAGGGTTAAGTTTTGTAAGATATGCAGATGATTGTATAATTTTAGTTAAGAGCGAAAAAGCAGCAAATCGAGTTTTAGAAACAGTAACAAAATTTATTGAAAAGAAGTTAGGGTTAAAGGTGAACGCAGAAAAAAGTAAAGTAACAAGACCAACCCAAACGAAATATTTAGGATTTAGCTTTTGGAAAGATGCAAAAGGCAAGTGGAAACCAAAACCACATTTGAAATCTTACCAAAAGATTAAAAGAGAATTAAAACAATTGACTTGTAGAAGGAAAAGTATAAGTCTAGATGAAAGAATAAAGCAGATAAATTATAATGGAAGAAAGCAACAAGAAAGGAAAAAGCATTATTACAATTAGGAGTAAAACCAGATATAGCACATAATCTAGCAAATACAAGTAAAGGATATCAATTAGTTGCCAAAACAGATTGGATGAAATTTGCAATAAATATTGAAAGATTAAGAAAAAGAGGTCTAATATTTCTATCAGACCAGTATCCAAAAGTTCATATTGAAATATAAATTGAACCGCCGTATGCCGAACGGCACGTACGGTGGTGTGAGAGGGGAGAAACACACTAAGTGTTATCCTCTACTCGATTATTACCACTCTATTTCTTTATATTCCAAATCTTTCTCATGTTCAATTTGTTTTACTGGATCAATGTAAGTATCATTTTCAAATTCAAAATTTCTTATCAGCTCATCTTCTTCAGAAACAGAGAACTTTCGGCAAATCCAATGAATAAATTTTTCAACTGTTTGTTGCAAAGTAGTTATAACTTTTTTTAGAAAATTATTCTCTTTTTCTAAATTATAAATTCTATCTTCATATTTATCTCTAATTTTTTCCTGTAGTTTGGCATAATATGTAATTTCTAAAGTTTCGCATTTTTCTTTAAGTTCAGCATTTTTATTTAAAATTGGCCTAATATCTTTTTCATATTTTATAGCTTTATCAACAGTTTTTAATTGCTTATTTAATGTAAATAAATAATTTAAAATTGTGCAACAATTGTTGCACAATCTTAGTCTAATTGTAGATTTTTTCTTTTTCAAAATATTTTTCGAATTTCTTTAGCTTAGAAGTGTATTTTTTTTCATTTATATTATCAGATTCTAAAGTTTCTTTTTTGGAAATATTACCGTTTTCATTTAAATATATCTTATTCTTAATGTATTTATATTCCGTTGATGCATCAGAGCATATTTTTACAATTCTATATTCATAATACTCTTTTGAATTAATCGATTTATACATACAATGTATAGTTTGGTTAGATTCATAACCATAAGTGTTATAGTTTAAAAGTCTGCCAGTATTATCATAATTATAATCAATTCCAGTCTCTTGGTAATCTGAATATTGATCAACTTTTACTTTATTTTTCATATATATTAGATTTCCATTAGAAGTCATTGGAGTCATCAATAGCAAAGAGTTATTATTACTTTGAGTATTTTTAAAATTATTGCTTTCTGTATAATAACCAAGTGGAATAATATTTAATAGATCATAAAAATTACTAAAATTTGTTTCTTTTAAGTTTTTTTCATATGCAATTTCTATAATAGAGCTTTCAGTGTCATTTTTTTCGGTTATTAAAATACAATCTCTATTTTGGTAATTAATAGTTTTATAATTTAAAGTATAGTGCTCTTTATATTCATTTTCAGTGTCTGTATATTTTGTAATAATATTATCAACTATTAATTCATCATTTTCTAAATAGTTGAAAGTAAGATTTAAAATATCCTTGCTATTAGACAAGGAATTTGATATAGTTTCATACATTTTAGATATTTTGTTATTTTCATTGTATTCTATTTGTATATAATCGTTATTGTTTAAAATCACCTCTGTAATTCTATTGTTATCATCATATTTGTATTTAAAATTAAATTCTGAAATTTCATTGGTGTTTGGTGATTTGTATTTGTAATATGTTAAATTTCCTTTTTCATCAAATTTTTCGTCTAGGATAATTTTATCATTTTTCATTAGACCCTGTCTATTTAATGTATAAGTTTCTAAAACAGATTGATTAGATTTATTGAAAAACACAAAAAATCCAAATGTAAGTATAAAAATAATAATTAAAACAAGTAATAACTTTTTTTGGTTTGTCATATAAAGTCCTCCTTTTTCATATATGTACATAATAGCATAGTTTGGATATTTTGTAAATTAAAAAATTACATAATATAGGTTTAAAATAGATATGTCACAAACAGATTGAAAAAATATTGAAAGAGAGTACCAAAAATGATATTGTTTA
>CAKPJC010000036.1 GCA_934162535.1 uncultured Clostridia bacterium | reverse complement strand
TCTGGAGGCACAAAACGACAGCGACCGCATTACAAGGCTTAGAATTAAACTAAAGCCCGATAAAGCGCTGACAATTAAGCTTCGGGTTGCAAACTTTAAGCTTTTATCCTCAAGGCCATCTGACACAGCGTGCAATATCCGAACCGATACAAGACAACTACAATTGAACTTCAGCGCCGAGGTGGATACCGATAGTCTTGATGCGGTGACAGTGACGGCGGGCGCACAAGAACTGACAGCAGGCGTCGATTATACACTTTTGACACAAGGAAAGCAATTGTTTATTAATTTCCATGATGACTTGCTCTTTCAGACAGACTACCAAATTTTATTTGGCGGCTTAAGTGATTTAGAAGGGCGAAGGCTTGTTATGGATAACACGAGCGTTTCCTTTAGGACGGAATTCCCCTCTGATATTCGTGTTGTTAATTTTTGCTTGACAAAAGACATTGTCGCAGCCGTGACAGAACCTTTACAATTCGCTGCGGAAAACAACTTACAGGGCGCGATTCTACAACTTGAAAACCAATCGTTGGAAGCTAAAAATGTAGTTTTGATTTTTGCAAAATATCAAAGCTTAAACAGTGAAAAAGAATATCTGGGCGATGTTGCGTCAATTTCAAAAGAAATACCGGCAAGAAGCGTCATACAAATCGGGATAGGAGAGTTTTTTGCGGAAAACATTCATGGCGGGCATGTAAAGCTTTTTGTATGGGAGAATTACAGTGGTTTACTACCATTGCTGGACTCTTATAGCTTAAATCTTTTGGGGAAACGATAAAATGGGGTCAATTGTACTCAGCTTCAATTGTGAAAAATGTATATAACGCGGGGAACAGCTGATATTTTCGGCTGTCTTCAACCGCTGACAACGTCAAAGTCAGCGATCCGGAGCGGCCGCCCAGTTGCGGCTGCTTTCTTCTTTTATATGACAAAGCCGGACTGCATCGAATAAAACCGGCTTGTCTTTCATAGTATGGAATAACAGGAGGTTTTAATTATGGAAAATTTAAATACATTCAAAAATGTTGATATTCGCACGGTTGACAAGTCTACGCTTACAGATATAAGAAGTATCAAAATAAATCTCAATGACAGCCCTGAAAAGAAGATGAAGGATTATATAGACCAAATCAAAAATCCGTATTGCTTTTTATGCAACGGTTATGCAGTAAAGGTAGAATTTGCAGATACGGACAGAACAATAGAGGACTGCTTTTCGGATTATATAGAAAGCCTAATTTAGAAGGTTTTTTAGTACCGTGTTTGGAAAGCTGTACCGAGGCGCTGGACGAGGGCGCAAAAGCCGCCAAGGATGAAGCACTGCAGCGTGAGCTTTCGGAGGCCTTTTCTCAGACAAGCCTAAAGCTGAAACGGCAAGAGGCGGCGCTTAACGACTTTTTGGAGCAAACGGGGCTGAAGCCGGATTATGAGCGACCGCAGGTGCGCGAGTTTGACAGGCGCATAAGCGGTAAGGCGAAGGCGGCGGCGAGAAAAGAGTTGACAGCAGGGCAGAAAAGGGTATAATAAAAGAAAGAGACATACAAATCGGGAAAAGTCTCGGTGCTGCGGCTTTTAGAGATATAGTTTCTTTGCCTAATGGCAATAAAGACAAAATACAATTTTAGACTATACAATGCCCGGTATCAAAAAGATGTTAAAAAGTTGGAATGAAGCAAACAACAAGGATAAGCTTAGTGATTTTGTTGAAATATTTTGGCATTTTGATGTCATTGTTTCTATGAAGCAAGAGGAATTTGTATTGGCATATGTACAATGGGCGAAAGAAAGAAAATACCATCAGAGCCAATCCAAAGCCATTGAAATCTATGAGTTGGCAGCTAATGGTATTTCAACATTGCCCTCAAGCACCCCATCAACCCAAATGTTAGTACAGGAGGCAGTCAATGTATTGAGGACTATTGATAAGTCCTTAAATAATATTTTAACACGAATGAAGGAAATTGCCAAGAGTTTACCGGAATATTCTGTTGTGAGATCTATGGGCGGTGTCGGTGATGTTCTTGCACCCAAATTAATTGCAGAAATTGGTGATATAAGAAGGTTTTATAGTGCAAAAGCACTTACCGCCAATGCCGGTATTGATCCGCCGCCTTATGAATCGGGGCAATTTGTAGGAACACATTGAAAGATAACAAAACGAGGTTCATCTACACTTAGGAAAGTTTGTTATGAGATGATGAGAGTTCTTAAAACTCATGGAGAACCAAAAGACCATGCAGTCTCTCAATATATTTTGAAAAAAGAATCCGAAGGGAAAAGTAAAAAACTTGCTAAAATTGCAGGCTTAAATAAATTTTTGAGAATTTACTATGCACGAGTAAGCGAAGTGTATCAATAAAATCACAAAATACAGTAGTCAAGCCGGCGAAAATCAACCGGCCTTTTTGTGAGGCTTAAAATTAATCATATAAAAAATTTTAAAAATTTGCAAAAAAAGCAAAAACATACCTTAGAGCAAAACAACACCATAGAAAATTCCGTAAATAATATAAGCAATCTCGGAATCGGCTCTCCCGCTTTTGGCAAATCTGCAGCCGTATCAGAAACAACGAAAGCCGGAGTTGAAACACATAAACCAGAGTATATAGCGCCGAAATCCTTATCTGCGAGTGATTATGAAGCTGTTATCAGACCATCATACGCTAACGGTGTATATCATCCTCATTTAGCCGGAAGAAGTACAAGTGATTATGTGTCACCTTTTGACGGAACACTACAGTTGAATTTCACAGATTTAAGTCTGCCCGGAAAAAACGGATTGGATTTAAATATTAACAGATTTTATAAAAGTGAATTGTCAAATGTTGAAGCTTCAAATCCAACAGGGAACATTCCTACTGTTAATCATTCAACATACTTTACAAAAAGATATGCTCTTGGCTTGGGATGGTCATTTGGATTCCCTTCTGTAGAATTAAGGGAAAAATATGACGGTACAACGCAAGCATTTTATCATGACGGTACCGGGGCGACATATCGTTCTAATTATAATGATTCTCTTAAAAATGAAGAAGGAGAGGACTATTATAACGGACATCTTATTTATTGCTCAAATTTGGATAATTATTATACTGATAATGTTAGATTTAAGGAAAAAGACCGCAGTTACCAAAGGGGGAATTATCGCTCACAATATTCCTTTAAAACTGCTGATAACACTATGCAATACTTTGGAAAAGACGGACAACTTCTTTCCATAAAGGATCGTTTTAACAACGAAATAACATTTGACTATGTTAATTTACCTGGGGAAAACATATTACCGTTTGATTCTTATAATAAATTTTCATTTGGTAATAAATGGTCATCTTCCGGTTCGTACTTTAAGTTTAGCACCGGTTCTTCATCACGTTACAGCACAGAAGCAACATCGTATAAGGTCGAATTAAATGAATTATATGATGAATACTATGTGAGTTTATTATATGATGCCATCGATAACATATACGGAACGTTTAATGGCTCGTTTCAAATTTACTGCGACTTATATGATGGTTCGACTCTGTTGGAAAGTGTACTGTTAGCTACGGAGAGCCCCTCAACCTTTAATGAAATTCAAAAGGTAGAAGCTGAGTTTTCTATAAATGACTTAGACCTGTATGAAACCCCAACTCATGCAAGGATGCGCATTAAAATGGTAAGCAGTAGGTATGAGATACAGTTTGATGATTTTAGGCTATCACCAAAGACGCCTTTGCTCTCAAGAATAACCGACACTATTGGCAGAACAGTAGATTTTACATATGAAGGCGATATATATACACGTTATGAGGATGATCCATGGCTTACTATTGATATTTTGGTTAAAGACCCGAACGGCAATGAAATTAATGATTTGACTTATTACAGAGGGGTTTATTCTTATACAACTGAAGAAGATGGTACTGTGCTATGTGAAGATAGTTTCTTTCTATTCTGGGGGTGTTGGAATGGAGATTATTATTCATGGGTGGATTATGATTGGAAAGAAGGATGGGCATCCTCACATTATGCAAATCCGAATATATATGAAGCATATGAGTTTTATGGCCGTCCTATTGTAAAAGAAGTCGAAAACAGAAACAGCACTACCTACTTCACCTATGAGGACGTTACAAAATGGATTGATAATCGTCCGCGAGGATCATCAGCGACTGCAACTACAACAAATACCGGATTTATGGAAACTTGGCGTGTTGCCGAAAAGCACGATGTTAACGAGGCTGTTGGCGAAGTGACAAATCCAAATATCAACAGCACAACATATAACTATTCAAGCGGGTATTTCACAAGTGAAACCGGATATAACAGAAAAAGTAAAAATGGTATGGAACCGGGTTTCTTAGACCCGGATTTGGGAAATTATAAAGTAATTGTGACTAACCCCAACGGTAGCATGGAAACATATGAGTACACAACGCACATTTATGACACAGGCTTTAGAAGAAAATGGGAAGTAGAATTGCCGTTGTTAGACAAGAAAACCGCTGCAGAAGGCTCATCAGCAACCGCAGATACCGTAGTCGAAGAATACGAATACACTGATAACTATGCGCTCATTTCACCAAATAAAATTAAAACAACAGAAAAAAACAGCAATGTTTCAAGGGTATATTATACAAAAACAGAGTACAGTGAAGATTCTTGCTTGCCGACAAAACAAAGCTTGCCATTAACCGAAACGGAAGCAGCTCAAAGCGCCATCCCGAATCACAAAGCAATCTCAACCACATACACTACTTTGACAAACAGATTGTTTTTGCCGATAAATACAACATATTATCAAAATTCGTCCGGTTCAGCCTTAACAGAATCAATTAATCGCGATTCGCTGGGACGTGTTACGAGCACTATCAATGCGAAAGGCGATGTAACGCATTTTGAGTATGACCAGACATATCCCTGGCTGCCGTCAAGAATTTACTATACTGATCCTGAAAATATCGGAGATAAC
>CAKPJC010000035.1 GCA_934162535.1 uncultured Clostridia bacterium | reverse complement strand
ATGCTTTTTGACTTACTCTTTCTATTAGTTCATTTCTTGCCCATACTGCATAATTTTTGATAGATGATTTATTCATTAGAGAAGCTCCTTCTATTTAATCTTTATTTCTTCGTTGTCGTTAATATAACTTAATAATTTATTTCTAATTCTAGATAAATATTCATCAATTTCTTCTTCTGTAGTTAAACTTGTCTGGTTAAAGAGAACTACACGTTGTACTTCACGTACTTTCTTCTGTGGTTTAACTTCAGGTATAACTACAGGATGTAAAATACGATAAATTTCTCTATCATATTTATCTTTGATTGATGTAATCGTATTTGTTTTTGCATTTAATGCTACTAAACTTGATAAGCTGTTAATTTCATTTATCTTTGCTTCAAATTCTCTTTGTGCTCTTATTAACGCTTGTCTTATTTCTTCATTTTGCGTATCAAAAGAAGTCAGTTCATTTTCACAAGAATGTACTAAAGAAATTAATTCCTTCTTTTTCTCTGCAATATATTTATCTCTTTCTGTTTTAATTACAGATATATATTCATTTAAATCAGGAATTTGACTGTAGTTAAAGTGACTAGTAACTTTAGTAACATCTGTTATTTTATTTACAGCATCAATGATTACTTGATTATCCATTAAATAATCTTTTTCACTAACAGTAACTTTATTCTTTAAATCTACTGCTTCATCATAAAGTTTACATTGGGTGTTGTAGAAATTATCTACATCTCTCATTTCATCTTTAATATCAAGTAAATCATCTTCTTTTGTACAAATTTCTTCAATTAAAGCAACGTTATCATTTTGTTTAGTTAGTATTGCTAGTACGAGATTTAAAGCTTCAATGATCTCATTAGCACCTGGACGAAGTTTTTCTTCATTTTTCATTTTCAAATCTGACAAATGTTTTCTATCTTCACTAAACTTTTCTTTAATGAAATCAACTAATTGATCTTCATCACTAGGTACATCTACACAATCAAAATACTCTTTTAATATCTCACGTACTGTTTTAATCTTTTGTAAAGAAATTTTTTCACGAATAAATATCGTTGTTAAACCAATTTCACTTCTTTTTCTTAAGAAATCGACTAGACGATTATCAGTTGGTTTAATTGTTTCGCCAGAATGTTTAACAGTTATTTTTTGATCATAAATTAGACGAGCAATAACAGATGCAATATCTATATCTTTCCAACCATAAGGAATTTGTTGATAACGAGATTGAATATCTGCCATAGATGTTGGTAATTTCATCATAAATTGTTTTTCAAGATATGTATAAACCGTATCACAAGCTTTTTTATTAGCTTCAAGCCCTTCCATACTATTATCATTACCTAGAAGTATTTTTCTAATATCTGCATCACTTGAAGCACATACATCAATCTGATTAATATTTGAATATGTATGTTCTACAAGATTTTCTAATGCTTTATCTAATATAGCTTTGACACTTGTTCCTGAAAGAGAAACAACTTCACCATCAATAAAGAATTTTCCATGAATGATACTTTTTGTAATACTTTCTTTTGCTTCATCTATCAAACGTTTCTTTTCCGTTTGTTTATTTTGAATAATTTTTTGAATAGATGCAGGTAAATCAGTTGAACTTTTATGTCTTGTATATTTTTCTATTTTTAATGCTGTTTCAATATTATCAAAAACAGAATATTCATTTGCCAATTTACAAATAGCTTCAAAATTATTTTTTGAGTCATTTATTAATCTATAATCTTCGGCTTCTTCATCATCATATGCATCTGTAACAAAACGAAGTTTCATTCCATTTGTTGTAATACCATGATTTTGACCATCTACAGCTTTATCAAAATCAAAATCATAGCTAAAACCATTCTTTTCATATCTATATTTCTTTGTTGTATATAATTCATCAAATATAATTGAGCATACTTGGCTGATTACATTAGCAGAATCAATAGATTGATTACTAATATCTCTAGCTACATCTTGTTCCTCATCTGTTAAGAATAAATATGTATCCCCAACACGAGAAATATAATTTTGTTTATCTAAGCGTTCTAATGATGCTTCTACTTGCTTTCTTAAGATCATCTTATCAACTGTAATATTATTTGCCATTAAAATCGTTAAATTTTCAATATTTGATTTAATATCATCTACATAACGAATTAAGAATAATAATTTCAATAAATTGATATCTTCTGCAACTAGACCATTACCATTAGCTGCTGCTCTTTCACTTCTTTCAATTACAGAACGAACAGATGTATCTAGGAAACTATGTAAAGTATCATAGAAAGCATACATTGGCACTAAAGTTAATTCATTTTCATTTTCGATACGTTGAGCAGATTCCTGGAATCCACTTAACATAGATCTTTCACCACTTGATTGATGCTTACCTGCGTGACCATGCTTTCTGATTTCATTAAATACTTTTTGCATGATAGTAAATTGATAAGGAACAAATGGAAAAGTACGAGTAAATTCACCTTTGGAAGAATACCCTTTTATATCTTTAATATCTGTATCAAATGCATATAAATTGCTTAAGACATTTTCATTATTTTCATATACTTTATCTAATATTTCTGTAGCCGAATCTGTTTTTGTTAATAAACGTTTTTCAATGACTTCACCTACAGAAGTTGAAGTTAAGCTTAAACGTATTGGGAAACGAGCCATGATACGTGAAAATTCATTTTCACGTAACTTAATCATTTCATCTAATGCTTCTTGTCCTGTTGCGATTAACCAAACTTGACCTCTACAAACTGATCCTAATGTTTCTACAATTGACTGTAAATTTAAAAGTAAGTCTCTATCTGTTCCAATATATTGACCAACTTCATCAGCTAAAAATATTAAACGGAAATCTTTTGGTTTTGAATCAACATATTCTTTGATATCTGTTACTAATTGTTCAACTGAATAATTTTCTTCTTTTTTATTACTGAACCATAAAGCAGCACTTTCTTCATCCATTGCTCCTGATTCA
Organism: uncultured Clostridia bacterium; assembly: GCA_934162535.1. Lineage (GTDB taxonomy): Bacteria > Bacillota > Clostridia > TANB77 > CAG-508 > CAG-269. Next base: position 1,988 of record CAKPJC010000035.1, on the reverse strand, counting down.
ATCAATGCTTTTTTTACATCAGCTTGGAAAAATTGATATGTTTTTCTTGAGTCAATCCATGATTTACCACGTATTTTTTCAAATGTCTGCTTGAAATCTTCATATTTACCTTGTTTAGAAATATAATCTTCTAATTTAGCTAATTTCAAATCTTTACCATAAAAGCCAAGATGTTCATAAAACATTTTTGCAAATACACGTGTTACCGCAGATTGATCTTTTTTCAAGAAACTTTCAACATCAATATTAAAAAGAATTGTCTCTGTTGGTACTTGTGTGCATTTTCGAATATTCATAAATGATAATTCATCATCGAATTTATCTTCAAAGTAATCAATTGTTTTCTTACCATTAATTTCTTTATTTTCTAATAAATAAGAGAGCATTTTTAAGAAGTGAGATTTACCACTTCCAAAGAAACCCGTAATCCATACACCTACATTATTTGTTGGTGTATCCATTGTTTCTCCATATTCATTGAAAAATTTAGAAAAATGTTTTTTTAATTCAGAAGTAACGACATATTCTTTTACTTCCTGTTCGATTATTTGATTTTGATTTTGTTCTACTTGAACAACGCCATTAATTTTACGATCAATGTCATCTCTAAACATCTCTTTGATTTTCATAGATTTTACCCCTTATATTGTCTTAAATGCTCTATAGTATTCACTTGGTTTTAGCTTATTAAATAGTTTTAAATAATGTCCATCAAATGTTCCTGGATATAAAACTACTACAGGTTTGTTATTTAAATTAATTTGTAAATCATTTAATAAAGAATGAACTCTCATAAATGGAAATACTTTACCTACACCTGTTATAAGTAAAAGATCTTTGCCTTCATAATTACTCGCTATTTTCTCTGTAAACATTTCAGCAGTAATAATATTTTCTAATTGTTCTTCTAAATATTCATTTCCATCTGTTTCTTCCACATCCGATATTGAATCCAATATATCCATATCACCACAAATAGACAAAAAAACTTCGTATAAATCTTCAATATCTATACTACATTTGAGTTTTTCTTCTTTTAATTGTTCAACAAAGTATCTAACTGTTATTTCATCTTTTGGATCATAACAAAATATACGTATATTTACTTCATTACTTAAGCCTCTTCCATTTAGGAAGTCTTCTTCTTGAATTAGTTTTTTTAATTCATCTAATCTTTCACCTATATTATTACTCATATAATCCCCTACATACAATTAAATGCAACTAAAGCTTTGGAAACATTCATTCTTTCTATTACTTCTTTAATAGATGGTTCTAATAAAACTGGATTTAATACTTCTGATTTAGTGTTATCTAAATAACCATTATCAACTAATAGTTTTTTTAATACACTTTTACTTTTCTTAATTGTTTCTTCGCTCCAGGAAGCTACTGTTTCATTTTGTTCCTGCAAACGTGTAAAAAATGAATTCATATCCATTTTTGTAAAAGTAAAGTCTTTTGTTCTATATTTTTCACCAATAACAGTAATCATAAAATCAGATACAATCTTGTAATAATTCATCATTAAAAATAGGCATGCTTGTTTAGCAACACTGCTAGAAGAAGTAGCTACGATACTAATTAGTTCTTTATCTGCTTTCTCATATCTTTTCACACATACCTGTGCTAAATTTTTAATCATTTTTTCTGTAGGATATTGAAATAAATTCTTACTTACAATTTCACTTATAGCTTCTTCTGCACTTTTACCTTCATGTAATAAAGTAGCTACTATACGCATTTCATTAAAAAGAAATTGTTCTCTTGTGATTGTTCTATAATCTGTTTTATTTGACATTATTGCTTACTCCTATTCATTTTTATAAAGCAAATTAACGTGTATTATTATTTGTTTCAATAGTATTAGTATATCATGTATGCACCTATAAAAACTGATCCTAAAGAGTAATTTGCCTCATTATTTATAAATGACTTATAATATTTGATATGGAACAAAACTCATTATTTACTGAAAAAACAAATGC
>CAKPJC010000034.1 GCA_934162535.1 uncultured Clostridia bacterium | reverse complement strand
TGTAAACTCATCATCTTCACTACCACCATAGTTCTTATACCATTCTATTTCTCCATCTTTGTTGTATTTGATTATTAATCCATCTTTTTTACCATTTGATACAAGTTTTGGGTTTATAGTAGATTCATACATGTATCCTACTGCAATTAATCCTCCATCTTCTGTCTCACATGTTGCATTTATTTTCTCCCATTTACTTCCTGATATTTGGTCTTTGAATGCTGTTCCAAATCCTGTTACTCTTGGTTTTGATGCTCCTATACCAAAATAGTATTCTTGTGTTGATAATTCATATCCTTCTGGTGCTCCTACTTCTACTAGTTTATATAATCCTTCTGGTAGATTTAATGTTGCTTTTCCTAAGTCATTTGTTGTTACTACATATTTTCCTTCATCTGTTCCCTTTACTTGTAGATTTTTAATAAATCCTGCATCTAAACCTGAATTTGCTGAACTATCTTTTCTATATGTAAATGTTACTGTATATGTTCCTGGTTCTAGTTCTTTTTCCACTGTTGTAAATTGTAATTTTTTATAATCTGTTATACTGCCATTTCCACCTATCTTTGAACCTGTTGCATCTCCTCCTATTGTTGCTCCTGTGTTTACATTTTTTATTGTGTAGTATACATAGTCATAGCTTACACTTTCTGATGATACTGCCCAGTCAAATACTAGTTTCATTTTCTCTGTTATTGTAAATTCATTTGACTGTAATTCTGTTCTTAAGTTGTTTACACCTTTTCCTCCACTTTCCCATGTTCCATCTTCTCTTTGTGTCCATGCATTTGTTCCTGATGATGTCATTGTTGGTGTTATTGGTATTATTCCTTCAAGTGTTCCTATGTAGTTCCCTGCTGGGTCTTTTGCATAATCTACTACATTTCTATTCTCATCTAATTGATATACAACAAATTTTGCATCTGGTATATTCTCTGCTGTTTCTCCATCTTTTTTGTATAATGTAAATATTTGTGGATCTTCTAATGAAAGTGTTACTGTTGGACTTTCTGTATTTGCATTTTCTACTCCATATTGTTTATTTCCATCAACTGTTCTGATTTTTTCTTCTCCTGTTAATATACTTACTTCTAATGCTCCACTTGCATTTCTTTGTGCTTTTATTCGTATTTCTGTTGAGTCTAATGCATATCCTACTGGTGCATATACTTCTTGTATTAAGTATTCTCCTGTAAATCCACCTTTTGCTGTTCCTTCACTTTCCACATATTCATATAATCCGTTAATTTCCAATGTACCATTTAAGTCTGTTTTTAATATTCTACCATTTGTTGGTAGTCCATCTCCTTTTAACAAGTATTGTGCCCCTGCTAAAAGTTTGTCTGAGTCTTTTTCGTATTTGTTTATTTTTAAATTATATGTTGGTATTTTCTCATCTTGTAAATCTATCTTTATTGTTGGAATATTATCTGTTACTGTTACTGAGCTACTTCCAACATTGTTTGAACCTTCTGTTATATCTAGTTTAAAATTACCATTTCCTTGGTCTGTTATTCTAAACTTAATTTGTCCTTCTATTAAGTAATATCCTGTTGCTCTTGTTTCTTGTAATGTATATTCTTCTCCAAGATATAGGCTTGAAGCACTAATCTGTCCTGTTGAGTTTGTTGTTAAGATTACTCCAACATCTCCTGCTGATGCATCCTGGTTTCCTTTACCTTTTCCACTAAGTCTGAATTTAACATTCCTTAGTGCTTCACTTGCCTCATCTGATTTTGTTATTATTAGTCTTGCTTTTACTTCATCTTCTATTTGTAAACTTATTAAATAATCTTTGTCTGCTTCTTTTACTACTTGGGCATCTTTTATATAACTTGGTTGTTGTGCTGTTGTTCCATCTTCATTTTTGAAGTTTATATGTAATTGTTCTTGGTCATCTACTGATGCATATAATCTAATTGTATCTCCTAGGCTTACATAATCTTCTGTTGTTTTTAATTCTGTTATTTCATAATTTCTTTCTGCATATAATCCTGTTAAGCTTAATTTACCTTGTGCATTTGTTGTACGTATACTTTCTTTTCCTGTTTCAACCTCTTTTATACTAAATGTTATTCCTGGTAGTAATTTTGTTGTGTTTGCTTGGTATTTTGTTATTTCAAAATCATATTGTTTTGCTATCATAAATCCTAGTTTTGATGCTGATGTTAATGTTGGGTATTTACCTTCTGTTGTATTTAGTGAGAAGTATATTGCATGTTGGCTATAGCTTATTTGGTTATATTCTACACCTTCTGGTAAATGTATTTCATATGTAAATCCATAGCTTGCATTTACTGGTAATGAGTAGTCTCCTAGGCTTATTATATATGTTTTTATTTTTGTCCAATCTGTTACATTTTCTGCTAATGTCCATCCATTTGCTGAATCTGCTAAGTCTTTTGTTGGTGTTTCATTTGTTGAATAATATATTGTTGTACTTGATTTTAGTGCATCTGGGATTTCTATTGCTTTTGTTATATATGTACTAAAGTCTGAACCTAAATCTCCATCTCCAATTATATATTTATTTCCCTTAAATGGTATTACACCTTGTATTAATATATCACTTATTTTGCTTGAGTAATTGTTTGTTACATTAACTTCTACTGTTGCTGTTCTTTGGTTTTTATCTGTTTTTGCAACTCTTGGTGCTATTGCTACACTTCCTTTTCCATCATAGTTACTTGCTATTTGGTTTGTTAATAATGATTTTGGTGATACTATACTTATTCCTAGTGATGATTTTGCTACTTGTTCTGTTGTATTTAAGTTTCCGTTTACATCATATATATCTGCTGTTCCATTATAGTATCTTATTGCACCTTCATTTGTTGCATATAATGTTATTTCATCACTTCTGTCTGTTAGTCTTGGGTCTAATGTTATATCACAGTCTATGTCTATGCTGTATGTTGCTTCATTGCTGTTTTCTGTTAATATTTTTATAAAATAATATCCATTTTCCTCATATGCATCCCATCCAAGTATTTTTACTGATGAGTCATTTATATTTACACTGTTTACATTTAATTCTTCTATATTCTTTGGGAGCCTTAGTAGAAATGAACCATTTAACCATTTCTGTTCATTAAATTCTGATGTCTCTGTAGTTATCGTTATTCTTTTATTTTGTGTTGCTTGTGTTGATATTACTGTTGCACTTACACTTGATATTGTTGCTGTTGATAATGGTGCTTCGTAATATGCATTTGCAACATTTGTGTCTTCACCAGCTGTTCCAAATTGTCCTACTAATGTTGAACGTATATATTGTAATTGTTCAAATTGGCTTAATGTGTATTTTTGTGTTATTTTTGTATCATCTAATTCTTTTATATTATTTACATATAAATATGATTTTTTACTTGCTTCACTTGTTTCTACTCTTATGTGTTTTACAGGTTCATCATAATAATATGTTTTGTTTTGATTCCATTCATTTGATGTTATATTTAGTAATAATTCATCTGTGTCATCATTGTATACCTTTATGTAGCCTTCATTTCCTAAGAAGTTCTGTGCTCCACTAAAGCTTATTCCCACATTTGTTGTTAGATCTGCCATTGAATCTAATGAACTGTCTGTTTTTATAAATGAGTCTGATGTTTTTGTTTGTCCTGCTTTTGACTCTCTCATTATAACTTTTTGTCCTTCTCCTGCTGTTCCTGTATATACTCTCCATGATACATCATATCTGTCTTCTGTTTCTTCTTCTGATATTGCATTATAGATTTTGTATGGCTTTTCTTTTGATACTACATATCTTGAATAAGGACTACCTACATATCTTCCAACATATATATCAAATCTGTATGCTTCTCCTGCATATTTTCTCCATGTTGCTGCTATTGTTGTGTTTGGTGTGTTTGTTACATATGGATTTTGGAATTGGCTACTTGGGTTGTTGTATGCTTCGTAATATGCTTTTACTGGTACTAGAATTTCTATATTGCTTTCTGTTTCTACATTATATGCTTCTCCTGGATATGTTACTGTTACATCATATACTGTGTATCTTTTATAACCATTTCCTGTCCATGTTGTGCCTGTATGTGCATTTGATGTTATATCTCCTGTATCTGATACTTTTGCTTCACTTTTTGCTGTTAGTGTTTGTGTGTCTTTGTTATATTCATATGTTATATTTCTTCCTGATACTCTAACATCTGTTGGCGCATACCCATTCATGTTTGGTATTTGTGCTTCCATATATGAACCTTTTAATAATAACTCTTGTTTATCTTCTCTTGTTTCTATTGTGAATGATAGGTTTAGATTTCCGTCTTTTACCATTGTTGACATGTTTTCTACATCTACTACTGTATTTCTGTTATATATTGATGCCTCTGCTGTTCCATACCAGTCTACATCAAATGTTATTGTTTTGTTTATTGCTGTTCTTGTTCCATCATCTGCTACATGTGTTCCTGTGAATGTTATTGTGTTTTTCTTTGAGTAATTGTTTATGTTATTTCCTATTGCTGAGTTTGTTCCTGATGAGCTTGAGTAGTCTCCACTTCTTACTAATCCTGTTATCATCTTTTGTGTTCCATTTTTTATGGTGTTTAGTTTGATTTTTTGCGTGTTTGATGATATGTAGTTTTCAGATATTTCGTTATCTTTTACTAGCGATGTTTTGAAATAAAAATTTTCTGAGTTTATTGTGATTTCTCCATCTTCTATTTGACCATTTGATAGGGCTTTTAATTCCATGTATACTGTGTCTTCTTTTCCTATTGCATTACATGTTCCTCTTATTGCGTCTGCTGTTCCATCTCCATCTAGGTCTTTTAGAAAGAATGCGTCAAATTCCACATAGCTACTGTTTGTTTTGGCGTCTCCGTCTTTTACTGTTGTGTATTCTCTTGATTTAGCTATTTCTGGTGTGATTTCAAATTTTTCTTTTTTGTTTAGACATAATGCTACCGTTGTTGCTATTAGCACAATTATTACGGCTATTACAGCCATTAGCTTTCTCTTGTTGATTTTCTTGTTGTTTTCAAGTGTTTTTCCTATCATTTTTTTCTAGCTCCTTTGTATCTATTTTTTATTTTTTTCTATTATTTATCAAGTATATT
>CAKPJC010000033.1 GCA_934162535.1 uncultured Clostridia bacterium | reverse complement strand
TTCACATCTTGCAGAGAATAGAAGAAGTTCATCAGTTGCTCCACAGGTGAGTTGAGCTGTCCGATGATGTATTGCACGGCAAGCATCATACCGAATGTCATTTGCCCATGAATCACGGCGGTTGCTGCCACAACCGTAATAATGATGTTCTTCACCTCGTTGATGAAGATACTTCCTGCCTCCTGTGTCTGTTGGAGTTTGAGAGATTTCATCTGCACCCCAAACAAGTCTGCTTGCGTGTCCTCCCATTCCCATCTTCTACGTTGTTCACAATCCTGCAACTTGATTTCCTGCATGGAGGTGATAAACTCATAAGTTTTGTTATTGTTGATGGCTTGCTGCTCAAACAATTCATAGTCGAGCACCTTTCTCCGTTTCAAGAACAAGGTCATCCATCCGCCATAGAGGATACTTCCCAACAGAAAAATGACAAACACCAATTTATTATAGAAGAACAGTACCACCGAGAATACCACGAAGGTGAGCATGGCAAACGTGATGTTGAGCGTCTGCTGCGTCAAGAAAGTATTTACTCGGCTATGGTCGTTCATTCTCTGCATCAAGTCGCCCATAAGTTTCGTGTCAAAGAAAGACATCGGCAGCTTCAAAAGTTTGATGAAGAAGTCGCTCACCAACGATATGTTGATGCGCAGAGATATGTGTAGCAACAACCATCTGCGTATAAAGTCGATTACAGTTCTGCTGATGGTAAGCATCAACTGTCCCAACAGTATAAGCCAAACGAATCCTATATCTTGGTTCTTGATACCGACATCCACGATTGATTGTGTAAGGAATGGCAGGACAAGTTGTAAGAGGCTCCCGACTATCAAACCCAAGATGATTTGTCCGAAATACTTGCGGTATTTCTTCACATATCCAAAGAGAAAGCGGAAAGACCGCTTTTCTTTGATGTTCTCTTCATCTTGCATCTTATAAGTAAAGAAAGTAGGAGTGGTTTCCAAGAACATAGCAATGCCCTTGTCCTCGTCATTGGATTTCGTGCTTATCCAATGTTGCTTGAACTCATCTAATCTATAAGTTATCAATCCCTTCCCAGGGTCAGCGATATAGAATTTTTTGCCATTCTTTACCTTATACAATACAACAAAGTGATTCTGATTCCAATGAAGAATGCAAGGCAGGGGAACATCACTCAACACAGTTGTTGTAACTCTTGCACTTGTTGTATGTAAGCCTAGAGTATTTGCAGCCTCATTGATTCCTAACAAAGACACACCTTCTGTTGTCGCAAAGCAAAGTTTCGACAAAGAATCCAAAGAGTACTCTCTGCCGAAATATTTACATACCATTTGTAGGCAAGCTATACCGCATTGCATACTATCATGTTGAAATCCCACACGAAAACCATTCATTCCTTTGTTGAGTTTTATCGAAGAAATTGGCCATTACATTCTGCCAATTTCTTCGCTGGCAGCATTTTTACCTTTATATTTCTTCTTGTTGTTAAATGTGTATCTTAAAAACAAACTTATATTTCTATTGTCTCTGAAACGTTCTTTTTCAAATTTATAGTCTGTGTCAAAGCGAGTTTCTCGTTCCTTTGTACCCAATATGTTGTTAACACTCAACCGCGCATATAAGGTGTTTTTAAGAAAATGCTTAGTAATGCCACAACTGATAAAGAATCCTTGTTTAATTCTGTATTCACGCATATAACCATCACTATTGCATTTTAGTAGCAAATATGGCATCCAGTCATTCTTCAAGTTGAAATAACTATTGAAGGACATTTCTGCGTAAGGTCGTTTACCGTTTGTCAATGTTCCATCTGTATTGTAAATGCTGAAGAAAGTACGCATCACATTCAAATTGGTGTAGAATTCCCATATACCAATAGTCTTGTTGTAAGCAACATTCCCATTTAGAGCAGAATAGTGCGACTTATTCGTGGGCTTAGACAAAATGTGCAACGGATTCTCTGCATCTATCATATTGCTGGTCATAATATAATCCTTTATCCATTGATATGACAAGGAAAACCTAAGACTCTTGTATTGTGTGGAATATGTCAAGTCGGTAGTATATTGAGGAAGCAACAATGGATTTCCTGTCTCCATCTCGTATCTATTGAAATATTCTTGACTGTTACGCAACTGATAATAAGAAGGACGCTGCACCTTTGTCGTTAAACTCAACCCAAATCTCACATCACTCACTGGCAAAGACATGGAAACATACGGATAGAATCTTGAATAACTTTTATCAACCAACTGCAGATTGTTCAAATCGTCATAATATGACATTTTGAATATTTCATATCTTGTGCCAATATTGGCACTTAGCTTGCCCATATTCGCTTCTCCTTCAGCAAACACTGCCATTTTGGTCTCTTTGGAGGTCAATGAGGATGCTGTACTTTCTGCTGTATCATCCAAACCGCTATATACTTTCGTGTCTTTGACATAGCTTACATTGGTGCCGACTTTCAATGTCGCATTTTTGTTTAATTGATATTCTGCCTCAACAAGGCCTGCGGCTATGTTATATGTTGCCTTATTAGTTGTCAGCACAGTATGAGGATTTGTCAGAGTTCCAGACTCTTCATTACTCTTGTCATCTGTACTTTTTCTTCTGAGATAATCACCATTAAAATTAATAGTCCATTTAGTTCCAATATGACCTTCATAATACATATTCGCCTGCCATTGGTTATAGTGAGAATGTGAATCAAGGGTGGAATTCAACCTTTCGTACACGTTTTCTCCTTGCATCATGACATTATTTGATTCTCCATTGTACCTGTCATTTTCTCGCTGATATGTCAGCTGTCCACCTAAAGTATTGTTCTTGTCCAAATTTAGACTAACACCTCCAGTAACAGTTTTGTTGTAGTAATTAGAATACCATTTTGGCATATTACTATAAAGGCTCCATGCAGAACTGGGTGTAAGAACATATTCGGTATTTTCCTGATCTGTCGAATAGCGAGACGTTGAATTGCTGAAACCAACAAATGTATTAACTTTGTCTGTGTTGTAAGTTAATTGCACTTGTTCATTATCATAATTTCTCCTTCCCTGCCCATCGCTTAATGCCACGGTTCCACCCAGTCCTTTTGTATGTTGTTTCTTCAGGTTGATTTTAATCACAGCGTGAGTGTCTGCATCATATTTTACGCCAGGATTGCTAATCACTTCTATTGTAGCAATGTCTTTTGTGGAGATTCTTGACAATTCAGAAGGGTCAGATACTTTTCTATTGCCAATATAAACAACTGCGCTTCCTTTGCCAAAAATGTTGTAGCTGCCATGTTCACCCGAGACCATTGGCAATTTGTCTATAATGTCATCTGCAAAACCAAAGTCCCTCAGATTAGAATGTTGAATGTCGGCAACAATGTCAGTGCCTCTGCTTTTAAAGAGCTCTCGCTGTCCAGAAACCACAACTTCGCTCAATGAATATTCATTAGGTTTCAATTTGATTGTCTGCTCATTCATGATTGGATGCACAATTGCTGTAACATACCCGATTGCGCTGACTTTCAGGTATGTCGAACTTGCATTGGCAGCTTTGGCAAACACATATTTTCCCAACTCGTTCGTTATAGTACCAGTTAGAAATACAGAATCTGGCAAAGAATACAAGGCTACGTTTGCATAGCCCAATGGATGCGATTTTTCTCCAAGTACTGTTCCTGCAATCTGGGCGTGAACAGAAGAACTAATGAATATGCTTACAAGAGCTAAAAGTAATAATTTCATACACACGAAAGTTTTTTTTTTTAAAATCATATACATTCAATTTCAGTTTTGTTTGTGCAGAGCAACTACATTTTGTTTGTGCCGAGCAACTACATCAAGACTCTTTCTATAGAGAACTTACATTGAGATGTCACTCAATAGCAATATCTTTATTTATGTGGGGAGCTTTTGGGCACGAGATGTCTGGATAATACCATTTATCAGCGCCATATGCCAAAATCGTATCTCTCCAACAAATATGCTTATATTTTCGGCATTCAAAAAAGTCTTGACACGAAGAACATGGACTATCCGAAGGTATGGAAGACTGTTTAAGATAAAAAATATCTTTAGCCTTTTGAGAATTCCATATTTCCTTTAATGTCTGTTTTTTCAAATCACCTATAATGAAATGAGGATGCCAATACAATTCTTCACAAATCGTGACTTTTCCATCAGGCAAAATGTATAGAGCATTAAGATTGCCAGAGCACATTGTGCGCTTTTCAAAATGCTCCGCTTTTTCTTCTATAGTCAGTTTGTTGAAATCTCTAAGTACAGAAGGTTTGTACAGCTTAAAAGAAAATATTCTTTGTCTATTTAATTCACTTACATAGTCTCCAATTTCAGCAATTTTTTGAGCTGATGTCTTATATTCTTTATAAAGTAAACCATTATACATAGAACATTTTGCCGCATCAAACATCCAACGCTTTAGATATTTTTTCCCCTTAAAAAAGGTTGCTAAACTACGAATATCTTCAACGTTGTCATTGAAGCGATTTATTACAGTATGAACTACATACGTAACATGATACTTTTCAAGTAGGTTTATAGACTCTTTTATCTGGTCATAATAAGGGTCATTTACCTTTAAAATCTGATAAAGATGTTCTTTGATTAGGGTGTCAAGCGATATTTGGATAGGGTCTGTGGTTGCTCCCAACTCTATCCATTTTTGTATTTCTTTTTCTGTGATAGGTTTCTTTGTTGAAATATCAGGTTGAAATCCATACTCTATAGACTTTTTGACGATTCTCTCCCAACCTTTATATAGCATAATTTCTCCACCCATGAGTTTGAAACGAATAACTCCCAATTCTTTGGCTTGGTCTAATATACTCTCTACCAAACTGACATCCATATGTTTTGTTTGGTTACCCTTTCTATTTGCATAGCAGTAAATACAAGATGTTGCGCAATGCAATGTGAGGTTACAAATTATGTCAATAGGTGCGTCAAGTCTAGACATGCACAAATCAACTTCTTTATAAGAAAAATCTTTATAATTATAGGGTGGAATTTTCATACCATCCTTATATTCAATTATAAGATGAGGTGGGAAAAAAGACTTTTCGCACTCTATGTAATCTGTGTTATCTATTAGTTTGTCTAATTGGCTTGAAACAAGCTCTGAAGACAAATGAAACAATTCGGAAATCTCTGCATAAATTTCTCCTTTCGTTCTTCCTTTGAAGAAAGAAAGCATCATTGCATATACAGGATGTATGATGCAAATCGAAGACTTTTCTCCATACCCTTGGCAGGAAATAATAAAGCTCTTATTGCCTCCATGACGAAGAACATATTGCGGATTTAATACATATTTCATAATGTTATAAATGATAAGTTAAAGAGGGTGTGTCATTTTTATTAATGGCGCACCCTCCCTTTTTAAAAATTAGTCGTGACTTTTATCACCCTTTTCTAATTCTTGTTGCTGTTGGTTAGTTCCACCATTCTCTTTGTCACAACAAGATGAGCAACCTGACATTGCTCCACCTGCAACTACTGCCATTTCTGATTTCATCAGAAATTCAGCATCCTTTAAAACTTTTAAATCCATAGCAAATTACTTTTAATGTACTACAATTTGTCTTCGTCCCAAAAGGTTACTTCCAAGACTTAGACATTGAATTCTTGTGCAAATATACTATAAAAACTAATACGTTAACCAACTTATCATTACTATTTAATAAAGTTTAAACAAAATGTCTGTATTCTTGTCGAAAATGCATCATTATTATTATGTTTTCGCCGTACATTAGCGTGATATGTTATGCTTTTTGCGATTATGATAACAAAATTACGCTTGCGTTGGTCTCTATTTTGCAAAGTTATAATTTCGTCTTATAATCTTAGACTCATGCAGCAAATGATTTGCAATACTATCTTTGTACAATGCTAATTTATACATCTCATAACTATGACGAACAGAATCCTCATAAGCAGTAACACGATTTCTTACGTCGTTTATAACATTTTCATCTCGTTGCACATTGAAATGTTTCTCAATGTAGCGAATGTTCGGGTCATCAGCAGGAAGCACCATCTTCAATGCCCTATACTTCAAGTCTGCCTCCTCCCAATCTTGATGCTCTCGCCATTGGGTGAGATTGCCCCAAATGGAGATAACAAGAGATAAGACCAAGCCACCAATGAAAAGAAGAACATTCTTTGAGGTTGGCTCGAAGCGATGGGTTACAACCTTCTTTTGAGGTGATTTGTTCATTACTTCAAGTTTATCTTGCAATGTCTTTGAGAAAACATCATTCCCTTGTCTCATCTGCTTGACTGCATCAACCAAGAACTTGCTTCGCTGCTCATTTTTGCCGAGTTCAGCCTTGATAAGGTCAACAAAAACAACAATGGCATCTCTTAATTTGG
>CAKPJC010000032.1 GCA_934162535.1 uncultured Clostridia bacterium | reverse complement strand
ACACAAACAGGTAAACTATTACCAGGAGCTGAATTCAAATTAGCATTAAGCATAGAAGATGCAGGAAACCAAAAATTCGTAAAAGATGCACAAGGAACAGAAATATTACTTACAACTGATGAACATGGTATAGCATCATATTATGGACTAGCATATGGAACATATTACCTAGTAGAAACAAAAGCGCCAGTAGACTCTACAGGAAAATATTATAACTCATTAAACAAACCACAAGAATTTACAATAAATGACACATCATATACAACACCAATGACAGTAATAAACAAATCAGGAACAATATTACCAGGAGCAGGTGGAATAGGAGCAATAATATTCATAGTAATAGGAGTTGCAGCAATAGGAGCAGGAGTTATATTACATATAAAAAACAAAAGAGACTAGAATATATGGCAGGGCATGATGAATAATCACCATGTCCTGTTATATACAAAAAGGAGAAACATAATGAAAAGAAAAGTAATTGAGATAATACTTGTAATAATAGGAATAACTGCTATAGGGTTTCCTGTAATTTCTAAATTTGTAAATTCATATACTGAAACAACAGTAATATCAAACTATCAAGAAGACATAAACAAATTAACAGAAGAACAAAAAGAAGAAGAATTAAGAAAAGCCCAAGAATACAATGATGAAATAAGCCAAGAAGGAATTGTTGATATAAGCCTTGACAAGAAGAAAGACGGAGAAGATAGAGGGTATGTTAGTTACTTAAATGTTCTAAACATTGGAAATGCGATAGGATATATAAATATACCAAAACTAAATGTAAATTTACCAATATACCATGGAATATCTGAAAGTGTTTTACAAACAGGAGTAGGACACTTACAAGGAACATCATTGCCAATAGGTGGAAAAGGAACACATGCAGTATTAGCAGGACATACAGGATTAGCAAGTAATAAAATATTTGATGATTTAGAAAAACTTGCTATAGGAGATAGATTCTCTATATATGTACTAAACAAGACACTTGAATATGAAGTAGATGACATAAAAGTTGTAAAACCAGAAGCGGTTGATGCAATAGAAAGAAACCCTGAAAAAGACTATGTAACACTAATAACATGTACACCATATATGGTAAACTCACACAGGTTATTGGTAAGAGGAGTAAGGGTTGAACCATCAGATGACGCAACAAGTCAAACATCAGATTCACAAATGAACAATATCCAAAACATAAACAATCTAAAAAATAGAAAGAAAAGAGAAATGCTATTAATTATAACAATATTTGTTATAGCAACTATATTTTTAATATTATGGATTACAAGAGGAAAAGAAAACAAGGAGGAAAAAAATAGTGAGCAAAACTCAGAGAGATAGGATATCTAAGATACTAATTATAGTAGGAATCTTAATGATAATGTGTCCAATCATGATAAGAGTTGGAAATAGTATAATAACTGCAAGAAAAATAAGTACATTTCAAAAAGATGTAAATGAAAAGCCCAAGGAAGACAAAAACGATGACACAACAATAGATGACAGCTTATTTGATGAAAATACTGCTACTTCAGAAAAAGGTATAGCAATTTTAAAGCCAGATAAAAGTAGTAAAGGAGATTTAAAAGAATTATATCAAAAAATGAAAATGTACAATTTGGAATTAAATACAAAAGGACAAGATGTAGTAGATGCTTTCTCATATCAAGACGAAAGTGTAGACCTTACTGAATATGGTTTTAAGCAAAATGTTATAGGAGTTATAAATATTCCTAAACTGAAAGTTAAATTACCAATATATTTAGGAGCGACAACAGCAAATATGAAAAAAGGTGCAGTACATTTGACTACAACATCACTACCTTTGGGAGAGATAAATTCAAATGTTGTAATAGCAGCTCATAGAGGAATGGTAAGAAATAAAATGTTTAGACATTTAGATAAGCTTGAAGAAGGAGACAGAGTAATAATTACTACAATGTGGGATACATTGGAGTATAAGGTATGTAAAAAAGAAATAATTGAGCCAACAGACTCATCAAAAATACTTATTCAAAAAGGTAAAGATATGGTAACATTAATTACATGTCATCCATTTAGAGTAAATACACACAGATATGTTGTTTATTGTGAAAGAGTATAATATACAAAGAGATAGAAGATAAAATATTTTCTCTCTCTTTTTTTTTGACCACTTGCCTGAATATTAAACAAATCTTAATAAATAAACTATTTTTTATTAATAAATACATGGTATAATATAGGTGTAAGGGGGAAAAAGAGATGTATAATATATTAGTGGTAGATGATGACAAAGAAATAGTAAAAGCAATAGAGATATATTTAGGAAAAGAAAATTACAAAATATACAAAGCATATGATGGAGAAGAAGCACTAAAACAAATAGATGAAAATGAAATACAATTAATAATATTAGATATAATGATGCCCAAAAAAGATGGAATAGAAACATTGGAAGAAATAAGAAAAAGCAAGAATATACCTGTAATAATGTTATCAGCAAAATCAGAAGACATTGACAAAATAAATGGATTAAACACAGGAGCAGATGATTATATAACAAAACCATTTAATCCTGTAGAATTAATAGCAAGAGTAAATGCACTAATAAGAAGATATACAAAATTAGGAGCAATAGAGGAAAAAAGAAACTTGATACAAACAGGAGATTTAACAATAGATGATGAACTAAAAAAAGTAGTAGTAGATGGCAAAGAAGTAAAGCTAACACCAACAGAATATAACATATTAAAATTTTTAACAAAGAACAAAGGAAAAGTATATTCAATTGAAGATATATATACACATATATGGCAAGAAGAATGTTTTTCAGCTGAAAACATTATAGCTGTACATATAAGACATATAAGAGAAAAGATTGAAATAAATCCTAAAGAACCCACATATCTAAAAGTAATATGGGGAATTGGATATAAAATAGAGGACATATAAAACGAAGAAATGGAGGATAAAGATAATGAAAAAAAACACAATATTTAAAATTTTAAGTTATATACTATTATCAATATCAATTACAACACTTATTTTATCAATACTTTGCATAGGACTAAAGAACTCAGTATATTATAATGAGGAAAAATACTTTTCTTCAGACATATTTGTGGGAGATTATATAAATACATTATCAAATATTGCAAATGTATTAATACATGATAAAGAAAATTATACATGCAAACAAGATGGAGAAACAAAAATATATTATTTATATAATTATTATAATAAAGGTGTGAAGATAAATAATACAGACATTAATGAAATGTATTTTTTAATAATATACAAAAACCAAGCAATAACAAATGTTAGTGAAGGCACAATTGCTTCAATAAAGCAATATATAAATGAAAATAAAGAAACTAAAAAAGTATCAATAATAGATGGTAAAATTGCTACAGAATCAGAGGCTATGAAACAATATGGAAGTAAGTATTTAGACTCATTTTCTTTCTTATATTATACAACAGATACACAAAGAACTGATAAACAATTGTCAGACGGAAGATATATAGAATATGTGTATCCTAAAGTGCAAGATTTTGAAATATACAGCTCATATAAAGAAAAATTAGATATAAATAGTGAAAGACAAATAATAAACAAATTTGTAGGAAAAACAGTACAATTTGAAAAAATAGCATATGTTATATTCCCAATAAGCATTGCAGTAACAATATTGCTATTACTATATCTTATAATAACAATAGGTAGAAAAGATGAAAAAGGAAAAATAGAACTAAATGACTTTGACAAAATTCCATTAGAAATAATAATATTTTTTTCAGTAATAATTAGTGGTGTGCCATTTATTCCACTAATGTCGGAAGAAATAGACTATAATATGGTAGTTTCCACAGGTATAACAATATATTTAACAATCTATATACTTACAGTAATAGTATTAAATACAATAATAAAAAGGATAAAATCAAAAACACTATATGAAACAACAATTATAGGAAAAATGATTAAGTTAATAATAAAATTAGGGAAAGAAGCAGCCAATAGATGCAAAAACATATGGAATACACTTATATATTCTCCAAAGACAACAATAAAAACAATAGCTATTATTGGAATATTGGCAATATTTTGGACAATAGTCATAATGTTGTTTTATGGTTCAGGATTCTTGCCATTAGTAATCATAGCATTAATTATATCTGCAATATATGGGGCAGTAAGAATAACAAAAGAGTATTCTCAAATAGAAAGAAAATTGAAAGAGATTACAGAAGGAAATAATCAAAATGAATTAGATGAAAAAGGATTTATACCATATTTCCAAACAACAATAAAATATTTGAATGATATATCAGGTGGATTTGAAAAAGCAATTCAAGAAAGAATGAAAAGTGAGAAACTAAAAACAGAATTAATAACAAATGTATCACATGATATAAAAACACCATTAACATCAATAATTAATTATACTGATTTACTAAAAAAAGAAAACATTGAAAATGAAAAAGCAAAAGAATATATAAATATATTAGACAATAAATCTCAAAGGCTAAAAAAACTCACGGAGGATTTAGTTGAAGCTTCAAAAATATCAACAGGAAATGTGACACTTAATTTAGAAAAAATCAATATAGCGGAACTTACGAAACAAGCGTTAGGAGAATTTGAAGATAGATTTAATAAAAAAGGACTACAAGTTATAATGGATTCGGAAAAAAATAATTTTCAAATTTTAGCAGATAGTAGGTATATGTATAGAATAATAGAAAACTTATTTAGCAATATATCAAAATATGCCATGGAAAATTCAAGAGTATATATAGATATTAAAAATAAAGAGAATAAGGTATACTTAGAACTAAAAAATATATCAAAAGACAAGTTAAATATTAGTGCAGAAGAATTGATGCAAAGATTTGTAAGAGGAGACAAATCAAGAACCACCGAAGGTAGTGGACTAGGACTTTCTATAGCACAAAATTTAACAGAACTACAGAAAGGAAAATTCAAACTAAAATTAGATGGAGATTTATTTAAAGTAGAATTAATATTTGATACAATATAGGAGAAATAGATGAAAAAGATAATAAAAATATTAGTAATAATTTTAATAATAGCAGTAATTGGTGCAATAATAATTTTAAAAACATCACATGATAAAAGAACCGTGATATGTATTGATGCAGGGCATGGTGGAAGCGATGTTGGGGCAGTTCTAGATAATAGATATGAAAAAAATGATACACTAAAAGTTGCAAAACTCGTGAAGAAATATTTATCAAAAGAGAATGTAAAAGTTGTAATGACAAGGGATGAAGACAAAAGTGTTGAATTAAAAAATAGATGTAAAATTGCAAATAGGAACAAGGCTGATGTATTTGTATCAATACATAGAAACAGTGCAGAAAGTGGAAATGGAATAGAGATATGGGCTAATAGTGGAAGAAGAAAAGATGATACAGAACTTGCTACAAAAATATTAAATAAATTAAAAAATACTAAGATACAAGAAAATAGAGGAATAAAGTATGGAACTATAAAAGGTGAAAATACAAATTATTATGTGCTTGAACATACTAATATGCCAAGTTGCCTAATTGAACTAGGATTTATTACAGATAAGAAAGATAATAGTTTATTAGATAAAAATATAGATGATTATGCTAAAGCAATAGCACAAGGAATTTTAGAGTATATAAATTAAATAGTATAAATTTTTGAAAAAATTATTGACAGTCTCAGCAAATAAATATATAATTTTAACAGATTAGAAGCAAAGGAGAAAAAAGCCATGGAAACTAAAGTTAAGACACAAACCTGCGAAAGCGTTGGGGCTGTATATATATATATATATATATATTGGGTATAGCTTTATTAAACATGGTGTTTGCGAACTAATAAAAAACACGAAAAATTTAATAATAAAAATAAAAGATAGTGATAAAAGCCAAAACAAAAACGGCTCATTATGTCACTGTCTTTTTGGCGTTAAAAAACAGAGGAGGAGTTGCCAATGAAAAACATGAAAAGTAAAAAGATAAATAAGAAAATGATAGCTATAATAGCAATAGTATTGGTAGTAATAATACTAATAACAACAGTAATTTGCTTAGTAACAAAAAAGGATGAAAGTATAGAAGTAGAAAATACAGGAAGAATACAAAAACAAGCAATGAACCCCAACAATTATACAATGGTAAAAAGTAAAGATGGAATAGATGTACCGGTGCCAAAAGGATATACAGCATCATCAGTAGAAAGTGAGTCATATGTAAATGGAACATTTGAAACATTGTACCTAAATAAAAATTTAACCGATACATTTACGTCAGAAGGAACATATCCATGGACAAAGAATGATAGTGGAATATGGACAAGTGGTAATTATAATATAGATAGTTCAACAAGTGAGATGACATCAGAAGAGTTTACAGTAAGTGAAGATGGAGGAATATTACAATTAAATTGGACAGTGTCATCGGAATTTAAATATAGTACTAGCGAGGGACGATTTGTAGCTGATTATTTATATGGAGAGATAATAAACACAACAACAGGTAGTACAGAAAAAACAACAATAAAACTAAATGGAACAAAGTATGTAACAAAGTATTCAGGATATACAGAATCAGACTTAATTTATATGAACACAAAAGTAGAACTAAATCAAGGAACATATAAACTAAAGATAATATATAACAAAAATGCCTCAACAAATAGTGGATTAGATAAAGGATATGTAAA
>CAKPJC010000031.1 GCA_934162535.1 uncultured Clostridia bacterium | reverse complement strand
CCCGTGCGGATAATTGTCGGTGCTGTTCCGCTACTAGCATACGCCGTCATAGTGCCACTGCTAAAGCTAAAGCCCAAACACAAACACATCACAAGCGCCATGCATAGTGTTAAAATTAATGATTTTCTTTTTGTCATAAAATTCTCCTTTATATTTTCAATTGCAAAAGTGGAGTAGAAAATAAGAGCATCTTTGCAACTTATATTTGTATTATAACATATTATTTTAAAATCTGTATATAAATTTTCAAATTATCACAACTTAGATAAAAAAAATTACAAAATTTTATAGGTTTTATTATCTTCGTTGCGAATTTTTGCAACAAAAATGCAAGATTTTTGCAATTTAATAGTTTTTTAATGTTTTTTATGATAATATGTGTATTAGCACTAAAATACATACAAATTTTATTTATCTAATAATCTATATATGAAAAGCAAAAAACACCTGCTACAAAACAAGTGTTTTTATGTTTTATTTAAGCTGGATAAATGTTTATTGTGCAAATGCAATAGTCATATCCCATTGTTTGCCAATGTGTCGTTCCATCTTTTTCTTCAACTAATTTTTGGAACATAAGAAGATAATCGCCAACTTCGGTTGGACCTGTAATTGTTCCATCTGGTGCTACTGATAATGCGATTGTATCTTCTTCCGAACCTTTACCCATTGCATCTGCATAAGCAAATCTATACTTTCCGCCATTTCTTCCAGTCATATTGTTCTTAACCAATTCGCCAATACTTGAAATCTCTTCGTTAAAAATTGTAAAATCTTCATTTACATTGAATGTTATAGGTGAGCCATCGTAGGTTTTTGTAATGCCTTTGCCTTCGTAAGTGTATTGTTCGGTTACTGGAACATAGTATGAGTAAATATAGATTTTATAACTTGCTCTTGTGTCTGTTGTTTTGTCTTTTCCTGTGAAAGCAAATGTTCCGTCTGTATTTTTAACAAGTCTTAATGCACAGTTTTCATTGTCTAAATATGGGGAATAAATTGTAACAGAACCATCTTCGGCAAATTTAAACATAAGTCCGGTGTCTTTACCTTCGTTTCCACTAATATTTACATCAAGCGAACGCGTAATTTTATTTCCGCTCAATCTCATTGTTCCTGTTCCAAAAAGGTCATAAGCATAGCTTGCAGAATATCTTTCAAGTCTTGTGCCATAATGTCCTGTGCCGAATTCCCAAAGTTGTGTTTTGTCGTCTCCGGTTGCTGGATAATATCTCTTCACGCGGTCATTATAGTAATATTTTGTAAATACAGTGTCATAACTATTTCCAAGCAAAATTCCTTCGTATCCATCGCTTGTTGCAAGTCTTGCTTCTGCCTCGACATTTTCTAAACCTGTTGTTTCCAAAATGTCTTTTGGCATTTGCATAACATAAGGTTGACCATCAACTATGCCAACGATTGTGTAGTAACGCAAACTTGCAAAAAGACCAACGCCACCTGTGTCAGTTGTGAACTCGTCTGCACTCATAATTTTTTTGAATTTTCTTTCGGTGATTTTACCTTCACGCCTAAATTGTTCGACTGGAGTGCCATCAATTTCAAAACTAAATATAAATTCATATTCTCCAACTGTTGCTGGCCCCACAAGTTCATCACCAACAGCTCTTGTGTTATATTGATAAGAGTTGCCCGGCATTGTGACATCATTTGCAGGTTGAACTTCGGTGTTTGTTCCTTTTTGCACCCATTTATACGAAATTTTATCTTTTAGTGGTTGGCAAACTGCAAGTAATTCTTGGTTTGCTGAACTACCCAAGGCAACAACATCATTTATTTCTCTTAACGATTTGCCATTGATTATGATTGCATTGCTTGCAACAAACAACGCACCACCGTCATATTCTTTATTTAAACATTCGCCATAACCATTTTCAAGATTTGTATATTCAATCACATATTCTTTCACTTCGATTTCAAAAGTTTGTTTAATATTTGTGTTTGCAACGCTTGTGAAAGTGATTGTATATGTTCCAAGAGTATTTAAGTCTAATCCACCAAGGTCAACAGTGTAGTCAGTATCTTTTGTCAATGCTATGCTTGAATTGTCAGACAACACTCCTTTAACAACAACATTATCAAAATTAAAGTCACTTTCTGGTGCACCTTTATATTTAATAGTTTTTCCGCTTGCATTCAATCCAGAATCTTTAACATCGACTTGCAAAGACACTAATTGTGCTGGCAATTCTTCAAATTTAGCAATAACATTTTTATCTGATGTTCCCATCGTAAAAGTATATTCTTCATCTGTTGAAATAAGTGTGCCATCATTATTAAACCAGCCTGCAAACTCGTATCCTGCATTTGTAGAAACTTTTAAAGTGATAGTTTGAGTTTCTTTTAATTGTGTAGTAAAAGGATTAGTTTGTTCAAGATTATTGTATAAAATCTTGCCACCAGTTTCAGCGGTCGCCGTAAACACATATTTAGGTGCAACAACTGTAATTGAAATGGTCGCCTTAATTGTTGAATCTTCTATTAATGTAAATGTTACAACATAAGTATTCTCAATAGAAAAATCTAAATTCCCTTTTTCAATGGTATAATCAACATCTTTTGTAAGATTGATCTTTGTTCCATTTGGTTTTACACCTTTAACAATAATATTGTCAATATTTGGTTGCTCATCACCTATAGTGTAATTTATATTACTTTGATCAATGAATAATGATGTTATCCTTTTGTTAAATTTCGCAACAACATTTTTATCTGATGTTCCCATCGTAAAAGTATATTCTTCATCTGTTGAAATAAGTGTGCCGTCATTATTAAACCAGCCTGCAAACTCATATCCTGTGTTTGTAGAAGCTTTTAGAGTGATAGTTTCATCTTCTAAAAGGTCACATCCAAAAAGGTCACCTTTATCTTCTGATGCATAAAATATTTTACCACCAACTCCATCTACTTGAGCCTTAAAATTATGTTTTTGTCCCTTTTCAGCTACAAGAAAGAATGAAAAACTTTCAGTTTCAAAGGAAATTTTTCCGTCGACATAATTAGTTTCTAAAGTTTCAACAACATTGTTTGATTTGATATGGAATGTAACAAATCCCAAAGTGCTTTCACTCGGTGCTGGCATTGTGATTACAACTTTGCCATTTGGCTGAACTTTGACACCTTCGTTTTCTATGTGTATATCATAGATATATACATCACTATTTTTGTCGTAATCATAAGATTTAATTTTCTCAATTACGCCTTTTCCTTCATCGCTTTGTGAGTTAATTGGATTACAAATAAGAGTATCGCCCTTATTAAACTCACCACTTGCGACAATTCCGCTTTCTGTTTCAATTTTGTCAATCTTTTTATCTTTATTCCCACCACAAGCAGTCAAAACAAACATTGCAGAAAGGATACAGCAGAAAGCCAAAACGAATGTCCAAATTGATTTTCTTTTTGTCATAAATCTCTCCTTTATATTTTTAAGTTGCACAAAGTGGAGCAAAAATTAAGAGTTTCTTTGCAACTATATTTGTATTATAACATAAAACCTTCAAATCTGTATATAAATTTTTGAATTTTCACAACTTAGATAAAAAAATTACAAAATTTTATAGGTTTTATTATGTTCGTTGCGAATTTTTGCAACAAAAATGCAAGATTTTTGCAATTTTATCGTTTTTTGCCAGATTGTTTTGTATTTTTTTATTTTGTGTGCTAATATAGGTATGAGTTAAGGCAAGCCTAGGAAAATAAAGGGGTTTAGCCATTTTTTAATACGGTAAAATACGATAAAATATGGTAAAAAACACGAACCCCCGAATTACAATCCTTAATTTCTACGGACGTGAAGGTTTGGGGTTCGAGTCCCTATGGTCGCACCAGAAAAGTGAGAAAGGTCTTTTTCGGAAGATCTTTTTTATTTTCAATGGAATTGAAATATGCTACTTTATCCTATAAAAGACTTGACAAGAATGTATATTTAATTTAAAATTTTTGTGAAATTCAATTTAAAGGGAGGAAGTGGCTGTGACAAAAAGAGAAAAATTTGTTATGTGGCTAAACAAATTTAACCGTCATTTCAACAAATTTACACTTTGTTTTCTCTATGTTTTCATCATGGCTGTTCTCTCATTTATCATTTGGGGTGCAACGCATCAGCAAGCCAGTTCAAATGTCGTTGTGACCTATTCTAGACCCTATTACATGGTCACTTTTGACCCAGCGGGGGGGGGGGGTATCTCCCAGCTCAAAACAGGTCAAATTAGGCGATAATTACGGCGATTTGCCTACTCCAACTCGTGACGGATACATATTCTGCGGTTGGCGAAATGCAATGAACGAATATGTCACCGCCAACACCCAATATATAATAATCGGCAACGAAAAATTGACCGCTCATTGGCGACTTCCAATAAGTTATTTGTCCAGCGACTGGAAGAGCAGAATTCAAGGTTCAGCTGCGGATACATATGGCTTTGAAACGGTGACCATTACAAATAGTCTTTCTGCTGTCACTTCGTCATTAACCAACAAAATCTCTGTTGGAACAAACAGCGAAACAGTAACAACAGCTTTCAACTCAGACAATTTTTTTGATGTTGAAGCATATTTTGACGACAATAAAAAAACTATTGTAATTTATTCTCCATACACTATCTACGCTCCCGCAAATTGCGAGAAACTATTTTATAATTTAAAAAGCCTGACTTCTGTCATAACGGGCAACCTTAACACCTCAAAGGCTACAACAATGAATAATATGTTTGCCGATTGTTCAGTCTTAGCCACCCTTGATGTAAGCAAGTTTGACACAAGCAATGTAACAAATATGGCTCATATGTTTTTCGGCTGTGCGGCAGTTACTTCTCTTGCAGTCAACAACTTTAACACAAGCAAAGTCACCACCATGGAATACATGTTCAAAGGCTGCACCAAACTTGTAACCGCCAACATCAGCAGTTTTAACATTTCAAAATGCACGAGTTTTTCCAGTATGTTCCAAAGCTGCAAAGCCTACACAACAGCTGTCCTACCCTCAGGCATCGTTACAACAGGGCAATATATGTATGGTGATTGTTCCGCACTCACAAGCGTGACATTGCCAACTTCTTGCACCACACTTGATATTGGGACTTTCAAAAATACAGACGCGCTCAAAACAATAGACTTCAAAAATGTCAAGACAATAAATACAGACGCTTTCTATTCCGGCGGGTTGACGGGGGCATTGACTTGTCCCGCAAGCAACATCGGTTATGACGCTTTTGGATACAACTATCTAACCTCAGTCAAATTCACCCACACGGGAACAATTACTTTGGGTCAAACAGCCTTTCGCAACAACTCATCACTCACCACGGTTGACTTCTTAGCCCAAGGCACCAACTTCAAGTCCAACTCCTTCAGCACCGCCGGCAATGGCGTTTGGAGTGGCTGCAACCTTCAATATGTTAAAGTTACACAAGGGAACTTTGGAAAGGAACTTATGGCGGAAACGCAGATTCTATCACTATCTGATACTGAAACAACAAGTTCGTATGTTTATCTTTATGTGCCGGGATATGTTACTTTTAACTGTACTGTTGGTTGTTGGGGGTGGTCATGGACAGCAAGGTCAATTCTTACATTAAAAAATGCAGGTGGAAGTACTAAGAATAAAGTTGACCATTCTGTTAAATGTAAAATGTTTGCAGGGAATACAACAAAATCTTCTACAGCCACGGAACAAGGTTCAGATTATCCCGCAAAATATGGTTCTCTTGGGGCTTGTGTATATAACTCTTGCACCAAAGGATCTTCTTTAATTAAAGCCACCATTTATGGAATTGGCAGCCTAGACAGCACCGAGTGGAATAAAATTGTGTCCTCGGGCTATAACTTCCGTTGCAACGCACAAACCTACAGACCAAGCGCCCACGCCACAATCGCCAGCAACATAAATGCCTATTGCTACCCAAACTATCTTGATTATTGGGTATGTCAATACTGACGTCAAGCCTTGTCCATTATTCGGGTTGCTGTCGCAACCACGCAACTTATGGACAGGCTTTCCTTTTCCCCCAAAAAGTTTCGCTATGCTGCTACTTTTGGGGACCCCAGATTTGAAATTAAAAAAGAAGAAATAAAAATGGAGGCGATTATCGAAAGTTGTTTGGGCTAGGAGGTGGACAGATTTGACTTCATTTTAAAGGTGTGGTATAATAAAAATATGGATGATAGTAGTTATGTTTTAACATTATATTCAAAGTATATGGAGCAATGCTTGACAAAATTTATGACAAGCGACAACAAAACTTTTGTGCAAGCGGCACAAGAGACTCTTGACAATACAACATCTTCAGGGAATGTTGATGAGTTTATTTCTGAGATTTTTCCTATTGCTATTTCGACCTTTACAAAAATGGCTCTTGTGTATCAATCAGAAATTTTTAAGAGTTTGAAACTTGATGAAGCGTTGCCAGACAGAAAAGAGGAATTGAAGGAAATCAAAAAGAAAGTCAATTTGCAAAATAAAACAATAGGCTATTCTCAACTTTATAAAATGATTCGTGAAGCAATGGTTCACACTGATACAGACCACCCTAATTTTCAATTTGTAAGACCTGGGGAATTTAGTTTGAAGCTAAAACCAAAAGGACAGCCTGAAATTCAATTATTTCTTTCTGATGAAGAAATGAGAACAATTATTTCTGTATTTAACTTTAATCTTGGCGGCTATATGTATAACTTCACCGAAAGACCAGACCTTCAAAAAGCTGTGGACAGAAAGTCTTTGAATGAAAGAAATTTAAACGAATATTTAAAACTTGAGTGGAATGGAAAACCTGTAAAACTTGATATACATCAAAAAGAGGCTTTCTTAAACTATTTTTATTCAAATAATGAAACCCTAAATTATGTATATTCCACTGGTGCGGCGAACTCAGCATTTTTCATGTCAAGAATTCCTTTTCAAGCGAATGAATACAACAACTTTATTGCATGTTTGAGAGCGGGGACATACCTTAGATGCTTGAAAGAAAATGTAAATATGACTTTTTTGCAATTTGAGCAGTATTTTTACGACTTTCTCAAGATAAATAAAGTTCCTATGCAAGAAGGCGTGATTGTTGACCCCTATGTAGATGTGGTTTATAATCTTCTTATTTCAACCTTTGGCAACATGGCAACTACTGTTAGCAAAGATGACTTTTGTGACATTTTAAAAAGAGGCGGGTGCAAAATGGATGTTAGTGCTGCAAATCACATTAGAAATTCTATCGCGCATGGAAGATTTTTTATAAACCACAAAGATGATGCGACTGTTGAATTTTACGACGGCAGAAATGCAGATGATTTAACTCACATTGTATCTTTCCCAATAGGAAAGTTAAATAAAGTTTTGGTAAAACAAATTATGGCATATGATGCACAATTAAATGGTGAAGTACAAGAACCAGCAAGATAGTTGAAAAATTTTTTACAACTATCTTTGTTTTTTGCTTGACAGTTGAATGAGTATTCAATTATAATAGCGGTGTAATGGTTGAACAAATATTCAATCGTTGCGTATAATGTTGTGTAAATGGGCAAAATTGTAGTATATTCTGAAGTAATAGAGTTGAAATGCAGTTTTGTTCTTGGAGCAATGTTTTAAAGGAGAAAAAATGACACAAAATAGAATGGAGTGTGATTGCTCGTGTATTCAT
>CAKPJC010000030.1 GCA_934162535.1 uncultured Clostridia bacterium | reverse complement strand
GGTGGTTCTGACCCCGGTACTGATCCTGGTGCTGGTGGTTCTGACCCCGGTACTGATCCTGGTGCTGGTGGTTCTGACCCCGGTACTGATCCTGGTGCTGGTGGTTCTGACCCCGGTACCGATCCTGGTACTGGTGGTTCTGACCCCGGTACTGATCCTGGTGCTGGTGGTTCTGACCCCGGTACTGATCCTGGTGCTGGTGGTTCTGAGCCTGGTGACAGTGGTTCTGACAAGCCTTCTGGCGTTATTGTCCCGAACCAACCCGCAACCAGTAACGGAGTCAAGTCTAGCTATGACATTAGCTTAGAGGACGGAGTTTTCAAAATTAATTTTGACGTCACTGATGAAGTGACAGAAAAAAATATAATTTTGAATTTCTCCGAAGCATTGGATGTGTTAAATCTTTGGTATCAAAAATACCTAAAAGACCGTTACGGCATCGAGGATCCGGATGCACATTATGTGTGCGTTCCCAGTGACGCTAATGCATTTGACATTACCGTGACTGTTTCTAATGGTCATACCTACCGGTACGTTGACGGTTCTTTCCGTCTTGAAACTGGAGATACGTCTAATCTTGACGATTTGACGAATTATTTGGGTTTTGATCATCAGCAGTTGCCCTTGTCCTACATTGGTGCACTGGCCAAGTCTGAGCCAATTCAGAAACTTTTTGGTGTTTCTCGTCCGCATCAGATAAATGTTGACATGGTAGCCAACATTTACCACGTTCTCGAAGAAGCCGGTTATACCGGCGAAACAGCGCTGACGGATTATATCATCAATTATTATAATACGGAACTTGGTTCTGATTATAAGTCCATTGATGAGCTTTTTAATGAACACCCTGAGAAGATTTATGCAATGCAGGGTGGCGACCAAGACCACCAGTACACTGTTACTCCTGAAAAGCTCGAATCTCTCAAGGAAACTTATCCTGAAGGGTTCGGTAAATTTATCTATGTATTTGGTCCCAATACTAATGGGAACTATGTGATTCAGTTTAAGTGGCCTGAAGAGTCACTTGCAACTGTGTCTTATCGCATGTTCTATGAAAACCTGTTCAACCTTGCTTTTGGTAGTAAAGATGAGCAGCAAAGTTTCATGAACGATTATCATGCCAAATGGTATCCGTACAATTTTGGTCTGAAGAATTACATGGATGACGTTCAGGGCGTCTGGAGCAAAGTTAATGACTATCTCAAGACTGCAAGTGAAGCAGGATTGAGCCGTAGTGATGCAACCAAATTCGCCATTTCTATGGCAATGGGTATTGATGGTCCTTGGACCAACAATGCGTATCAAGGATTCTGGTATTCCTACTACAACTCCATTGAGTTGCAGCAAGTTGATGGTGATTTAACCATCAATAAGGTCGATAAGAACGGAAACCTCATTACTGACCCTGCCACATTCAATCTGTTTTATTACACGTATGAGTGCCCAGCAGTCACTCCACAGATGTCTCCCAGTGAAATCGTCAGCACTTTTGCTACTGATGACAGTGAAGACACCGGTATGTGCCCGGCAGGTGAACCTGTCAAGGTGACGTATTATTATGCCCTTGACGAGGAAGGAAATGGGTATTTCACTACTGACAAGACCAAGGCTGCTGCCCTGGTCACGGAGAATGGGAGCATTAACATTAAGTACTTAATCCCCGACGCTGGGAAGTACTACATTAAGGAAGTCACTGCCCCCAATGGGTATAAATTGAATTCCGATGAGATTTCCATTACTCTGGTTTCTGGTGAAACTGCCATCTTCAACGTTCAAAACGATAAGAACGGTGGTGGTGGTCATCATCACCATCCCGATCCCGAACCCGATCCTAAACCGGAGCCCAAGCCCGACCCTGATCCTAAACCGGATCCTGACCCGGAGCCCACTCCGGTTCCCGATCCTGAACCTCAGCCTACTGAGCCCGATCCTGAACCTCAGCCTACTGAGCCCGATTTGGAGCCTCAGCCCACTGAGCCCGATTTGGAGCCTCAGCCCACCAAGCCTCAGGTAGTGAAGATTTCTAATCCCCCCAAGAAGGAGGACAAGAAAATCACCAATACTCCTAAGACTGGTGATACGACTCACATTGCAACTTATGCAATGATTGCAACGCTGAGTATGGTCGTCGGTGTCGGTTTGGTCATTACCAAGCGTAAAGAAGGCGAGAACATCTAAAACCCTAAGTTACTCATATCTAAACACAATTGATTAGATATGCCAAAGAGAGTGCCCTGATGGGCACTCTCTTACTTTATATACTAGTAAAGTTCTACATTCCTAGTATATTATAATAAACTACAATTTATATAGAGGGAGGCGAAACACGCCTCCCTCTATTTGCTTTCATATTTTCTTTGCAATTACCAGAAGTCTTGCCCCTTCTGTCCAGTAGTCACAAGTTGACAGTGTTATCAACCTATCTCCATACTTTGCAGTTACACCTGTATCAAAGTACTCGTTCTTCTTGATGTTACTCCAGTAATTGTTAAACTCTTCTGGAGTATCAAGTTCTGTATGTTGATATACATAGTACTCCGATGTTGTTAGAAGTTCAGAGTCTTCTAGTGCAACTGTTTTAGAAACACTCACAATCTCATACTTTGCTCTTTCGTATATTGTGTTAAATTCAATATACTTATGATTCTTATAGTATGTTTCGTCTTTGTATTCAGGTAAATCCCCAAACATAGAACCATCATCCATATTATGTCCATATATAAATATGTTCTCCGAGTTATCTGTTACTCTTTCATCTATGTATGGAATTCCCTTTATTGAATATTCTCCTGTCCAATTTCTCCTTAGATAGTAGTTAGGTCTATCTGGTGTTTGCATTACAGGATAGTCAATGTTTGTTCCATCAACTTTTATCCAACCATACATGTCACCATTTTCTTCATATAACTTCCTGTACTCCGGTAAAATTCCTCCGTCCTCCGTGTTTATTACCATATCTACATCTTTTTCGTTCTGATCTTTGATGTCCTGAAGTTCTGTAAATACATCCTCCTCCTCGCTGAGTGAGTTTTTCTCTATCATTATGTAAATGATAGAGCCTATGCATATGATAAAGCATAGTATGATTCCAATAGACCGAAGTGACTTCAAGAATTTTTTCATGATGTACCTCCTTAGTATGTTGTTAATTCTAGAAAATATGTACATATCAGGCACAAGAAAATACTGTGCCCTTATAAAATGTTTGCTATATTATGTTACCATAAAATCCACTTTTTGTCAATTACTATCCAAATAACCCTCTCTTTTTTACAGGTGGTTGTTCATTCATAGTAACTGCTAGTTTCTCGATTAGTTCTCTTTGCTCTTTGTTTAGTCTTTTTGGTGTTTGAACAACAACTGTGAACACAAAATTTCCTTTTGCACTTGAATTTAATGATTTGAAGCCTTTTTCTCTGATGGTAAATTTAGTTCCAGTTTGCGTTCCTTCTGGAATTGTATATGTTTCTGTTGTTCCATCTACCATTGGTATTTTTAGATTTGCTCCAAGAGTTGCCTGTGTTATTGTTATTGGAATATCACACAAAACTGTTGTTCCTTGTCTTGTAAATATACTGCTTTTCTTTATCCTAACTGTTATGTATAAATCTCCTTTTGGTCCACCTTTTTCGCCAGGCTCGCCTTCTCCTTTTAATACTACAGTTTGATTATCATCTATTCCAGCTGGAATTTTTACTCTTATTTTCGGTTGTTTTCTAACAGTCCCTTTTCCTTTACAGTTATCACATGGCTCTTTTATAACTTCTCCTGTTCCATGGCAATTTGTACATGTTCTTGTAGTTTGCATTTGTCCTAATATTGTATTTTGAACTTGTTTCACAGTTCCTGTTCCATTACATACGGTACATTTAGATACTGTCGTTCCTGGTCTTGCTCCACTACCGTGACACACATCACATACTTCTGGTCTTGTTATACTTATTTGTTTTTCAACACCTAAAAAAGCCTCTTCAAAAGTTATTTCCAAATTCAAATTCAAGTCTGCACCTTTTCTTGGTCCTCTTTGTTGTCTTGCACCAGTTCTTGCTCCTCCACCAAAAAATGATGAAAATATATCTCCTAAATCGCCAAAGTCTGAAAACCCATCAAACCCTGATGTTGAATATGAATAATAATTTCCTCCTCCAAATGGTCCTCCTGCACCACCAAATCCTTGTGGTCCATCATGTCCAAACTGGTCATACATTCTTCTTTTTTGTGGATCTGATAATGTTTCATATGCTTCATTTACTTCTTTAAATTTAGCTTCTGCCTCTTTTTTATTATCTGGATTGGCATCTGGATGATATTTTTTTGCAAGTTTTCTATATGCTTTTTTTAATTCTTCATCTGTAGCTGTTTTATTAACACCTAATACTTCATAATAATCTCTTTTACCTGCCATTTTTCCCTCCTTGAGATAATATCAAATAATCCTAGTATGGAGGTCAGAAGAATGTTCTAACCTCCATACATTGTCTTATATTTTTTTATCTTCTATTTTATCTTTTAGAGCTTTATTTTTTGTCATCATCTTCAACTTTGTAATCTGCATCATAAACATTTCCATCATTGTTGTTTGTTTCTTCTGTTCCACTTGCTGTAGCATTTGGGTCTACTCCACCATTTGGATTTGCATTCTTATATAATTGCTCCGACATTTCATAGAATACTTTTGTTAGTCTTTCTGTTGCTTCTTTGATGTTTTCTGTATTGTTTGAATCAAGAGCTTTTCTTGTGCTTTCTATTTCAGCTTCAATTTTTGATTTTTCTTCTCCACTTATTTTGTCTCCTAATTCTCCTAATGTTTTTTCACTATTATATACTAAGCTTTCAGCATTGTTTCTAACTTCAATTTCTTCTTTTTTCTTTTTATCTTCTTCTGCATGTGCTTCTGCATCTTTAACAGCTTTTTCTATATCTTCATCTGTTAAGTTTGTTGATGCTGTGATTGATACATTTTGCTCATTTCCTGTAGCCATGTCTTTTGCTGATACATGTACTATACCATTTGCATCTATATCAAATGTTACTTCTATTTGTGGTACTCCTCTTGGTGCTGCTGGAATTCCTGTTAGTTGGAATCTTCCTAATGTTTTGTTATATGCAGCCATTTCTCTTTCACCTTGTAATACGTGTACTTCTACTGATGTTTGACCATCTGCTGCTGTTGAGAATACTTGTGATTTCTTTGTTGGTATTGTTGTGTTTCTTTCGATTAATTTTGTGAATACTCCACCATATGTTTCAATACCTAATGATAATGGTGTTACATCAAGTAATACAAGGTCTTTTACATCTCCTGATAATACGCCACCTTGAATTGCTGCACCAATTGCAACACATTCATCTGGGTTTATTCCCTTATCTGCTTCTTTTCCTGTTATTCTTTTTACAGCTTCTTGTACTGCTGGAACTCTTGTAGATCCACCTACTAATAATACTTTGTGTATATCATTTGGTGTTAGTCCTGCATCTTTTAATGCTTGGTTTACTGGTCCAGCTGTTGCTTCTACTAAATCGTGAATTAATTCTTCAAATTTTGATCTTGTTAATGTTATATCTAAGTGTTTTGGTCCTGTGCTATCAGCTGTAATAAATGGTAAGTTTATTTGTGTTTGTTGTACACCTGATAATTCTATTTTAGCTTTTTCAGCTGCTTCTTTTAGTCTTTGCATTGCCATTTTGTCTGATGTTAGGTCTATTCCACTTGATTTTTTGAATTCAGCTACTAAATATTTGATTATTGCTTCATCAAAGTCGTCTCCACCTAAGTGTGTATTACCATTTGTAGCTAGTACTTCAAATACTCCATCACCAATATCAAGTATTGATACGTCAAATGTTCCTCCACCTAAGTCATATATCATTATTTTTTGATCTTGCTCTTTATCCATTCCATATGCTAAAGCTGCTGCTGTTGGTTCATTTATAATTCTTAGTACTTCAAGTCCAGCTATTTTTCCAGCATCTTTTGTTGCTTGTCTTTGGCTATCACTGAAGTATGCAGGTACTGTTATAACTGCTTGAGTTACCTTTTGTCCTAAATAGTTTTCTGCATCTGCTTTTAATTTTTGTAATATCATTGCTGATATTTCTTGTGGTGAAAATTTATCTCCTTCTATATCAACTTTTTCGTTTGTTCCCATTTTTCTTTTTATTGAAATTACTGTATTGTCTGGATTTGTTACTGCTTGACGTTTTGCAATTTGTCCTACTAGTCTTTCACCATTTTTTGAAAATGCTACTACTGATGGTGTAGTTCTATTTCCTTCTGCATTTGGTATTACTACAGCTTCTCCTCCTTCCATTACTGCTACACATGAATTTGTTGTTCCTAAATCAATTCCTATTATTTTTCCCATAATAATTACTTCCTTTCTTTTATTGTCCCTTGCATTTTATGTGCTTTGGACTTTTTATATTTTTAAAATTAATAACTTTTTAAGTGTTAAAAGTGCTAACTAATTAGCGACTATAACCATTGAATGTCTTATAACTCTTGAACCTATTTTATATCCTTTTCTATATTCTTGTACAATTTCTTGTGCATTTTTGCTTGGGTCTTGTATACTGCTAACTGCTTCATGTAAACTAGGGTCAAATGTTTCTCCTATTGCTGGTATTTCTTCTACTCCTTTTGCTTTTAATATATCTTTGAATTGTTTTAATACAAGTTCAACACCTTTCCTATATTCTTCATCTTGTGTTTCTGCCTTCACAGCATTTTCTAAGTTGTCTACTATCGGTAAGAATGATTCTACTACATCTCCTAGTATAGAGTTGTATAGTGTTTCTCTTTCTTTTCCACTTCTTTTTTTGAAGTTTTCAAATTCTGCTAATACTCTTTTATATCTATCATTTAGGTCATCTATCTCTTGTTGTTTTGGATCTATTATGCAGTCTTTTTCTTCATTTTTGTTTTCTTCTTTTTCTTTGCTATTTTCCATGTTCAACCTTCTTTCTTTTCATTATCATTATTATTAAGTTTTTTGCTTATATATTTCATGACTGATATTACTTTTGCATAATCCATTCTTTTTGGTCCTATTATTCCAATTGTTCCCAAATCTTTATTTCCTATTCTATGTTTAAATGTAACTATGCTGAAATCTTTTAGTTCTTCTTTTTCGTTTTCTTCTCCTATATATACATTTATGTCTTGTGCAAATCCTGTGCTTAGCATATCTGTCATTAATTCTTTTTCGTCTAATATATTTATGAAGTTTTTTGCAATTTCTAGACTATTAAATTCTGGTAGCTCAAATAGTTTGTTTGCTCCTTCTAAGTATAAGTTTTCTTCTTCTATTACTTTTTTCATCTGCTCTATTATTGGCTTTATTAGTTTTACACTGTATTGCATTTCTTCTACTAAATATTTTTCTAATGGTTTGTCAATTTTTGTTATTGGCTCTCCTTTTAATTTGTTATTGAACATATAGTTTAGTGTTTCTACTTGATTTTCTGTTAGTTCTTCATCGAATTTTATTATTGTTTCTTTTACAAGCCCTGTGTCTGTTAATATTACAGCCATTATCATTCTACTACTTAATAATACAAATTTTATGTTTTCTATTTTTTGTACTTCTGTGCTTGGTCCTATTGATACTGTTGTGTAATGTGTTATTTCTGATATTGTGCTTGATGCTATTTTTGTTATGTCTTCTATCTCATTTACTTTTGTTTCTAGTTTATCACTTATATATTTTATTTCTTCTAATGAGATTTTGTCTTCTTCTAATAGTTCGTCTACATAGAATCTGTATCCTTTTGCTGATGGCACTCTTCCTGATGATGTGTGCGTTTTTTCTAAGTATCCCATTTTTTCTAGCTCTGCCATTTCATTTCTTATTGTTGCACTACTGTATTCTAATCCTTCTAGATTTATTAATGCATTTGAGCTTACTGGTTCTGCTGTTTTTATGTATTCTTCTACTATTGCTTGTAATACTCTTTTTTTTCTTTCTTCTAGCAATTTCCTTCCTCCTCTTTTTTATTTTAGAAATTGCATCTTTTAGCACTCACTTTGTCTGTTTGCTAATTCCATATAATATATTACATTATTTTTTAGCACTTGTCAATAGGTTTTGCTAATTTTATTTTATTTTTTACTCAATTTTGATGAATAAGAAAAAAATTATCCTATACCGTATTGTATAAGATAATTTTTTATGTCTTTATTAATAATTAAAGTATGTCTGTGTTATTTTATGTAAAGTGTAGTGAAATATCCCATATAATCAAAACCATTATAAGGATAGCTCCCATATTCGTTGCGTATATCAGCATAAGCACTAGTACCACTACTTACATAACAGCCTCCTCTGTTATATCTGCTACTAGCAAATCCAAACTCGTTTGAAGCCTCCATTGTACATATCACTACATTTCCTGCTAGGTCGTATATGTTATTCGCTTTTGCTCCTTCATATGCTCCACTTGCTATTCTTGTTTGACTTCCTAAATTCTTTGTTGCAGTTGTTTTTGATGTGTTTGTATAATATTCAAATTCTACATCTCTATAATTTCCCCATTCTACTGAACCTTTATTTATATCCAATGGTGTTTTCTCTCCTGATTTTATTAGCCAATTCATTACTTGGTCATATTGTGTTCCCCATATCATACTTGTTTTTACATTTGTATTTGTCCCTGATAATTTTTTACATTTTTTATATCCTTGATACCAATTTATATCTCCTATATCTGTATTCATTCTTTTTACTACTGGTGTTGTTTGTTTTAAATCTCCTACTTCATATCTTCCTATATAAAATCCTCCATATGTTGCTACACTTTGTAACATTTCATAAAATTCTTGCTCCATTTCCATTAAGAATTCATATCTTGATATTCCTCCTAGATATTGTGTTAAATATGTTGATTCCATATCGTCTCTTGTTAATTGTGGCTCATATTTTCTATTATTTGTACTTTTTGTATATGATGTCGCACTTCCATTATAATATGTTCCATATAACTTTCCATCTGTTTTATCTTCCCAATACATATCACTTACATCTTCTATTGGTATCCATACCCATTGGTTTCTTTCACATTGAGCTGTCCATTGATTACTATTTGTTATTTCTTCTGTTCCCTCATATATTACAAATCCTCCATATTTATGGTTTTGCATTGTATCTGTATTTCCATTGTTTTTTCTGTCATATATTTTTACTTCTTTTACATATCCTTTATCTAGCTCTTTATTTGTTGAGGCATTTTTACTATATATTATCTTTAGTTTATATGTTCCTTGATTTAGTTCTACTTTTGTGTTCATATAAATTAAGTCTGATTCTGTATATCCTGAATCCTTTGTTACATAATATGTTCCATTTAGTTTTATTGTTGTTTTTTCTGTGCTATTTGTTGTTGTATTTATTATTTCTCCATATAAGTAATCTTTATAAAATTCACATGACACTGTCCAATTTAACTGTAATATTCCTCCATCTTCACTTACTGTAAACTCTTCTGATGTCATCTCACTTGTTGAACTATCTATATTATAATTACCACTTGTCCATATTCCACTATCATTTTTTGTCCATGGATATGTTCCCTCTGATGTAAATGTATCTGTTAAATTCTTAGTTAAGTACAATGTTTCAAATGTTCCATTTACATATGACTCGCTTTCTACTGATGAT
The DNA here is from genome assembly GCA_934162535.1 of uncultured Clostridia bacterium. Lineage (GTDB taxonomy): Bacteria > Bacillota > Clostridia > TANB77 > CAG-508 > CAG-269. The sequence continues at coordinate 2,600 of CAKPJC010000030.1, read as the reverse complement.
GCAGTATATCCTTTTGGCACTGGTACATCTATTCCATCTTTGCTTTTTACCATTGTATAATTATTAGGGTTCATTGCTTGTTTTTGTATTCTTCCTGTATTTTCTACTTCTACATTTTCATCTTTTTTTGTTACTAAGCAAATTACTGTTGTTACTAGTATTATTGCTACCAATACTATTGATATTATAGCTATCACTTTCTTATTTATTTTTTTATCTTTTATGTTTTTCACGGACAACTCCTCCTCTGTTTTTAAACGCCAAAAAAACAGTGACAAATTAAGCCATTTTTGTTTTGGCTTTTATCACTATCTTTTATTTTTTTTATTAAATTTTTCGTGTTTTTTATTAGTTCGCAAATACCATGTTTAATAAAGCTATACCCAATATATATATACACAGCCCCAACGCTTTCACATGTTTGTGTCTTAACTTTATCTTCCATTGCTTTCTTTCTCCTTTGCTTCTAATCTGCTTAAATTATATATTTATTTGCTTGGGCTGTCAAGATTTTTTTTATCAAACTTTTTCTTGCTTTTTTGTGGCTTATTTATTTCCAATATAATATTTAATCATTTTTATATATTGGTCTTGTGCATTTAAACAAGTATCTATTAAATATCCCTTTTCTTTATTAGTTTGGTATTGATTTAGTCCTCTATAATAAAATACTTTTTCTTTATCCATAATAATAAATGGTACTATGTCATTTTTCAAGCATTCTTTAAATGCAATTATTCTGCCTATTCTACCATTTCCGTCCTGAAATGGATGTATCCTTTCAAATCTAGCATGAAATTCAATTATTTCATTTATTGTTATTTTATTTATTGATTCATACCACTCTAACAATTTTTTCATGTCTTTCTCAACATTTTTAGGATTTGTAGTTTTTAGTCCTCCTACCTCATTAGCCAATTTTTTATAGTCTCCTACTATAAACCAATCTTTTCTGTCATCTGATGTTCCTTCTTTTAGTATTTTATGAAATTCTTTTATTATTTTTTCTGTTAATTTTTTATCTGCTATCTCTAACATGTAATCAACTAATTTAAAATGATTAGCCGTTTCTAATATATCGTCTAAATCTGTTATTGAGTTCTTTTCTGTTAATAACGTATTAGTCTCATAAATATATCTAGTCTGCTCTTCTGTAAGCTTACTTCCTTCAATATGATTAGTATTATATGCAAAAGTTATTTGGGTATTATGATATAAGCTACCTTTTAATTGCATATTCTTTTGTTCTCTTAATATCTCTAGTATATTTATTTTTGATATATCGAATTCATCTTCTCTGATTAATTCATCTATTGACACTTCAAACAGTTCAGCTAACTTTTTTAATGATTCTATATTAGGCTCCAAGCTTCCTGCTTCATATTTTGATATAGTCGCTGATTTTACTCCTAATATTTCTGCAACTTCATTTTGTGTCATTTTTTTATTTTCTCTACATAATTTTATTTTTTCTCCTAACATAATAAAAACTCTCCTTTTTAATTATAATAATATTATATCATATTATTTCCAAAAAAGAAAGTTTTATTTTTTTCTAATTCTTTTTTTCTAAATTAGAATTCTTTATACTGAAATTATACACTAGGCATTTTAATTATGTTAACTTGTCCTTTGCTCGGTTTTGCTGTACAAGGTTCCAGTACTACTTTAGGTCATATATGTTATTCGCTTTTGCTCCTTCATAGGCTCCACTTGCTATTCTTGTTGAGCTTCCTAAGTTTTTTGTTGCAATTGTTTTTGATGTTTCTCTTCTTTTTGTTTTTCTTTGGTTTCTTTTCTTATTTTTTCTATTTCTTCTTCTTCATATCCTGTTACATCTTTTATAAAAGCATTTGTCATATTTTTTTGTATTAGTTTTTTTACCATTTCTACTGTATTTTGAGCTATTCCTTCTTCCTTTGCCAATCTTGTTTGTACTTCTTGATCCATTAAGGCTAATGCTCTTTTTTCCACTATCTCTTGAAAATCTTTGTCCCCACTCAAATATTCTAATTCTTTTCTAGCTTGTTTAAAATATTTGTTATTTTCATACATCATTTTTTCTAACCTCCCATCCTCTGGGTCATTGATAAAGCTCATCCATTGTGCTAGTTCGTCTGTTTGTATTTCTATATCTTTTACCTTTGGAATTTCTAATACATGTATTTGAAACTTGTCTGTTAGTATAGAGTCTGTTTCTTTATCTTCTCTTAGCGACCAACTTGTGTGGTATCTGGGAATTTCTTTTATTTCGTCTAATTTATAACATGTTATTAGTACTGCTATTGTTGGTTTTATTTTTGAGTAATCTTCTCCTCTTTCAAGTTTGTTGATGTAATTCATTGACCAATATTGTAACATTCTATCTGGCATATGTTTATATGGCGATACTTGAAGCTCTATGTTACATTCTTCTCCATCATTAAATTTTGCTCGTATGTCTAATATGCATGTTTTTAGTCCTTCCCTGTTTCCTATCATTTGCTTGTTTACGTCTAAGTCTACATTGTATACTTCTTTCCCTAGTATCAAAGATAATAAATGACCTGTAATCTCCTTGTTCTTTTGTTCTCCAAATAGTTTTTGAAATACTAAATCGT
>CAKPJC010000029.1 GCA_934162535.1 uncultured Clostridia bacterium | reverse complement strand
TTTCCAATAGGATAATAAACTGGGTATACTTTATATTCCATACCAGCTATATTCTTTAAAAAGTTTTGTTTTCTACATTGAGATACTGATATATTTTTATCCAATACAATAGAACTTACTTGATTTCCAAGTGTTATAATTATCTTAGGATTAATTATTTCTATTTCTTTGCATAATAAATCTAAATATTGACTATAAACCGAATTTTGTAATACTCTAGCATCTACCTGTGTACATTTTCCTAAATTAGTTATAAAATATTTGTGTTTTTCTACATCAGCATATACTAAATCCGCAAATTTTTCATCCCACTCTTGTGGCTTTTTTGACATAATATCACTATATATTTCTTCATCAAGTAATCCTATTCTATAAAACAATTTCCATATATTCTTAGTTCCAATCCAAGGAGATCTTCTCCCTTTCCAATTTGGATCTGATGCAATATTTTTTCCAGTAGGATTCATAAAAACAAAACAAAAATCTGGATTATTAGTGCATCCTCCATTATATATAGATGTTAACTCCTTTGCTCCATACTGTAATTGTAATTTATCATATTCCGCGTTTAATTCACTTATTTTCATAACTACTACCACCTTTTTACAATTTTCTCAATTTTATATCAAACGTTTGTTTTTGTCAATAGTTAAAAATAAATTTTGAAATTTTTTAAACTTTGAAATTTAAGTATTTCCATTAAATTCAAATTGCTTTATCTCACATACTGTCTACTTCAAAATCTACCTTCTGATATATCATGTGTTACCATCAATGCTGTTATGTTTTCACTTTTTAATATTTTATATATATCATCTGTAACACTTAGTCTTGTTTGGTAATCTAGTGCTGAAAATGCTTCATCTAATAGCAATATACTTGGTCTTATTGCAAGTGTTCTAATCAAAGCTACTCTTTGCCTCATTCCTCCAGATAATTGCATTGGGTATTTATCTTTGAACTCATAAAGTCCATATTTTTTTAATAATTCTTCTACATACTTTTTGTTTTCAGGTGTATTATTTTTTTGTATCTCCAAACCTAATAATACATTTTTGTAAATAGTTCTCCACTCTAATAAATTATCTTTTTGTAACATGTATCCTACTTTTCCATTTATATAAGTTTCTCCTGATGTTTTTCTCTCTAGCCCTGCTATTATTGATAATAAAGTTGACTTTCCACAGCCACTTGGTCCTATTATGCTTACAAATTCTCCTTCCATTACTTCAAAACTTATGTTTTTTAGAGCGTTTATTTCTCCATTTTTTGCTTGATATGTTTTACTTATTCCTTTTGCTTCAAGTATTTTTTCCATATTTATCCCTCCAATGTATATTATCTTATATTATTTTATGTTTACTTTTCAGTTTGGTTAATAAAAAACAATACCTATTTTAAGTATTGTTTTTTATATATTTTATTTTGAAATTATTTTACAAACCATATTACTAATCTCTGTAGGGTTTTCTATTGGTAATCCTTCTATAAGTCTAGCCTGAGCATATAATATTTTAGTATACTCTTTTAATCCTTCTTTATCATTTTGATATAGCTCTTTCAATTTATTTACAATAGGATGGTTTTTATTAATTTCCAATATTGTTTGAGCTTTTACACTTTCTTCATTTGGCATAGCATTTATAACTTTTTCCATTTTTACAGAAAGAGCTCCTTCACTTGTTAAGCAAATAGGATGATTTTTTAATTTATGTGTATATCTTACTTTATCAACATCTCCACCTACGGCTTCTTTCATAAAGTCAAACATTTCTTTGTCATCTTCATTTGCTTTTTTAATTTCTTCTTTTTCTTCTGCTGTTTCAAGGTCAATATTATCTGCACATACATTTGCAAATTTCTTTCCTTCATACTCTTGTAGTATTTGCATAACAAATTCGTCTACACTTGCAGATAGATACAAGATTTCATATCCTCTGTCTTTTATCGAATCTACTTGTGGTAATAAATCTATTTTGTCTATTGATTCTCCACATGCATAATATATTGATTCTTGTCCTTCTTTCATTCTTGAAACATATTCTCCAAGTGTAACAAGTTTCTTCTCTGTTGAAGAATAGAACATTAATAAGTCTTTTAATTTATCTTTGTCCATACCATAATTGTTGTATGTTCCATATTTTAATTGCATTCCAAATATATTAAAGAATTTTTCGTATTCTTCTCTTTCATTTTTTAGCATGTTTTGTAATTCACTTCTAATTTTATTTTCGATATTTTTTGCAATTACTTTTAATTGTCTATCATGTTGCAATAACTCTCTTGATATATTTAATGATAAGTCTTGGCTATCTACAAGTCCTCTTACAAATCCAAAATAGTCAGGTAATAAGTCTTCACATTTATTCATTATTAAAACACCATTTGAATATAGCTGTAATCCTCTTTTATAATCTTGTGCATAATAATCATATGGAAGATGTGCAGGTATATATAGTAATGCATTGTAACTGAATTGTCCTTCAACAGATGTATGAATTGTTTTTATTGGTGCTAAAAAGTCATTGAATTTTTCTGTATAAAAGTTATTGTATTCTTCTTTTGTTACTTTACTTTTAGGTCTTTTCCATATTGGCACCATACTGTTTATTATTATTGTTTCAATATGTGTTTCATATTCATTTTCTGTTCCTTCTTTTTTGTGTTGATGTGTTATATCCATTTTTATTGGGTATCTTATATAGTCTGAATATTTTTTTACAAGTTCTTGTATTTTATATTCATCTAAGAATTGGCTATATTTTTCTTCTTCATTGTCTTCTTTTATGTGTAGTGTTATTATTGTTCCATTTTCTTCTTTTTCACATGGTTCTATTGTATATCCTTCTGCCCCTTTTGATTCCCATTTGTATGCTTTGTCACTATCTACTGATTTGCTTTCTACTGTAACTTTATCACTTACCATAAATGCTGAATAAAATCCTACACCAAATTGACCTATTATATTAATATCTTCCTTTTTTTCATTTTCTTGTTTGAATGCAAGTGAACCACTTTTGGCGATAGTTCCTAGGTTTGTTTCAAGTTCATTTTCTGTCATTCCACAACCATTGTCTTTTATTGTAATTGTTCTATTTTCTTTATCTACTCCTATTTTTATTTCAAATTCTGATTTGCCTATTGTCATATTTTTATCTGTTAGTGAACGGTAATGCAGTTTATCAATTGCATCACTCGCATTTGAGATTAATTCTCTTAAAAATATTTCCTTGTTTGTATATATTGAATTAATCATTAAATCTAATAGCTTTTTTGATTCTGCTTTGAATTGTTTTGTTCCCATAAAAATACACTCTCCTTTTCCATTGCTAATTATATATCTTATATTTAGCAATGTCAATAGCAGAGTGCTAATTTGTCTGATTTTTTTATTTATTTTATAAATGCATTATTGATGTTGCAATTTGGAAATATACCAATATTGAGAATATGTCTACAAGTGTTGTTATTAGTGGTGCTGCCATTATTGCTGGGTCTAATTTTAACCTTTTTGCAAGTAATGGTAATAAACATCCTAATGCTTTTGCTAAACATACTGTTGCTATAAGCGTTAGCCCCAGTACAACTGCTAATTGCATGTTTTGGTATTGGAGCATTATTCTGATTCCATTTACTATTGATAGCGCTACACCTACAACTAATGCGACTCTGACTTCTTTCCATAAAGCCTTAAATACATCTTTTAGTTTTATTTCATCTGTTGCAAGTCCACGTATTATTAATGTTGAACTTTGTGAGCCACAGTTTCCACCTGTTCCCATTATCATTGGGATAAATGATACAAGTATTGGTACTGCCGCAAATGCTTCTTCATATTCTGTTATTATTCCTCCTGTGATTGCTGCTGATAACATCAATATTAATAACCATACTATTCTGCTTTTTGCATGTTTGAATACGCTTGTTTCAAAATATCCATCTTCATTTGGCGTGATAGCTGCCATTTTTTCAAAGTCCTCTGATACCTCATCTTGTATTACGTTAATGGCATCATCGACTGTTACTATACCTACTAGTCTGTTTTCCTTGTCTACTACAGGCAATGCAAAAAAGTCATATTTGTCGAATTTTTTTGCTACATCCTCTTGGTCTTCTGTAGTGCTTACAGATATTATATTCGTTTCCATAATGTTTTTTATTATTGTATCTGGTTTTGCTAGCAATATGTCTTTTATGTTTATTAATCCTACTAGTTTTCTGCTATCGTCTAATACATATGATGTATATATTGTTTCTGAGTCTATTCCTTTTTCTCTAATTCTTTGTAATGCTTGTTCTACTGTCATTGTTTCTTTTAAGTCAACAAACTCAGTTGTCATAATGCTACCAGCACTGTCTTCTGGATATTTTAATAATTCGTTTATTATTTTTCTGTCTTTTTTGTCTACTGCTTTTAAAATTCTTGTTACTACATTTGATGGCATTTCTTCTATTAAGTCAACTGTGTCATCCATAAATAGTTCGTCTATAACATTTTTTAGCTCTGTATCTGTTAAGTCTTGTATTAATTTTTCTCTCATATCTGATTCCATGTATGAGAACGTCATACCAGCTTTTTCTTTTGATAATATTCTGAATACTTTTATAACACTTTCTTTGTCATCTAATTCATCTAATATTGCTGATATGTCTGCACTTTTCATTTCTTTTAGTTTTAACTTTAGTTGGTTGAATTTTTTTTCTCTTAATAATTCTTTTACTTCTTCTATTTCCATTTCTTCCCCCTATTTATTTTATATTTTTTAGAAATGGATAAGAATATTTTAAACCAAAAAATGAATGAAGTCTCGCAGTTCTTCATTTTTTTGATTTTTTATTTTATCCATTTTCAGCTTGGGATTTTCCTGCGAGTCTTCATTCATTTTTATCACCTCTCTTTATTTACATATTTATAATATCACATTTTGTCAAAAAAATAAATAGTTTTACATAAAATTATTTAAAAAACTTAGAATTTAATTATTCTAAGTTTTTTTCTTACATTATATTACTTGTGGTTCATTATTGTTATTATCATCGTTGTTTGATTTTAACACATATTTTGAGTCACCAAATCCTAATATCATTATAAATATTGTGTTTAAAAATATTAGTCCGACAGCAAATCCTGCGCCTTTACCAAATGCATTTGCGAGTTGCACCATTAAATATATTGATAGTCCTAAAGCAATAAGTGGCCCTACAATTGGCACACCTACAAATAGCAATAATAGGATTAGCCATGGTGATACACCTGCAACTTGATATAAAACTACTAAGTTGTATATTGGTATAAGTGCTGCCCAGCCTGGTTTTCCAGCTTTTACGAATATTTTCCAGTTAGCAATTACTGTTAGTATTGTGATTGTAAGTGAGATAAACATCATCGCTAATGAAAATGTAGCAAGTGTTCCTGCTATTACTCCACTTAGTAATGCTTCAGATGAACCTGTTAGTTCTGGAACCTCAGTCATTAAATAATCATATTCTGCACTGTTCATTTGTATTCCTCCTTTTATTTTTCTATATTTATTTTACAAAATAAGTCGAAAAATAGCAATAGTTTATAATAAATTTTATGATTTTCTTCCTACATAATAATTTTTCTTTCCTCTTTTTATTATAATGTATGTGTTATCTATAAATAAGTCATCTGTTATTTCAATATTTATTTCTGTGACTTTATCTCCATTTATTGATATTGCACCACTGTTTACAAATTCTCTTGCTTCTCTTTTACTTGAAGCTACTCCTAGTGTTATTAGTAAGTCTAAAAGATTTGTGCTTCCTTCAATTTCTTTTATGTCTTGCTCATCAAATAATTCTTTTATATCTTGTTTTGACATTTCTTTGAATCTGTTATTAAATAAATTTTTCGCTAGTTTTACTGCTCTTTCATATTCTTCTTTTCCATGTAAAAATGTTATTATCTCTCTTGCTAATGCTTTATGAGCTTCCCTAAGTTCAGGATGTTCATTGTTCTTTTTTTCATATTCTTCTATTTCTTCTTTTGATAAGAATGTATATATTTTTAAGTAGTCTATTACCATTGAGTCCTCAACATTTACAAAAAATTGGTATAGTTTATAGCTTGATGTTTTTGTTTTGTCTAACCATAATGCATTTCCTTCGCTTTTACCGAATTTTTTTCCTTGTGAGTCTGTTACTAATGGCATAGTAAATCCATATACTTCATCTCCTGTTGACCTTCTTATTAAGTCAATTCCTGCTGTTATGTTCCCCCATTGGTCTGAACCAGCACATTGTAAGTCTACTCCTTTGTTTTCATGTAAATATTTGAAATCTAGTGCTTGTAATATCATGTATGAAAATTCTGTGTATGTTATTCCTGTTTCTAGCCTTCTTCTTATTATGTCCTTGTCTAGCATATAATTTATATTGAAATATTTGCCATAGTCTCTTAAAAAGTCAATTATGTTTATGTCTTTGTACCAGTCATTGTTGTTTACTACTTCAAACCCAAATATGTTTTCTACTTGTTTTTTTAATGATTTGAAGTTTTCTGCTACTGCTTCTTTGCTTATCATAGCTCTTTCTGTTGTTGGTCTTGGATCTCCTATCATCCCTGTTCCTCCACCAACTAATAATATTGGATGATGTCCTGCTTCTTTTAGTCTTTTCGATATTAAAAAGCTTGATAGATGCCCTACATGTAAACTATCTGCTGTTGGATCTGTTCCTATGTAAAATGTTAGTCCTCCTTTGTTTAGTTTTTCTTCTAATTCTGGACTTGATATGTCTTTTATAAGTCCTCTCCATTTTAGTTCTTCTACAAGTGTCATTTTTTACCTCCTATTTTTAAAATTTCAAAAGAGCCAAATTGCCCTCTGTAAAGGACGATTTGACTCGTGGTACCACCTTTATTCACATATATTTCTATATGCCTCTTTATAGCTGTTCGTTGCTAACGTTAATTACTATAAGAATTGTATTTCGTATTTTATATTCTGATAGTTTTCACCTGCCACTATCTCTCTTTTGTTTGTAACTATAATCTACTACTTGGTTTCTTTTTAATACATAATTAATTTGATTTTTATTACTGTATTTATGATAGCATGAATTATTATGTTTTGTCAATGTTTTTGAATTCTTTTTCTCAGGTGAATTTAATCAGTTTTGCTTGAAGTTTTAAGCTTAATTATAACTTGTTTTTCCATACTTTTGCAAATAGCTTTCTATAAATCCATCAATGTTGCCATTCATAACAGCCTCAACATTACCTGTTTCATAATTAGTTCTATGGTCTTTTACTAATGTATATGGGCAAAAGACATATGAGCGAATTTGACTTCCCCACGCAATGTCTTTTTGCTCTCCTTTTAAGTCTTCAATTTTATCTTTTTGTTCTTTTTCTTTTAAATCAAACAATTTAGACTTTAGCATTTTCATTGCTGTTTCTCTGTTCTGTATTTGTGAACGTTCTGACTGACAAGCTACAACAATATTTGTTGGTATATGTGTAATCCTTATAGCTGAAGATGTTTTATTTATATGTTGTCCACCTGCACCAGAGGCTCTATATGTATCAACCCTAATATCATCTGGATTAATATCAATTTTTATGTCATCTGTTATTTCTGGTAAAACTTCTAATGATGCAAAAGATGTATGTCTTCGTCCACCTGAATCAAATGGAGATATTCTAACTAATCTATGTACACCCATTTCGCCTTTCATATACCCATATGCATTTAATCCGATTATTTCAAATGTAACACTTTTTATTCCAGCTTCTTCTCCCTCGAGATAATCTAATTCCTTTATATCATATTCTTTTTGATTTGCCCATCTAGCATACATCCTATATAGCATTTCTGCCCAGTCCTGTGACTCCGTTCCACCTGCACCTGGATGTAATGTTAGTATTGCATTGCATTTGTCATATTTTCCTGATAGAAGTGTTTCTAAATGTAATTTTTCTATCTCTTTTTCCAGTTTTTTAGTTGAAGTTATTATATCTTCTGCAACATTTACGTCTTCTTCCATATTAGTAAGTTCTGTTAATTCAATTAAATTTTCTACTTCATTTTTTGAATCTTCGTATTTTGTTGTTTTTTGTTTTAAATGTTTCATTTTAGATAATATTTTGCTTGTTTCATTTGGGTTTTTGTTCCAAAATTCTTCTTTCTGCGTTTCTTTTTCAAGTACATTAAGCTCTTTTTTTACATTGTCTATGTCAAAGAGACTCACCCAAGTCTTTTATTTTAGTTTTTAATATTTCAAGTTTTCTTGAATTTTCTTCTAACTCTATCATCTTCTCACTCCTATTATTCATAATCTTCTTGGCTTAGTGTAGGATATTGGAATACTTGGCCACCTTCTGTGAATGTTCCTGATACTGTATGATTTTTGGACATCGTTTTTTCACCTTTTAGGAAATATTGATACCTTAAGTTCTTTGTAAGTTTTCCTTTTCCTAGTATCACTGGATCATCCCATGTAACATCAATTCCATACCATTTTCCGTCTAATTCAACATAATTCCATGCATGGCTTTCTGTTTCATTTTGACTATTTGTTCCTGTTCCAATTACAATTGCATTCTCTATTCCAATTAAGTTCATCATATATTGAAATGATTTTGCATATCCTTCACAAACACATCTCTTGTTTACAAGTGCTCCATAAATTGTATATATACTTTCATCTGTTGTTGATGATTGATACATTATTGTGTCTGCTAAATAGTCATGTACCTCTTTTATAGCATCGTATTTGCTTTTTCCTTCTACTCTTGCTAATATTTTATTTTTTTCGATTTCAATTTCTTCTTGACATTTATCTACATCTGCTTTTGAATATATGCCATCTTCAAAGTAATTATCTTTATTCCCATGATTTATATAAACATTATATTTTACTCCAGTTATCTTGGTGATTTTTTCAATATTTATGTACATTTTTCTAACGTCTAAATAGAATACATCTGGGTTTTCATATAAAAAAGCTTCTATTGCTGATTGATATTGCTTTTTTAGCTCTTTGTCTCCATCCTCTTTTGATAATAAGTCTGAAAATGTATTTTTAAATTCTATTGTATACGTTCCTGTTTCCAGATTTTCTTTGTTTTCATATAATTTGCTGTATATTATTTTTGCTTCTCTTCCTAATTGATTATATAAATTTCTCCCAACAGTTGTTGAAAGGCTTGTTGCATTGTTATTTTTTCCATCTGATATTCCTGAAAAAAGATTAGAATTTGAAGAATTATAACGTGTGTCTGAACTTGATGCACTGGTTTCTTCTGTAGGGTATCCCGCTTCTTCAATATTAAAGTATTCTGTTTCGTCTCCCATAATTTCATTATAGATAATGTAACTACAGAATCCTATAATTCCTAATAGTGCTATTAATACTATTGTAAGTAAAATACTGACAAATTTATCTTTCATTGTTTCTCCTCCTATGTTATATATTTTTATTATAACAAATCCTTTATCTTTTCACAATATTTTTTCAAATAAATTCATCAGTATTTATATTTATATATTATCTTTTCTAATTGTTTCAATTATATTTTGTTTATTTATTTTGTTTAGTGAATATCTCATTATTATTCCAATGAATTCTCCTTTTTCTACTGAGAATGAAACATTGTCTACTGCTCTTACCTCATTTTCTCCTTTTCCATATATTTTGCTTAGGTTTTCTACTCTTAATATTTCCATATTAAATTTCTTCATTTCATTTTTGTTTGATTTTATATTACACAAGTAAAGTGTAAAGTGACAAAAAGTCACTATTTGTTTTAGTGACTTTTTATACATAACTTATTTCGTTTTTATTTAATATATCCATTATATTAATTTTATCTGCCTTATTGTATTTTCTAAGTAGTCCGTGATATTCAAGTTTTATTCCATCTATGTCTTTGAAATCTTCTGGTTTTATTATTTCAGGTAAAGTTCCTACTTGTATTCTTGCTGATTTCAGTACATGTCTTACAAATTCTGCACAATAAAATGTGTTTTTTAATGTTATTTTCTTTCTTATACATACACATGCAAGTCCTATAGTATTAAATTTATATTTTTCTTTGTTGTTATTAAAATATCTTATTACTTTTTTTAGTTTTTCATATTGTTCGTCTGTTATTTTTAATGAGTATATTTCTGTTGTTGTGTTTTTAAATCTTTTGAATGTTCCTCTTGCTATTCCTTCATGTACAAATCCTCCCCAAAATGGATTGTATGGGTTTAATCTTCCAAAACTGTACATTTTATGTAGTTCTTCATCTAGTGCTATTGATACATGGGAATATTCGTCTTTTGTGTATTGCTTTATTATGGTTGATAATATTGTTCCTGTATGTGTTAATATTAAGTATATTTTTTTCATTTTTTGCTCCTTTTCTTTTGATGTTTCTATTATACCATATTATTTTATTGTTTTGCATTACATTTTTGTCATTTTAATAAAATCTTAATCAATACACAATTCATTATTTTTATAATCTACTTTTACTGTACTATTAGGCATTATTTCATTTGATAAGATTTTTCTTGCTATTAATGTTTCAAGTTTCTTTTGCACAAATCTTTTTAATGGTCTTGCACCATATGCTTCATCATAACCATTATCTATTAGATAATTTTTAGCTGATTCAGATACTTCTATTTTTATATTTTTATCTTCAAGTCTTTTTCTTAAATCATCTATTAATAAATCTAATATCTTAGATATTTCATTTTTCATTAATGGCTTATAAAATACTATTTCATCTAGACGATTTAGGAATTCTGGTCTGAATTTTTGTTTTAATAATGTTCTAACTTTTTCTTTTGCCTCTTCAGATATTTCCCCATTTTCTTGTATTCCCTCCAAAATGTATTCTGAGCCTAAGTTTGATGTTAATATTATTATTGTATTTTTGAAATCTACTGTTCTACCTTGTGAATCTGTAACTCTACCATCATCTAGTACTTGTAATAATACATTAAACACATCTGGATGTGCTTTTTCAATTTCATCAAATAATACTACTGAATATGGTTTTCTTCTTACTGCTTCTGTTAATTGTCCACCTTCTTCATATCCAACATATCCTGGAGGAGCTCCTATTAATCTTGATACAGAGTATTTTTCCATATATTCTGACATATCAATTCTGACCATATTGTGTTCATCATCAAATAATGCATCTGCTAGTGATTTTGCAAGTTCAGTTTTACCTACACCTGTTGGTCCTAAAAACATGAATGAACCTATTGGTCTACGTGGGTCTCCAATTCCTGCTCTTGAACGCATTATCGCTTCTGAGACTTTTTCTACTGCTTCATCTTGACCTATTACTCTTTTATGAAGTATTTTATCAAGATTTAATATCTTTTCTTTTTCGCCTTCCATAAGTTTTGCAACAGGTATTCCTGTCCATTTTGATATGATTTTTGTAATTTCGTCTTCTGTTACTTTGTTTCTTAGTAAACCACTTTCTTTTCCTTTTTCAGCAAGTTCCTCTTCTTCTTTTAATTGTTTTTGTAGTTCTGGTAGTTTACCATATTTTAATTCTGCTAATTTATTTAGTTCATAATTTCTTTCTGCTTGTTCAATTTCCGCATTTACTCTTTCTATTTCTTCTCTAAGTTTTTGGACTTTTCCTATTGCTTCTTTTTCATTTTCCCATTTTGCCTTCATTGAGTCAAATTTGGTTTTTAGCTCTGCTTTTTCTTTTTTAATTGTGTCTAATCTCTTTTTAGATAGTTCATCTTTTTCTTTTGATAATGCTGTTTCTTCTATTTCCAATTGCATTATTTTTCTTGATATTTCATCTAGCTCTGTTGGCATTGATTGCATTTCTGTTTTTATCATACTACATGCTTCATCAATTAAGTCTATTGCCTTGTCTGGAAGAAATCTATCTGATATATATCTATGTGATAATGTTGCTGCTGTTATTAGTGCATTATCAGATATTTTAACACCATGATATACTTCATATCTTTCTTTTAGTCCTCTTAATATTGATATTGTGTCTTCTACTGTTGGTTCATCTACCATAACTGGTTGGAAACGTCTTTCAAGTGCTTGGTCTTTTTCTATATATTTTCTATATTCATTTAGTGTTGTTGCACCTATACAGTGTAGTTCTCCTCTTGCTAACATCGGTTTTAGTAAGTTGCCTGCATCCATTGCCCCGTCTGTTTTTCCTGCTCCTACTATTGTGTGAATTTCATCAATAAACAAGATTATTTTTCCTTCACTTTTCTTTACCTCTTGTAATACTGCTTTTAGTCTTTCTTCAAATTCTCCTCTATATTTAGCACCTGCTATTAATAGTCCCATATCTAATGAAAATATTGTACAGTCTTTTAATCCTTCTGGAACATCTCCTCTAACAATTCTTAGTGCTAAACCTTCGACTATAGCTGTTTTACCAACACCTGGCTCTCCTATTAAACATGGATTATTTTTTGTTTTTCTTGATAATATTCTTATTGCATTTCTTATTTCATTGTCTCTTCCTATTACAGGGTCTAACTTTTGCTCTCTTGCTAATTGTACTAAGTCTTGTCCATATTTTTTTAGTGCATCATATGTTTCTTCTGGATTATCTGTTGTTACTCTCGTATTTCCTCTTACACTTGTTAATGTTTTTAAAAATTCACTTTTGTTTACATTAAATGTTTTGAATAATTCTTTTATTTTACGATTTCCATTGTCAAACATTGATAACATTATGTGCTCAACTGATACATATTCATCTTTCATTTTTTTTGCTATTGTTTCTGCATTTGTAAGTGTTATATCTAAATCTTGTGAAACATATATTCCGTTACTTGGTCTTGCTCCTCCGACTACTTTTGGCATTTTCGAAATGATATTTTCTAGCTCATTTTCAAAGTTCTCTGATGTTCCCATCTTTTTTAATAGTTCTTTTATCAAACTATTGTCTTGTTTTAAAAGTGCTAGTAATAAGTGTTCTTGTTCTACTTGTGCATTTTGATTTTCAGTCGCAATATTTTGTGATTCTTGTATTGCTTCTAATGATTTTTGTGTAAATTTTTGCATATTCATAATATCAACCTCCTTTATGAATGTTTTAAAAGCACAATTTATAGATTATAAAATGTGCCTTTTTTCTTTTTACATATATTATTATATCATATATTTTAGCAATGTCAATAGTAGAGTGCTAATTTTAAAATTTATTTTTTGGTTATGATTTTTTTCATTTCTTCATGTCTTTTTATTTTCTTTGTTGTTGTTTTTATTAGTTCTTCATCTGTTATTATGATATTTTTTACATACTTATATCTTGGAAATGTTCTGTTTATTTCTTTTATTTTTTCCCATATTATATTTTTTAATTCATCTATTGTTTTATCTGGGTATTTTTCTTTTGCAATTTCTTTATCATATACTACTTTTACAGATAATTTTATATCATTTTTGCTTTCTTCTTCTGGCATTCCATATACCATACATTCTTTTACTAGGTCAATCCTATTTATTAGTGTTTCTATTTCTTCTGGAAATACTTTTTTACCATTTTTTAATACTATCATGTCTTTTTGTCTTCCTGTTAAAAATAAATAGTTGTCTTTATCAAAATATCCAAGGTCCCCTGTATAAAACCATCCATCTTTTATTACATTATTAGTTGCTTCTTCATTTTCATAATATCCTAGCATTACATTTGGTCCTTTTACTCTTAGTTCTCCTATTCCTTCCTCATCTTTGTTTACAATTTCCGCTTGTACATTTTCCATTATGTGTCCTACTGAGCCAAATCTTATATTTTTGAAGTTTTCTGCTGAGATTACGGGTGCAGTTTCTGTTAGTCCATATCCTTGTACTACTTGGACTCCTATTTCATTAAATCCTTTTGCAACATTTTTATCTAGTGGTGCACCTCCTGATATTATAAATCTTAAGTCTCCTCCTAGTGCATTTAATACAGATTTGAACATTTTTCTTCTTATATCTATATGGATTTTTAATAAAAAGTTACTTATTCCTTTTGCAAAATTTATTAATTTTGTTTTTCCTTGTTTTTCTATTTCGCTTTCTATTTTTCTGTATATTGCTTCTACAAGAAGCGGTACTCCTACAAATAATGTTATTTTGTATTCTTTTAAGTTTTGAGCAATATATCTTAGCCCATCTGGAAATGATGTTGTTACACCTGCTGCTATCATTACTATTAACCCTGTTGAACCAAATATGTGATGTAATGGTAAAAATGCCAAGTTTCTATCTGTTGATAATATATCTTCTACTAATAGCATTGAATATACATTTGATGCAATATTATTTTGTGATAACATTACTGCTTTTGATTTTGATGTTGTTCCTGATGTAAATAGTAATATCGCCATTTTATATGGGTCTATTTCTGCATTGATATATTCTTTTTCTCCCTGCTCTACAAGTATTGCTCCTTCTTCTTTTAGTTTCCAGAAGTTTTTATATCCTTCCTGTTCTGTCATGCATATATATTCTTTTACATGTGTTTTTCCCCTTTTGTTTATTTCTTCTATTATTTCTGTGTATTTTTCGTCAAATACTAATACATCTGCTTTGCTTCTTTCAAGACAACTTTCAAATTCGTCTATTTGTAATTCTTTATCTAGTGGTATTGATACTATTCCTCCTGTTAAGTTTGCTAAATGTGTTACAACCCATTCATATCTATTTCTGCCTGCTATTGCTATTCTTTTGTTTTTGCATCCTAGTTTATAGAGCTGTGTTCCAAATGCATTTATGTCATTCAAAAATTCTTTGAATGATACATTTTTGTATGTTACTTCTTTTCCGTTTTTTTGTTTTATTACAAATGCTGTTTTTTCTCCATATTCTTTTGCAGAGTTATATACTATTTCTTTTATATTTTTACAATTTACTGATTTAAAATACTTTTCCATTTTTTCTCCTTTGATTATCTGGTTTTCTGTACTAGATTATCATATTATTAACATCTTGTCAAGAAAAAAGATATTTTATTTCAAATATTGCTCCATTATTTTTTTCTGACGAACATTTTATGTTTCCACCGTCTTTTTCTATAATATTTTTTGAAATTGCCAAACCTATCCCAACACTGCTTTCTGTACTATTTTTGCCTTTATAAAATCTTTCAAAAATATGCTTTATGTCTTTTTTGTCAATTCCTTTTCCTTCATCCTTTATTGTAATTCCTGTATAGAATTTGTTTTGATAAAAATCTATATATATTCTGCTTTTTTCAGGTGAATGTTCTATACAATTTTTTACTAGGTTGCTTAGTTCATCTTCTGAATTTTCTTCTATTTTTAGTTCATAATTTTTTTCGTTTATTTGCTGAATATATTTTAATATTTTTTCTAATTCTTTTTCTCTACTTTTTTTATAGTTTATAAAAACAATTGTGATTAGTGCTAAAAATACAATTATTGTTATTGTATTTATTATTATTATTTCTCTTTTTGAATTATCTAGTCCTTTTATTACTGAACTGTCTTTACCATCTATGCCATATTTACTTAATATATTATATCCATATTCAATTGATTCACTTTTTAAGTTTATTATTTTCATAGCGTATTGCTCTTTTTTTATTTTTGTTTTAGCTTTTATTATACTTTCGGCTGTTTCTACATTGTATCCTTCTTGTTCTAGTGTATATTTTAGCCCTTTTATTATTGTTTCGTTATCTTCTATTAATAATATTTTTTTCATAATTTACATCGAGTAGATAAGCTCGGCTTTCCTCCTCTCACTATATATATATATTGGTAAAAATTTAGTTTTATTGCCTATCAGCTGTATTATATCTCATTCTGGTGGTTTTCAGATGACTTTTTATTCGCTTTTCACATTTATATATTTTTTTAATATCTTATTGACTTTTGAGAACGTTTGTTTTATTATATATGTATAATTAAATCGGAGGAAATAAAGATGAGGTATGTGTATAATAAGTTGGTAAGAGATAAAATACCTGAAAATATTAGTTTGTCTGGGAGAAAGTGTAATTATAAAATATTAAATGATAAAGATTATTTACAAGAGTTAGATAATAAATTGTTTGAAGAGGCTCATGAGTTTGTTGAAGAGCATTCTGTCGAAGAATTGGCTGATTTAATTGAGGTTATTTCTGCTATAATGAAGTGTAGAAATATATCGTTGGATGATGTGAATCGTGCAAGACAGTTTAAAAATAGTAAAAATGGTTCTTTTAATGATAGAGTTTTTTTAGTTGATATTGAACAAAATACTGCCAATGAGAGAGAAAGTATTGAGCTAAAGAAAGATTGGAGGAAGAACCCTAGAAAATAAGTATGTTAAAAAGTCCCTATTGTTTACTACAGTAAGTATAGGGACTGACTTTGCAATTTTTAATGAGCTACCTAAGTACTCTTGTCCGTGACTGTAAGGAGAGAGTATATAGGATATAAAATCTCCTATTCCTTTTCTTCTTCTTTTTGTTTTTCTTTGGTTTCTTGTCTTATTTTTTCTATTTCTTCTTTACTAAGTTCTGTTAGTTCCATTATCTCTTCTATTGGTATGTTTCTAGCTTTCATTTTCTTAGCTATTTCTATTTCCTTCTTTTTTTCTCCAATTGATATTCCCTCTGTTTTGCCTGCTCTTCTGCCTTCTTCTCTGCCCTCTTCTTTTGCCAATCTTGTTTGTACTTCTTGATCCATTAAGGCTAATGCTCTTTTTTCCACTATCTCTTGAAAATCTTTGTCCCCACTCAAATATTCTAATTCTTTTCTAGCTTGTTTAAAATATTTGTTATTTTCATACATCATTTTTTCTAACCTCCCATCCTCTGGGTCATTGATAAAACTCATCCATTGTGCTAGTTCGTCTGTTTGTATTTCTATATCTTTTACCTTTGGAATTTCTAATACATGCACTTGAAACTTGTCTGTTAGTACTGAGTCTGTTTCTTTATCTTCTCTTAGTGACCAACTTGTGTGGTATCTGGAAATTTCTTTTATTTCATCTAGTTTATAACATGTTATTAGTACTGCTATTGTTGGCTTTATTTTTGAATAGTCTTCTCCTCTTTCGAGTTTGTTGATGTAATTCATTGACCAATATTGTAACATTCTATCTGGCATATGTTTATATGGCGATACTTGAAGTTCTATGTTACATTCTTCTCCATCATTAAATTTTGCTCGTAT
>CAKPJC010000028.1 GCA_934162535.1 uncultured Clostridia bacterium | reverse complement strand
AATAATGAAGTTGGACAACTAGGAGATGGAACGACAACAAATAGTGTATTGCCAATATGTATAAGTGACAAAGAAAACGAATTGAAAGGAAAGAAAATAATAAGTATATCAGCCGGAAAAGGTCACACAGTAGCAATAGATGAAGAAGGAAAGGCATATACATGGGGATATAATGAATTAGGACAACTAGGAGATGGAACGACAACAAATAGTGTATTGCCAATATGTATAAGTGATAAGGAAAACAAATTAAAAGGAAAGAAAACAGTAAATATATCAGCGAATGAAAACATCACGGTTGTAATAGATAGTGAAGGATATATGTTAATAATAGGTGGTTTTGAAGAACCAGATCAATAATAGAAAAATGTCTTATTGAGTAGACGATTCCTCAAATATACTCGATACTCTCTTGGTATACTAAAAAAAGCGACAACGTCGCTTTTTTCTTTCCCTTAAATAATTCTATTTCTTTCCATTAAAAATCTCTTTAGCAGCACCTAAACCACTCAAAGCACCTGTAGCCTCAAAAGGAATAAACACCTTATTAGCATCGCCTTTAGCGATTTCTTCAAGAGCCTCAAGAGACTTAATTTGAACAAGTTTCTCATCTGGGTCAGCATTTTTAATAGCATCATAAACCATAGCGATTTCTTTAGCTTTAGCTTCTGCAACAGACTTAATAGCTTGAGCCTCACCAGCTGCTCTTCTAATTCTAGCTTCTCTATCTGCTTCTGCCTCAAGAATAGCGGCAGTTTTCTTACCTTCTGCAATAGTAACAGCAGATTGCTTTTGAGCTTCAGCTTCAAGAATTAAAGCTCTTTTATTACGTTCAGCATTCATTTGTTTTTCCATTGCGTCTCTAATATCTGCTGGAGGTGTAATATCTTTTATCTCAACTCTATCAATCTTACAACCCCATCTATCTGTAGCATCATCAAGAATAGTTCTTAACTTAGTATTAATACCATCTCTTGAACTAAAAGTCTCATCTAAGTCCATTTTACCAACAATATCACGAATTGTAGTAATAGCAAGATATTCGATACCTTTCTTCAAACTTTGAATTTCATAAACAGCCTTAGCTGGGTCTGTTATTTGATAAAATACAACAGTATCTATAGTAATTGTAACATTATCCTTAGTAATAACTCCTTGAGGTGGAACATCCATAGTTTGTTGTTTTAAACTAACCACACTTCTTACTCTATCGAAAAATGGAATAATAATTGTAAGACCTGCATCAGCAACCTTGTGGAATTTACCCAATCTCTCTATAATGTAAACCTCAGATTGTCTAACAACCTTAATTGACTTTACTGCAATAACTATAATAATAATCAGTAAAACTAATAAAAAAATCATAAAAATCCTCCTTCTTGACAGTTCAACTGTCTAATAATTAATTTGTAGCTGTATTTGAAACAGTAGACAATGCTTTTACTAATAATTTAACACCATCAACACTTTCAATTATAACTTCGCTTCCTTCTGAAATTGATGACTGCTCATTAGATTTAGCAGACCAAACTTCTCCATCAACTTTTACTTGTCCTGTTCCTGTGGTCCAGTCAATTTTTTCAACAACAATAGCTTTTTTACCAATAACAGAATAAACATTAGTTGGCACAGCATCTTTTTTAGTAACCTTATTACACAAAGGTTTAGTTGCGAAAATCAAGATACATGAAGAAATAATAAAAACTGAAGCTTGAATAATTACATTGCTTGTAAAGAAGCTAACAATCATTGCTATTAAACTTCCTATTGAAAACCAAAACACGAAAAATCCTACTGTAAAAATTTCTATAATAAGAAAAATACCAGCTGCGATTAACCATATTTGCCACATAAGAACCCCTCCTTTCAAGCTTGATACAAATTCACATATACATTATACAATAAAATTAATAAAAATAAAATAGATTTGCTAAAAATTATTGTAAAATTAGGAAAAAAATGATAAGATTTATGAAAAAGTATGTAAGGGGTATTCAAATGAGAAATGAAAACAAATATAATAATAAAGGTATAACACTAGTTATATTAATAATAACAACAATAATATTAATAATAATAGCAAGTGTAGCCACCTTCTCAGGAATAAGTGCAATACAAGAATCAAGAGAAAATACACAACTATCAGAACTAAGAATGGTACAACAAGCAGTATTAGAAAACTACACCAAATACAAAATGACACAAAACGAAGGATATCTTGTAGGAACACCAATAACAGAATATTCAAAAATAACAGAAATAATAAACGAAGTAAATGCAAAAGCAACAAAATCAGTGAATTTAAAAATAGAACCAAAACACTACAATGGAATAACAGAAGGCACATATGACAAATCATACTATTATTATGAACTACAGCAGGCAGACCTAGAAAAAATCGGGGTTAATCAAGAAAAGGATACATACATAGTAAACTATGTTACAGGAGAAGTAATAAACAAAGACTTACTTGCTACAGGAAATGGAACACCATTATACACCTATGCTGTAGAAGCACCGTAAAAAAGGGAGTGAAAATTTGGAGACAAAAAAAATACTAGAAAAATCAATAATACCAAACGAAAACATAAAATATAATGAACCAATGAGCAAACACACAACATTCAAAATAGGGGGACCAGCAGAATACTTCATAAAAATAAACAAAATAGAAGAACTGCAAGAAATCCTAAAAATACAAAAACAAACACAAGAAAAACTAACAATAATGGGAAATGGAAGCAACCTACTAGTAAATGATAAAGGTATAAAAGGAATAGTAATACAAATAAACATAAAAAAACTAGAAATACAAGAAAAAGGCAGATACATAAAAATAACAGTAGGAAGTGGAAACAAACTAGGAGAAATAGCTCAAAAGCTATTACAAAAAGAAATAGCAGGATTTGAATTTGCATCAGGTATACCAGGAACAATAGGTGGAGCAATAAGAATGAATGCAGGAGCACATGGTGGCGAAATGAAAGACATAGTAAAAACAATAACCTATATAGACAAAAACGGAGAAATAAACAAAATAACAGCAAATCAAGCAATATTTCAATATAGAAAAAGCATATTTGCAGAAAAAGACCACATCATATTAGAAGCAGAAATACAATTAGAAAAAGGCAAAAAAGAAGAAATAAAAAGCAAAATGGATGAATATGCACAATTTAGAAAAGAAAAGCAACCACTAGAATATCCAAGTGCAGGAAGCACATTCAAAAGAGGAGAAGACTTCATAACAGCAAAGCTAATAGACGAATGTGGACTAAAAGGGTACCAAATAGGTGGTGCACAAATATCAGAAAAACATGCAGGATTTATAATAAACAAAGAAAATGCAACAGCAGAAGATGTACTAAAACTAATAGAATACACAAAAGAACAGGTTTATAATAAATTTGGTAAAAAAATAGAAACAGAAATAGAAATAATATAATCAAAAATAGGAGGAACACAAAAATGAAAGGAATATTAAATTGGTTTAAATCTAGTTCAAAAATCAAAAGATGGATACTATTAATTTTAGTAGGGATGGTATTAACATGTTATGGAATTGCTAAAATACTAGTACAAAAAGAAATGGAATTTGTAGATGCAGGAAAAGTAGTAGTAACATTTGTAGTAGGATTCACATTTATAGTATTAGGATTAATATTTTTAAATAAAAGAAACATGGAACTATTTATAGAAGCAACAGATGAAAGAATGAAGCACAAAAAAAATGTAAATGTAAAATCACTAATATTCAACAAAAAAATATATGACAGAGGTCCTAAAATAGTAGTAATAGGTGGAGGAAACGGCTTAAACACAGTACTTGTAGGAATGAAAAGATACACAGACAATATAACAGCAATAGTAGCAGTATCAGAATATGGAAAAGACCCAACAGTATCAAGGTCAGAACTAGGAACAGCACTACCATTTGAAGAAATAAAAGACAGTATAGTAGCACTATCAGCAGATACCAAAGGAGAAATAGACAGTTTATTAAATCACAAAATGGAAAATGCAAGACTAAAAGGGCTAAACTTTGCAGACATATATTTCACAGCAATGAAAGAAATATACTGGAATGATGCAGAATCAATAGAAAAAAGCAATGAAATATACAACATAAAAGGAAAAGTATTAGCAGTAACACAACAAGAAATGAAAATATGTGCAGAATTAGAAAATGGATATGTAGTAGAAGAAAAAGACAGAATACCAGAACTAGTAAACGAAAAAATGACAAAAATAAATAGAGTATTCATAAAACCATCAAACTGTAAACCAGCACCAGGAGTAATAGAAGCAATAAAAGAAGCAGACAGTATAATAATAGGACCAGGAAGTTTATATACAAATGTAATCCCAAACCTATTAGTAGGTGGTGTTGCAAAAGCAATCAAAGAAAGTAAAGCAATAAAAATATTTGTAAACAACATAATGACAGAACCAGGGCAAACAGATGACTACACAGTAGCAGACCATGTAAAAGCAATAATAGAGCACTGTGGAGAAGGAATAATAGATTATTGTATATATGATACAGGAGAAGTAATACCAGAATACATAAAAAGATATAATCAAGAAGGTGCAGACTTAGTAGAACAAAAACTTGATGCACCAGAACTAAGAAAAATCAGATTCATCAAAAAAAACATATCAACAATAATAGATGGTAAAATCAGACATGACCCATATTTAGTAGCAGAATCAGCAATAACATTAATATGCAATGACTTAAAATTCCAAGACAAAGAAAGTGACCCAGAATATGTAATGTTAAATGCAAAATTAAAATCTGACAAAAGAATAAATAAACTAAAAAAAGAGAAGGCAAAAATAGACAAAAAAGCAAGAAAAAAAGGAATAGATCCTAATGCTAAAAAGAAGAACACAAGACAAAGTAAATTCAGTAGTAAATACAGTGAAAGAATAAAATCAATAAAAGAATCAGAAGAAAAATACAGAAAAACACATCCACACAAATAAAAAAGAATTGAGGTATAAAAATGAAATTTGCAAAAGAAAGTCTTAAACTAGAAAATTCGTTAAGCAAAGAATGGATAATAACAAACGGAATAGGAGGATATGCATCATCAACAATAATAGGTGCGAATACAAGGAAATATCATGGACTATTAGTGGCACCAATAATACCACCAGCAAAAAGAACAATGATATTATCAAAAATAGATGAAAGCATCGAAATGTATGGTAGAAAATATGAATTATTCACAAACATTGGAAGAGATTATATTTCACAAGGATATAAATACCAAGAAAGCTTTACAAAAGAATATTTACCAATATTCACATACAAAGTAGAAGACACAGAAATAACAAAAGTAATATGTATGGAACACTTAAAAAATACAGTAGGAATATATTACAAAATAAGAAACGGAAATTATCCAATAAAACTTAACTTAACACCTGTAATGAATTTTAGAGATGTGCATGGAGTAAACAAAAATACACAATTCAACCTAAGACAAGAAATAAATGATAAAAAAGTAGAAGTAATAATAGATGATAATATACCAATATTCATGACAATATCAGATGGAAAATATATAGAACATCACAATGATACATTCTTCAACATGTTTTATATAGAAGAACAAAAAAGAGGATTTGACCCAGAAGAAAACCATGTTGTACCAGGCAGATATGAAATTGAAATAGAAGCAAATGAAGAAAAAGAAATATCATTTATATGTTCATTAGAAGAAAACATAGATGAACTTGACACAAGAGCAATGATAACAAATGAAATAGTAAGACTATGCCAAGAAATAAGTAAATCACTATTAATAGACAATAGAAGAGAAAACAAATCAGAAGAAGAAGCCAAAAGAGACAAACTAATAAAAACATTTTTAATAGCAGGAGACAACTTCATAATTAAAAGGCCATTATTTCATACATACTCAATAATAGCAGGTTATCATTGGTTTTTAGACTGGATGAGAGATACACTAATATCATTTGAAGGATTACTACTAATTCCAAAGAAATTTGATATTGCAAAAGACGTATTGAGAACATGTATTAGAGACATGAAATATGGATTAATACCAAATGGATATGGAGAAGGAGACAACAAACCATTATACAACAGTGCTGATGCATCACTACTATTATTTGAGCAAGTTGAAAAATATATAAAATACACAGGAGATTATGAATTTATAAAAGAAGAAATATATCCAAAATTAGAAAGTATAATAGAAAACTATTCAAAAGGAATTGACTTAGACAATAACAACATATACCTTGACTCAGATGGATTAATAGTTTCTGGAACAGAATATACACAAAATACTTGGATGGATGCAAAATATGCAGGAATTGCTGTAACACCAAGAAATGGAAAACCAGTAGAAATAAATGCAATGTGGTATAATGCATTAAGAATAATGTCAGAATTGGCAAAAAAATTCAAAGAAAAAGACAAAGCAAAAAAATATGAAAAAAGTGCAATAAAATGTAAAAGCGCATTTGAAGAAAAATTCTATAATAAAAGAAGAAAATGTTTGTATGACGTTATAGGAGATAGCAAAATAAGACCAAACCAACTATTTGCATTAAGTCTAACATATCCTGTATTAGACCCAGGTTCAAAAGAAGCAAAAGAAATGTTTGAAACAGTAACAAAAAAACTATTAAATAGTTACGGACTAAAAACACTTGCTAAAGGCGAAGAAAACTATATAGAAGTATATGAGGGAGACGGATTCAGAAGAGACTTTAGTTATCATCAAGGAATAACATGGACTTGGTTATTAGGACTATATTATAACTCACTAAAAAAACTAGTAGAATCAAGTAAAACAAAAACAGAAAAAGCAGAATATGAAAAAAGACTAGAAAAATTCATAAATGATGTTACAAAAACATTTTCAAAAGAAATTGAAGAAAGAGGCTGTATTGGAAGTATATCAGAATTATATGATTCTAAAAAGCCAAACTTGCCAAAAGGTGCAGTAGCACAAGCATGGAGTGTAGCAGAAGTGTTTAGAATAATAATGAAAAGATAACAGAAAGGGCAGACTATAAAGTCTGCCTAAAAAAGTTCAAGGTGGTAAAATATGGTAAAAATAGAAGAACTAGAAAAAAGAATAAACCAAAATCAAATAGATAATATATATTTACTATATGGAAAAGAGAGGTTTTTATTAGAGCAACAATTAAAAAAAATAAAAAAGGCATTTGGAGAACTAATAAAAGGAATTAACTATATAATAATAGATGAAACAAATATAGGAGAACTAATAGCAAATATTGAAACACCTGCATTCGGATATGAAAAAAAACTTATAATTGCAAAAAATACGGGGATATTCAAAAGAGAGTCAAAAACGAGAACAGGTGGAGCAAGTAAAGAATTAAAAGACAAAATAAATGATTACTTAAAAGAAAATATTGATGTCATAGAACAAGGAACAGTAATAGTATTTATTGAAGAGGAAGCGGAAAAAAACTCGATATATAATACAATAGAAAAAATCGGAATAGTATGCAATTTTGAAGAACAAAAACCATTTCAAATAATAAAAAGACTAAAAGTAATCTGTAATGCATATAAAGTAAATGTTGATGAAAACACATTACAATATCTTATTGAATCTTGTGGCACAAACATGCAAGACCTAATAAATGAAACGAGAAAATTAATTGAATATGCAGGAGAAAATGGAACAATAAAAAAACAAGATATAGATAAACTATGTATAAAAAAAATAGAAAGTATCATATTTGACTTAACAGATAATCTTGGTCAAAAAAATATACAAAAAGCAATGGAGGTATTATATAATTTAATTGCATCAAAAGAGCCTATGCAAAAAATATTAATAACGCTATATAATCATTTTAAAAAGTTATATTTTGTAAAAATAGCAATAGAATATAATAAAGACATTGCAACAAGTTTGAATTTAAAGCCAAATCAGCTTTTCTTGGTAAATAAATACAAAATACAATCAAAAGGATTTAAAACATCAGAGCTCAAAGTGATTTTGCAAGAACTACGAGATTTAGACTATAAATACAAAATAGGATTAATTGACTTAAATATTGGACTTGAATCTATTTTAGTAACATATTGCTCATAAAAAGTCACGGAATAAAAGTGTAAAAAATCACGGAATAAAAACATAAAAAGTTACGGAACAAAATTGACAAAAGTCACGGAATAGTATAAAATTATATAATAATTAAGAAAAAAATATTTGGGAGTGATTTAATTTGAAAATAGAAAATTATAAAAAGAGAATAGCAGACAAGAAAATAGAACACTATTTAAAAATATTTGGAGCAATTAGCATTGAAGGACCAAAATACTGTGGAAAAACGTGGGCTGGTCGTTATCATTCTAATAGTGAAATACTTTTACACAAAACAACAGGAGAATTATCAAACAATGTAGAACTAGCAAAAATATCGCCATCAATTATATTGGAAGGAGAAAAACCAAGACTAATAGATGAGTGGCAAGAGGCAACAAATTTATGGGATGAAATTAGAATAGATGTAGACAAAACAGGTCAAAAAGGGCAATACATTTTAACAGGTTCATCAACTCCAAATAGACAAGGGATTGCACATAGTGGAGCAGGTAGATATGGAAAAATACATTTAAGAACAATGAGCTTATATGAATCAGGAGATTCAAGTGGAGATGTATCATTAGAAAAACTATGTAATAATGAAGTAAAAGAAAAAATGACAGGAGAAGTAGATTTAAGAGAATTAGCAAGATTAATTATAAGAGGAGGATGGCCAGGAAACATAGACTATTCTTCAAGAGACGCAGGAGAAGCAATAGAAGAATATATAAATTTAATAATTGATGATGACCTATATAGACTAGATGGAATAAACAGAGACAAACACAAAGTAAAACTATTATTAAAATCATTAGCAAGAAACGAAAGTACAACAGTATCAAATATGACACTAAAAAAAGATATAAACGAAAAAGACAATGAAGACATTGATATTGACACTTTATCATCATATTTAGATGCACTAGACAGATTATTTTTATTAGACAATGATGAACCATTTTCAACAAATATTCGTTCATCAATAAGAGTAAAGCAATCAGAAAAAAGACATTTTGCAGATCCGTCAATAGCATGTTCTCTATTAAATATTAAAGATGAAGCAAAACTAATAAATGACTTAGAAACATTTGGATTTTTATTTGAAGCAATGGTAGAAAGAGACCTAAAAATATATGCAGATAGTTTTAATGCTAAATGTTATCATTATCAAGATTACCAAAATAGAGAAATAGATAGTATAATAGAATTAGAAGATGGAAACTGGTGTGCTTTTGAAATAAAGCTTGGAGCAAATCAAATTGAAAAAGCAGCAAACGATTTAGTAAATATAAAGAAACAAATAGAAAATGAAAATGGAAAAGCACCTAGTGTCTTATGTGTTATTTGTGGACTAACAAATGCAATTTACAAGAGACCAGATGGAGTATATGTAATTCCAATTACAGCACTAAAACCATAAAAATAACAAAGGATTAGACACAATTTCTAATCCTTTGAAAATTTGAAAAAATCATTGACAAAAAAAGTTTTTTAGTAGATAATATGAGTGAAAAAACTACTAAAAGAAAAAAAGAAGAGAAACTTAGGAGGAAAAATAAATGTATGTATTTAACAGAATAACTGTAAATCCACAATTACCAAAAAGAATAGAAAAAATAACAGAAATATCAAATAATTTATGGTGGTCATGGAACACAGAATACTTAAGATTATTCAAAAATATAGACCCAGACCTATGGGAAAAATGTGACAAAAACCCTGTAAAATTCTTAAAAGCAGTAGACCAAGAAAGGTTAGAAAAAGTATCAAAAGACATAATGTTCTTAAAAGAATATGATAAAGTAGTAGAAGACTATGAAGGATACATGAACAGTAAAAACACATGGTTCACACAAAAATATCCAGACAACAAAAATGACTTAATAGCATATTTCTCAGCAGAATATGGGCTAGACCAAACAATGGCAATATACTCAGGAGGATTAGGAATATTATCAGGAGATCACTTAAAATCAGCAAGTGATATGGGAATACCATTAGTTGCAGTAGGACTGTTATACAAAAACGGATATTTTAATCAAGTAATAGATGCACATGGAATGCAAAGACCAGAATATAGAGACATAGACTTATACAACCTACCAATAAATCCAGTAAAAGACATAGACGGAAATGACTTAATAGTATACATCAAATTCCCAAAAAGAAGAATATACATAAAAGTATGGGAAGTAAATGTTGGAAGAATAAAACTATACCTAATGGATTCGGACATAGACCTAAATAACCCAGAAGATAGAGACACAACAGCAAGGTTATATGGTGGAGACCAAGAAATGAGAATAAGACAAGAAATAATACTAGGAATGGGTGGAGTTAATTTATTAAGAAGACTTGGACTAAGACCGACCATATATCATATGAATGAAGGGCACTCAGCATTCTTAAACCTAGAATTAATAAAAAATACAATAAAAGAACAACAAGTATCATTTGATGTGGCAAAAGACATAGCATCATCAAAAACAGTATTTACAACACACACACCAGTACCAGCAGGAAATGACATATTCCCAATAAGCCTAGTAGAAAAATACTTCAAAGACTTCTGGCCAAAACTAGGATTAACAAGAGAGCAATTTCTAAAACTAGGAATGAAACCAGGAGAAAACTTAGAGCAAG
Organism: uncultured Clostridia bacterium; assembly: GCA_934162535.1. GTDB lineage: Bacteria > Bacillota > Clostridia > TANB77 > CAG-508 > CAG-269. Next base: position 6,398 of record CAKPJC010000028.1, on the reverse strand, counting down.
GTTTCAACATGGGAATATTTGCACTAAAAATAGCAGGAAAGAAAAATGGTGTAAGTAAGCTACATGGAGAAGTATCAAGAGAACTATTTGCAGAAGTATGGCCAAACATAGCACCAAGTGAATCACCAATAACATATGTAACAAACGGAATACACACATGTTCGTGGCTATCACCAAGGCTAAAAGACCTATATAACAAATATCTAATACCATATTGGCAAGACAATATACATGAAGACCAAGTATGGGAAAAAATAAAAAACATACCAGATGACAAACTATGGAAAGTACATATGGAAAGAAAGCAAAAACTTATCTCAATAGTAAAAGAAAATGTAACAAGACGACTAAGAAGAGAAGGAATGAGATATGAAGACATAACAGAGATAACATCAAAACTAAATCCAGAAGCACTTACAATAGGATTTGCAAGAAGATTTGCAACATATAAAAGAGCGACGCTAATATTCAAAGACTTAGAAAGAATAACACAAATACTAAATGATGCAGAAAGACCAGTACAAATAATATTTGCAGGTAAGGCACATCCAGCAGACAAAGACGGAGCAGAATTAATAAGATATATACATGAGTTATCAATGACACCACAATTCAAGGGAAAAATATTTTTACTAGAGAACTACAATATAGAAATATCAAGTTACCTAGTAAGTGGTGTGGATGTATGGCTAAACAACCCAAGAAGACCAATGGAAGCATCAGGAACAAGTGGACAAAAAGCATCAGTAAATGGAGTAATAAACTTCAGTGTACTTGATGGCTGGTGGGCAGAAGGATATAACCAAAAAAATGGCTGGACAATAGGAACTAATGCAGACTACATGTCATATGAAGAACAAGACAGAGCAGACAGTGAAAGTATGTATTACACATTAGAAAACAAAATAATACCAACATATTATGATAAAGACAGAAATGGAATATCAAAAAACTGGATAGAAATAATGAAGAATTCTATAATATCAACAGGAGGGAAATACAGTACAGCAAGAATGTTAGTAGATTATGCAAGAAAACTATATATACCACTATGTAACTTAACAAAAACATATTACAATAATCTTGACAAAGTTGCAGAATATAATAGTTGGAAGCAAAATATGTATGCAAACTGGAAAGACATTAAAATAGAGCAGATGGAAAACAATGTTGATGACATAACAGTAGATGCAGGAGCACAAATAGAAGTAAGATGTTGTGTTACATTACCAAATATAGACTCAAACAGTATTAGAGCAGAAGCATATTATGGAAAATTCTTAGAAAATGGAGCCGTTCAAGATGTAGCAATAATTCCAATGAAACTTGAAAGAGTTGATGAAGAAAATAGAAAATACTATTATGTTACAAAAATCGACTTAAATTCAGGTGGAAACTATGGATACACATTTAGAGTTATGCCACAACATGAAATGTTACTAGACAGCGAAAACTTAGATTTAGTAAAATGGATAGAAAAATAGAACAAAAAGACCAGGTTAAACAAAATAACTTGGTTTTTTGTTTACACCTCCATGAAATATTACAAATTTTAGATAAACTGTTTACAAATGGAAAAAATTATAATATAATAGAAAGCATAAAAAATACAAGGAGGAGGATTATAAGATGAACAAACTTAGCATCAAGCTATTGAGTGTTCTAGCTATAGTATTATTTATAGCAGTAATACCTGTAGTAGTTTTAGCAACAAATGAAGACATATCTGTAGTAAGCACAATAAATGAAAGTGGTGATCAAGAATACATAATATATGTAAAAGAATATACAGATAAACAATTCAAATATGCATTATCAAATAATGCCAATCCAAAAGTAATGGATTTAGTTTATATTAATTCAATCACAGATTTGGGAGAGAATCAAGTAGCTTATATAGGAGCAAACGACATAAAGAAATTAGCAGGAAGCACAATTTATATGTGGGTCAAAGACCAAAATGAAAATTTAATTCTAAATGGAATCGAAATCGATTTCAATAAATCATTATCAAAAGAAAAAATAGATTCAATAGAATCAATAACAAAGAGAATAAAAGTAGAAATAGCTGAAAATCAAGAAGCAACAGAAGCAACAAACCCAGTTAGACAAGAAGAAATCAATGGAATAGTTGAAACATCAAAAGTAGGATATGTAAAAATAACAGACAACAAAAAAGCAAAATACTATTTTGAAAGAGTAAAAACATCAGACTCAGAAGAATATAAAAAATTAATGGAATTAGCAGAAAAAATACAAAATGAATACAATGGAATGGATATGTATTCAAAAGTTCAAACAGGAATAGAATTTAATGATTTATATTCAAAATTAGTAGAAGAAGCAAACTGGCAAGAAGTTGAAAAAATGACAATAGCACAACCTGAATCAAAAATTGAAGGTGAAGGCGAAGGAGACAAATACGTAGTATTACTAAAAAAAGTTGCAGGCAATGATGTAACAACAGATGCACAATTCTTAACAGCATCATACAACTATGAGCCAAGTACAGAAAAAGAAAAAATAATAACACAAGAAACAACCAAGCTACCAATAACATATGATGGAATAGCACTAATAGTAGCACTAGTAATAGTAGTTGGTGCATTAACATTTGTAGCAATAAGAATGAAAAAAATAAACAAAGATGAGCAAAAATAATATAAAACTAAAAATATACAAAATATTATTTTATGTGTTATTAATATCAGCAATAGTAATAACAGGGCTAGTAATATGCAAATATGGAAAAAACCAAATAAATGAAAAAGAAAGCAAAAAAGTCGTAGAAGCATTCAGCAATACAGACTTTTCAAAAATAGATGAACAACAAAACGACATACAACTAGAATATAAAGGATATAAAGTAATAGGTATAGTAAAAATACCAAAAATTAGGATACAATATCCAATATTAGAAATTGGAGAAATAGATCCAGAAAACGCAAAAGACCCTATGAGAAAATCCATAATAAAATATTGGGGAGAAAACGTAAATGACTATGGAAATTTATCAATAGCAGGTCACAACAATAAAGATGGAACAATGTTTGGAAAAACAAAAAAACTAGAAAATGGAGACATAATAGAATTAACAGACCTAACAGGTCAAACAATAAAATACTCTGTATATAGTATTTTTTCAACAGACCCAAATGATGTAAACATCTTATTACCTAAAGATGAACATGTGAGAGAAGTAACACTAATCACATGCACAAATGGCAATAAAGAAAGACTCATAGTAAAAGCAAATGAAATATAGTAATAAAAATTTTTAGGGGGAATAATAAAATGGCAGGTAAAGCAAATACCTTAAGTAAGAAAACCATTATTGCGATAGCAACAATAATTGTCTTATTATTAATAGCAGGTATATCAGTTGGAATATTCTTAGCTGATAAAGGTAAAACAGAAGCTGTTGACAACAAAGAAGTTGCTGAAAACAGAATAGACAATGAAAACAAAGACAATAATGATGAAAAACAAGACCCATCAGTACAAAATCCTGAAAATCAAGGAAATAAAAACAATCAAACACCAAATACTGATGGAAATCAAACAGCAAACAATAATCAAACAACAAACAATAATCAAACAACAAATAATAATGCAACAAACAATAACACAAATAGAAACAATGAAAACAACAACACAGCAAATAATACACAAACAACAGGAAACAATGGAACAACAAACAATGGTGTTACAACAGGAACAAATGTAAATGAAGTTGGAGAAACAACAATAACAAGAGTTGAAGAAGGCGAAGAAAAAGTAGTAGCTAAAAAATTCTGGGATTGGTGGAATCCAATGAGTGTTGTAGTTGCATCAACAACTGCAAACATTAATGCAGAAAAACCAGAAATAGTTGTTGAAAAATCAGCAACAACAGAAGCAGGAGAAAATCTTGTATATGCAGGAGAACAAATTAAATACACAATAAATGTAACAAACAACAGCAAAAAAGATGTTGAAAATATTGAAGTTACAGATAAAATACCAGCAAATACTACATTTGTGTCTATTAATAATGACGGAACAACTATCACAGAAGGAAATGATATAGTTGGCGTAAAATGGGTAATATCAATACCAGCAGGAGAAACAAAAACAGTAGAATTTACAGTAACAGTAAACCAAACAATGGTAGATGAAAACGGAGAAACAGTTGAAACAAAAGGAATCATAAACAACAAAGCAATTGCCAATGGTGAAGAAAGCAATGAAGTAAAAACATCAATTATAAAATCTAAAAAAACAAGTGCAATATTAAGAGATAAAGAACAAGTTGAAAAAGCAAAAATTGGAGACACAATTATATATTACATATCTGTTGAAAACACAGGAGATGTAGCTGGAACAACAACAATAACAGACTATGTACCAGAAGGAACAGAACTAAACAGTAATGTTTTAAGAGGTGGAAATGTAATCAATGATGAAAAAGGAACAAAAGTAGAATGGAAAGATATTGAAGTTCCAGCAGGAAAAACAAAAACAGTATTTTTTATGGTTGAAGTAAAAGACATTGACGGAATAATCAGAAATGTTGCAACAGTTGGTGGAAAAGACACAAACGAGGAAGACGTTGGAACAACTGATATAGAAATAATCAAAAATGTTACAGACATAAAAAGAAATGGTGTAAGCATTGGTAAAGATGCAAAAGTTCAAGCAGAAGACGTAATAGAATATGAATTAGTAGTAACAAATACAGGTAGTGAAAAACTTACAAATGTTGTAGTTACAGATGAACTTGCTGGAATAGAACTAACAGATGGAAAATGGATAATAGGTGATTTAGCATCAAAAGAGCAAAAAACAATAAAAGCTAAATATACAGTAAAATATGAAGAAGACATCAAAGGAAATGCAGAAAAAACAGTAACAAACTATGCTGTTGTTACAGGTACATCAGTACCAGTTATACCAGAAGAAACACCTGAAGAAGTTTCAGATGATGATGATGTAACAACACCAGTAGAAGATACACCAAAACTAGAAATAGAGAAAACATCAACAGCAGTAAACGGAAAACCTATAGTAGAAGGAAAAACAAAAGTTAGAGCTGGAGATATAATTGAATACACAATAACTGTAAAAAATACAGGAAATGTTGAATTAAAAGACGTTATAGTTACAGATAACAACACAGTAAGAGTTGGAGACACAACATATACAGTAGAAGAAGGAGCTGAAAATGTTGTAATAAAAACAATACCAAGTATAGCTGTAGGAGAAACTGCTGAAGTAATAAAAGCATATTACACAGTAACAGAAAATGACGTAAAAGAAGCAGGAAAAATATATAACTTAGCAACAGCTACATCAGAAAAAACAACTGATGAGGATGATGACGATAATGTTGTTGTAAACGAAAATACAACAGTAACAGCTAAAAAAGTATGGGAAGATAACAATAACCAAGACGGAATAAGACCAAATTCAATTGAATTAACATTATATGCTGACGGTGTAGAATATAAAGACGAAAAAACAAATCAAACAGTAAAAGTAACAGTAATACCTGAACAAAAATCAGATAAAGAATGGTCATATGTATTTGAAGGACTACCAACATACAACAAAGATGGTGGAAAAATCAAATATACAATTGTAGAAACAAACATTGGAGCTGAATACAAAACAACATATAGTCAAGATGGATTAACAGTAACAAACACACATGAACCATACACAGTTGATATTGATATAACAAAAGTATGGGTAGATAATGATAATCAAGATGGAAAAAGATCACAAACAGTAACTGTAAACCTAAAGAAAGGTGAAACAGTAATAGGAGAAGCAAAAGAATTATCTGAAGCAAATAGCTGGACAGGAAAATGGGAAAACCTACCAAAATATGAAAATGGTACTCTAATAGACTATAATGTAGAAGAAGTTGGAACTATTGATGGATATACAGTTTCAGTTTTACCAAAAGAAACAGTAGGTAATGTATATTCATATAAAATAATAAATACACATGAAGTAGAAAAAACAAGTGTAACAGTAAACAAAGAATGGTTAGATGAAAACAACCAAGATGGAATAAGACCAGAAACAGTAATATTAATATTAAAAGCAAACGGAACAGAAGTACAAAGAGCAACAGTAGGAGCAAATGACAATTGGTCAAAAACATTTGAAAACTTACCAGTATATGCAAATGGTGAAAAAATAGTATATACAGTTGATGAAGAAACAGTAACAACAGGATATACAAAAACAGTAGAAGGAATGACAGTAAAAAATAGTCATACACCAGCAACAACAAGTATAACAGTAAACAAAGAATGGTTAGATGAAAACAATCAAGATGGAATAAGACCAGAAACAGTAACATTAATATTAAAGGCAAATGGAACAGAAGTACAAAGAGCAACAGTAGG
>CAKPJC010000027.1 GCA_934162535.1 uncultured Clostridia bacterium | reverse complement strand
AAGTACAAAGAGCAACAGTAGGAGCAAATGACAATTGGTCAAAAACATTTGAAAACTTACCAGTATATGCAAATGGTAAAAAAATAGTATATACAGTTGATGAAGAAACAGTAACAACAGGATATACAAAAACAGTAGAAGGAATGACAGTAAAAAATAGTCATACACCAGCAACAACAAGTATAACAGTAAATAAAAAATGGTTAGATGAAAACAACCAAGATGGAATAAGACCAGAAACAGTAACATTAATATTAAAAGCAAATGGAACAGAAGTACAAAGAGCAACAGTAGGAGCAAATGACAATTGGTCAAGAACATTTGAAAACTTACCAGTATATGCAAATGGTAAAAAAATAGTATATACAGTTGATGAAGAAATAGTAACAACAGGATATACAAAAACAGTAGAAGGAATGACAGTAACAAACAGTCATACACCAGCAACAACAAGTGTAACAGTAAATAAAGAATGGTATGATAACGGAAACCAAGATGGAAAAAGACCAGATTCAATAACAGTAAGATTATTAGCAGATGGAACAAAAGTGAAAGATGCAACAATAACACCAGACAATAGTGGAAACTGGACATATACATGGTCAGGATTAGCTAAATACAAAGCAGGTCAATTAATAAACTACACAGTATTAGAAGATGCTGTAGATGGATATACTACAAGTATACCAACATCATTAGGAACAACAACAAATGGATATGTTGGAACAATAACAAATACACATGAAATAGAAAAAACAAGTGTAACAGTAAACAAAGAATGGATAGACGGAAACAACCAAGACGGAATAAGACCAGACTCAGTAAACATAACATTAGATGCAACAGTAACAAATTCAGACGGAAAAGAAGAAACAATAACAATACCAGAAGCAATTAAAACAATAACTTTAAATGAAGGAAATACCTGGACATATACATGGGCTGGATTAGACAAATATAAAAATGGTAAAGAAATCAAATATATTGTAGCTGAAAATAATGAAGATGAAAGATATACAGTAAGCATAAAACAAAACAATCAAACAACAGCAAATGGATATGATTACACAGTAACAAACAGCTATACACCAGAGAAAACAAGTGTAAAAGTAAACAAAGTTTGGACTGATGCAGACAACCAAGATGGAATAAGACCAGACTCAGTAAGCATAACATTAACTGCAACAATAACAAATACAAATGGAGAAAAAGAAAATGTAACAATACCAGGAACAGTCACAAGAACGATAACACTAAATGAAGGAAATAAATGGGCATATACATGGTCTGGACTAGACAAGAATAAAGCAGGTCAAAAAATAGAATATACTGTAGTTGAAAACAATGTTAAGACAGGATATTCAGTAAGTGTAGTACCAAACAATCAAACAGCAGAAAATGGATATGATTACACAGTAACAAACAGTCATACACCAGAAACAACAAGTGTAACAGTAAATAAAGAATGGAATGATGATAGTAATAGAGATGGAAAAAGACCAGGTTCAATAACAGTAAGACTATTAGCTGATGGAAATCAAGCAAAAGATGCTAACAATAATGATTTAATAGCAACAATAACACCAGATAATAGTGGAAACTGGACATATACATGGTCAGGATTAGCTAAATACAAAGCAGGTCAAAAAATAAATTACACAGTATCAGAAAATACTGTAGAAAATTACAATGAAAATAATGAACAACAACCAGAAATTACACTTGAGGAGAAAACAGAAAATTCATATGTGTATAAAATAAAAAATACACATACACCAGAAACTATAAACATTCCTGTAACAAAAGAATGGAAAGACAATGACTATATAGAAGCAAGAGGAGATAAAATCATAGTAGATTTATATGCAGGTACTTCAAAAGTAAAAACAATAGCGATAACATCAGCAAATGGATGGAAGGGAGCATTTAACGACTTACCAAAATATAAAGCAGGAAAATTAATAGAATATAGTATTAAAGAAAGAGCAGTTGATAGATATATTACATCAATAACAGGAAATAGTGAAACTGGATTTACAATTACAAACAAATATCAAAATGTTATAGTAAACAAAAATGTAGTAAAATCAGTTATGAACGAAGAAAAATTTAATAGTAAACTTGATTTTGTATTTGTAATAGATACATCTGGAAGTATGAATGAAAAATATAACAATGTGAAAAAAGCTCAAACTATGGTAAATGCTTTGAATAGTACAATGGCTACTATATTAGAAAATGAAAATAATAGAGTAGGTGTTGTTGGATATAGTAGTGCATATGGTGGAAATGAGAGTCACTCATCAGTAATACTTGGATTAGATTATTATACAGCAGAAAATAATGAATTTATTAATTTAGAAGAAGGATATAATAGCACATATATACAAGCAAATGCTAAAAATTCATCTGGTACAAAAATAACAAATTATAGATATGTAGAAGGTGCAACATATACTCAAGCAGGAATAAGAGATGGAGCAAACTTATTAATAAATTCATCACATGAAGAAGGTAGAATACCTGTAATTATCCTATTAACAGATGGAGAACCAACAAGAAGTACACAAAATTATTCAAATGTTGGAGGTTATAATAGTAATGGTAACTATGGTGATGGTTCAAATTCTACTTCAAAAAGTGCATTCTATACAATAATGTCAGCAAAACACTATAAAGATGAAGTAAATAAAGCATATAAAACAAAAACAAATACTGATATTGCTAGATTCTTTACAATAGGAATAGGAATGAAAGATACTGATTTATATGCAAACACACTATTGAATCCTGATGATCAGAATGTAACAGACTGTAGCAAAAGTAATTCTTGGACAAAAACTTATGGAATATATAACTTAATGAAACAAAACTATGAGAATATATTAGAAAATGGAAAAAATACATTTAAAAATGACAAATTAAACTACTATTCTTACTCAGATGGAGCATTTATAGGTAATATGGATGAAGAAAAACTAAAAAATATATTAAAGAAAACAATGGAAAGCATAAAAACATATGAAAAAGAAACAACAAAGACAACGAATATTGATGTTGACACAGCAATAATAGAACTTGAACACTTAGACATAGAAAAGAAAATCGAAATAAAAATAAATGGAGAGGCAACAGAATACACGGTACAAGAATTAAAGGACAATAATGTTGTTACACAAACAGGTTCTAAATATTACATGGACTTAAACGCAGATATGTTTAAAAATAAGAAAACAATTGAAATAACATATTATCAAGTTTCTTTGTTAAATAATTAAATAAATGGAGGCAAAAAAAGACTTTGAATAGACAGAGTCTTTTTTTGTATCATGCAAAAAAATTAATAGTAACCAAAAAAGAAATTATAGATGGAATAATGTATATATCTTGTGATACCCAAAAGCAAAAAAAGTTGGAGTGAAATGTTCCAACTTTTTAGTATGTATTAATCATAAGTAATTAACTTTTCAGTATAATCCAAATTAGCCTTAGATTCATATTCAAACCCAAGAGTATAAACATTAGATGCCCAAATATCTTTTTCCATAAGAAGTTTCAAATTTTTATTAGGTCCTTTATCCATAAACTTTTTAACAGAAGAAACTAATTCGAGTTTTTTATTTCTGCGAGAAAGTTCACTAAGAATACCTTTACCCTTATCATTAAAACCTAGAATTCTAATATAAGGAATAACATTTTTTGAAACTTGTATATCTTTTTTAGTAATGCCAAGTATTGCATAAAGAAGAATACGTTGAATTCTAGTTTTAGTATATCTTTTTGTATCAACCATAGACAAAAGTTCAACAACACTATTACAAGAATTTGCTGCATTTTTAATTAAAAACTGTAAACCTTCAGAAACATCTGGAAGATTTGCAATTTCTTCAACAGACATTTTTCTCAAAGTATAAATAATTTCTTTATCAAAACAAGAAATATCTTGTACAATATTACCATGTTTAATATCATTAAGCAAAATCTCATAAGAAGATTCTGGCATAACATTACTTAAAATAGAAGTATTATTAGAAACACAAGCATTTCTGATAGCACTACCACTAGCATATTTAGCAGAATGTAGAATAGTATGTTCATTATGATTAGAACCCTCTCTTTTTATTGTTATAGGTTCAATAGTGCTTTTTTGTCTTTTTAATGCTTTTAAATATTCTATACCTAAAATATTATTAGGAGAAGAGAGTACATTTGCAAATCTACGAACATTATTAAGATACATCATCAAAGCTTTTTCACGAGCTTTTGGATAAGATACACCTTTACTTAATTCATGTGAAAGCAAAGTTTTATATTCTTCTGGTTCAGCACACAAAACAGTAGCAATATCATTCAAAATTGAAATATCATCACATTCACTGCCAAAAGATAAATAATCTACTATACCAAGTGAATTTAAAATCTTAACAGCACCTTGTGCGAAATTTTCAGCACTAGATATTGCATAAAGAGTAGGTAATTCAATTACTAAATCAACACCACTTTCAATAGCCATTTTAGTTTTTGACCATTTACTTATAATTGATACTTCACCTCTTTGAGTAAAATTACCTGTCATTATTGCTATGGAATAATCTGAATGAGTTATTCTTTTTGATTCGTTTAAATGGTGAAGATGACCATTATGAAATGGATTGTATTCAGATACAATTCCTAGTACATTACTCATAAAACCTCCTAAAAACATTGAAATATTCTAAATTTATTGATATAATCTTATCACAAATTATGAAAAAAACAAATACTTATAAAGAAAAAAGTTGAAAATCTTATGTAAAAAGTAAAGGAAGGATAAAAATGGGAGAAAAAATAATAATATATACAGATGGAGCTTGTTCAGGCAATCCGGGACCAGGTGGCTGGGGTGCAATATTAATGTACAAAAATGCAAAAAAAGAAATATCAGGTGGAATGAAAAACACAACAAATAATATAATGGAAATAACAGCAGTACTAGAAGCCCTAAAATGTTTAAAAGTAGAAAGCGATGTACAAGTATATAGCGATAGTGCATATGTTGTAAATGCGTTTAAACAAGGCTGGATATACAATTGGATAAAAAAAGGATGGAAAACAGCAAGTGGTGAAAACGTAAAAAATAAAGAATTATGGCAAGAATTATATGAATTAACCCAAAAACATAAAGTAGAATTTATAAAAGTAAAAGGTCATAGTGATAATGAATATAACAACAGATGTGATGAAATGGCAAGAAATGCAATAACAAATTTATAAAAAAAGTAAAAAATGTATAAAAATGCCCTGAATGTGCAAAATAACATAAAATACACAAAAAGGGTGATAAGATAAAATGAAAAAGAAGATATTTGCCAGTATATGTCTTATAAGTTTAATAGTTTTATTAATAACAACTTTATCAATGCAAAACAATAATGTAGAAGCATTATCAAAATATGGTTCAAATGGTAGTGAAGTTAGGTCAATACAAGAAAAATTAAAAAGATGGGGATATTATGACGGAAATATTGATGGAATATATGGAAGTAGAACAGTAAATGCCGTAAAGAAATTTCAACAAAAAAATGGGTTATCAGTAGATGGAATTGCAGGACCAAAAACATTAAATGCAATGGGAATACAATCAAGTTCAAATAGTGGAGGAAGTACCACGACAAACAATTCATCAAATGTTACATTATTAGCAAAAGCAATATATGCAGAAGCACGAGGAGAGCCATATTCTGGACAAGTTGCAGTTGGTGCAGTAATATTAAATAGAGTAAAAAGTAGTAAATTTCCAAATACAATAGCAGGTGTTATATATCAAAGTGGGGCATTTACAGCAGTAGATGATGGACAAATTAATTTAACGCCAGACAGTACAGCAAAAAAAGCAGCACAAGATGCATTAAATGGATGGGATCCATCATATGGTGCAATATATTATTTTAACCCTAATACTGCAAAAAATGCATGGATATGGTCAAGACCTGTAACAGTTGTGATAGGAAAACATAGATTTTGTAAGTAAAGTAATAAATGACATAGCGATTATAATAAAACCAGAAGTAAAAACACTTCTGGTAATTTTTATGATTTTAATCTTATTAAAATTGCAATACCTAATAATATTAATAGAACTCCAATTACTATTACTACAATAGTAAGAATATTTGTTAATTCTAAATCAAAGTCGGAAGTACTTACAGCAGTAGAAAGTGATGTTGAGCTTTTACTTGTTGATGAAGTTTCTTTTGTTGAATTAGAATTATTATTTGTATTAGAGCCATTATTTGTATTTGAACTATTGTTGGTACTAGAATTATTACTTGTATTAGTATTTCCAGCACTGTTACTTGAATTTGAATTTAGATTCATATCAACAGCTCCAAAAACATTAGAACAGCCTAATACTACCATTAAAGATATTGCTACTGTTGTTATTATTTTTAAATATTTTGACATTTGTGTACCTCCTAAGAAATTTACAATATAATAATACCAAAATCATATAAAAAAGTCAATTAAAACAAATGCAAAAAATGAAAAAATTCTAGAAAACCTTGCCAAAAATATCAAATAAAGTTATAATATAGGTATACCTAAAAAATAAAACAAAAATGAGAGGAGCGATTTTTATGGAAATAAAAATAATAGGAAAGGAACTAAAGATAACAGAAGCAATCAACGAATATGTAGAAAGAAAGCTAGAAAGGATAGATAAATACTTTGAAAATGCATCAGCAGACGTAACAGTAAAAACAGAAAGAAATGCACAAATAGCAGAAATGGTAATATCTGCAAATGGAGACATGTATAGAGCTGTAACAGAGGATAAGGACTTATATGCATCAATTGACAAAGATATAGACATATTAGAAGGTCAAATAAGAAAAGCAAAAACAAAAAAGGAAAGAATGTTAAAAGACTCTACACTAAAAGTATTAGAAGTAGAACAACCAAGAAATGAAGTAAGAGATGAGATACTAAAAGTAGAATACTATGATATTAAACCAATGACACCTGAAGATGCAAAACTAAAATTACAAGAAAGACCAACACAAATGTTTTTAACATTTGTAAATGTTGAAACAGGAAAAGTAAATGTTATTCATAAACTAAAAGACGGAAAAAATTATGGTATTATAGAGCCAGAGGCATAAAACAATTGACATAAAACAAAAAGATATGATATAATAATTACATGTTAAAAATTACATAAAAAGGAGGAAACTATATGGGGTAGCAACGTTGTTAGCATTAGGTACTGTGCCAGTGATTCTGCTTTGCATTCTCATCATTGCGATAGCATGGGGAATATTAAAGTTCATTGCATTATCATTCTGGCTTGCAGCGAAAATGCTTATAGGATTTCTAATTATTATTTTCGTAATAATTACTTTGATTGTCCTATAACTCAGTAGTATCTTCTAAAAATAGTCTTGTATAAATATACAAGGCTATTTTTATATACTAGGAAAGTATTTATATAAAAAGCTACAATCGCTAGCCCTTTGAGATTTTCTCCTTTTAGTCGAAAATTCAAATCGGGCGAGAACAAATCAAAGAAAAATTTTCAATTTTTCTTATTTATTCTATAAAAAATCCTAAAAAATACTTGTTCAAAAAAGATAAAAATGATAAAATAATAAAGAAAAAATACAATACTATCGGGAGGAAAAAATGGATAAAGAATACGAAAGCGTAGACAGTATAGAAAGTCTACAAAAAACAATAGAAAAAGTTAAAAAAGCACAAGAAGAATTTTCAAAATATCCACAAGAAAAAGTAGATGCAATATTCAAAGCATCAGCAATAGCAGCAAACCAAGCAAGAATACCACTTGCAAAAATGGCAGTAGAAGAAACAGGAATGGGAGTAGTAGAAGACAAAGTAATAAAAAATCACTATGCATCAGAATACATATACAACAAATACAAAAATGAAAAAACATGTGGAGTAGTTGAAGAAAATGAGCAATATGGAATAAAAAAAGTATTAGAACCAATAGGAGTAATTGGTGCAGTAATACCAACAACAAATCCAACATCAACAGCAATATTCAAAACATTAATATGTTTAAAAACAAGGAATGGAATAATAATAAGTCCACATCCTAGAGCCAAAAAATCAACAATAGAAGCAGCAAAAGTAGTGTTAGAGGCAGCAGTAAAAGCAGGAGCACCAGAAGGGATAATAGCATGGATAGATGTACCATCACTAGAACTAACAAATACATTAATGCAATCAGTTGACACAATATTAGCAACAGGTGGACCTGGAATGGTAAAATCAGCATATTCTAGTGGAAAACCAGCATTAGGAGTAGGTGCGGGAAATACACCAGCAATAATAGACGAATCAGCAGACACGGTACTTGCAGTAAACTCAATAATACATTCAAAAACATTTGATAATGGAATGATATGTGCATCAGAGCAATCTGTAATTTTAGTTGACAAAATGTATGATAAAGCAAGAGCAGAATTTGTTAAAAGAGGATGTTATGTATTAAATGAAGAAGAAAAAGAAAAAGTAAGAAAAACAATATTAATAAATGGGGCACTAAATGCAAAAATAGTTGGACAAAGTGCATATAAAATTGCGAAACTTGCAGGAGTAGATGTACCAGAAAACACAAAAATACTAATAGGAGAAGTAGCAAGTGTAGACATATCAGAAGAATTTGCACATGAAAAATTATCTCCAGTATTAGCGATGTACTATGCCAAAGACTTTGACGAAGCAATAGAAAAAGCAAGAAGATTAATACAAGATGGTGGACTAGGACATACATCATCATTATATATAAATACACTTACTGAAAAAGAAAAAATAGAAAAATTCTATAATAATATGAAAACATGTAGAGTACTTATAAATACACCTTCATCACAAGGAGGAATAGGAGATTTATACAACTTCAAACTAATACCTTCGTTAACACTTGGATGTGGTTCATGGGGAGGAAACTCAGTATCAGAAAACGTAGGAATAAAACAGTTAGTGAACATAAAAACAGTTGCTGAAAGGAGAAACAATATGTTATGGTTTAGAGCACCAGAAAAGGTATACATTAAAAGAGGTTGCTTACCAGTAGCTTTAGAAGAATTAAAATATGTGATGAATAAAAAGAAAGTATTTATAGTAACAGATACATTCCTATTTCAAAATGGTTATACAAAAGTAATAACAGACAAACTAGATGAACTGGGAATTGCACATACTACATTTTCAAATGTTGCACCAGATCCAAATCTTGCATGTGCAATAGAAGGAACAAGAGCAATGAATGAATTCCAGCCAGATGCAATAATTGCAGTAGGTGGAGGTTCAGCAATGGATGCAGGAAAAATAATGTGGGTAATGTATGAGCACCCAGAGATAGACTTTTTAGACATGGCAATGAGATTTATGGATATAAGAAAAAGAGTATATACATTCCCAAGAATGGGAGAAAAGGCGTACTTTATAGCTGTTCCAACGTCAGCAGGAACAGGCTCAGAAGTTACACCATTTGCAGTAATCACAGATGAAAAAACAGGACAAAAATACCCACTAGCAGATTATGAGTTATTACCTAAAATGGCAATTGTAGATAGTGATATGATGATGAACTCACCAAAAGGACTAACATCAGCATCAGGAATAGATGCACTAGTACATTCAATAGAAGCATATGTATCTATGATGGCAACAGAATTTACAGATGGACTAGCATTAGAAGCAATAAAAATAATTTTTGAATATTTACCAAGAGCATATGAAAATGGAGCAAATGACCCAGAAGCAAGAGAGAAAATGGCAAATGCAGCAACAATGGCTGGAATGGCATTTGCAAATGCATTTTTAGGAATATGCCATTCAATGGGACACAAATTGGGAGCATATCATCACTTACCACATGGAATAACTGTTGCACTAGTATTAGACAAAGTAATGAGATTTAATAGTGCAGAAGTACCAACAAAGATGGGAACATTCCCACAATACGACCACCCACACACACTAAGAAGATATGCAGAAATAGCAGAATCACTTGGATTAAAAGGAGAGAATGACAACGAAAGCTTAGAAAAACTAATAAGTGCAATAGATGAATTAAAAGAAAAAATAGGCATCAAAAAAACAATAAGTGAATATGGAATTGACGAGCAATACTTTTTAGAAAAACTCGACGAAATGTCAGAACAAGCATTTGATGACCAATGCACAGGTTCAAATCCAAGGTATCCACTAATAAGTGAAATAAAAGAAATGTATTTAAAAACATATTATGGGGAATAGAGAAAGGGTGATAAAATGTATTATAATTTAGAAAATGCAATAGCAGAAAGAAAGAACAAGACAGTATATAGAGATAATGATAAAACAATAAAACTATTTGTAGAAAATTATTCAAAAGCAGATATATTAAATGAAGCCTTAAATCAAGCAAGGGTTGAAGAAGGAACATCATTAAACATACCAAAACTAATAGAAGTAACAAAAATAGAAAATAGATGGGCATTAGTATCAGAATTTATTGAGGGAACACCTCTTGATAAATTAATGAGTGAACATCCAGAAAAAGAAGATGAATACCTAAATCTTTTTGTAGATACACAATTACAAATACAAGCAAATACAGTGCCATTATTAAATAGAATAAAAGATAAATTCAGAAGAAAGCTTACAAATGCAACAAATATAGATGAATATACGAGATATGAATTATTACAAAGATTAGAAGGAATGAAAAACCATGCAAAATTATGTCATGGAGACTTCAATCCAAGCAATGTAATAATAAAAGAAGATGGAACAATATATGTAATAGACTGGTCACACGTTACACAAGGAAATGCGTCAGCAGATTCTGCAAGAACATTTTTATTATTCTCAATGAATGGTAAAATCGAATTAGCAGAAAAATATATCAACTTATTTTCAGAAAAATCAGGAATAGCAAAAGCAAATATCCAAAGATGGATTCCAATAGTTGCAGCAACACAAATGACAAAAGGAAAAGAAGAAGAACAAGAATTTTTAAGTAAATGGATAAATGTAGTTGATTATGAATAAAAATTAGTATATAATTGTAAAAAACAAAGGAGGAATATGTATGAATTATTTAGAAGACATACTAAAAAGAACAGGTTGGAATGCATTATTGACATCAGTTGTATTTGCAATATTAGGAATAGTATTAATAATTAATCCAACAGGAACAATAAGAGCAGTATCATATATAATTGGAACAATATTCATAATTGCGGGAGCATACAGAATTGTGAATTATGTAAGTAACAAAGGAAAATACGATTTTTACAATTATGATATGTTATTCGGAATAATAGCAATTTTAATTGGTATTGCAACAATATGTTTTAGTGATGAAATAGGCAGATTTTTTGGGATACTAATTGGAATATGGATTATATACAGTTCAGTAATAAGAATAGATATGTCATTTAAACTAAAAATAGTAGATTCAAAAGTATGGCTATACAGTTTGATTATTGCAATTGCTATGTTAATAGCAGGAATATACATCATATGTAATTCAGGTGTTATAGTAGTAACAATAGGTGTAGTTATTCTAGTATATGCTATTTTAGATATAATAGAAAGCATAATGTTCTTAGGTAATGTTAATAAAATAAAGTAAAGGAATAAAAATGGAAAAACATAGTAAAAAAGAAAAGAAATCCAATTTATTACTAATATTGCTACAAATTATATTTGTAGCAATATTTATATATTCTGGTTATCATATAATAAATTGGTATAAAGAAAATAAAGAAAACAATGAAATATTGAATCAGATGTCAAAAGCAGTAAAAATTGAAAAAGATGAAGAAGGAAATGAAAGCTATAAAGTAGATTTTGAACAATTAAAACAAACAAATGAAGATATAGTTGGATGGATAAAAGTAAATAATACAAAAGTTGAATATCCTGTAGTACAAGGGAAAGATAACTCCTATTATTTAACACATAGTATAGAAAAAAAATATAATGCAGGTGGTTCAATATTTGTAGATAGCCAAAACAAACTTGACGGAACAGATAGAAATGTAGTTATATATGGACATAATCGTAGAGATGGTAGTATGTTTGGAACACTAAAAAATGCTCTAAATAAAGAATGGTATGACAATGAAGAAAACAAATATATAACAATTGTTGCCCCAGATGGAGAAATTCAGTATGAAATATTTTCGATATATCAAATAGAAAAAGAGGATTACTACATAAAAAAGAATTTTACAGATGCAGAATTTAAACAGTTTGTAGATACAATAAAGTCAAGGAGTGTTAAGGATTTTAATGCAGATGTAGATGAGAATAGTAAAGTTTTAACACTATCGACTTGTGCGAATGATAACAAGTATAGGGTTGTAATACATGCGAAGGAGATATAAACGCATCTGTGAAAAAAATATGACTTATATTGACTTTTCTTAAAATTTTAAGTATAATAAATATAGGAAATGACAAATCCACAAACGTGGTTTTGCATGAATTAGATAAAAACTCACATCTAAATCGTACAAAAATTACAGATGTGAGCTTTTTTTATTTATGTAGTTGCATATCAACCCAGTTCTTATACAGAACTGCTGTCAAGGCAACGTTTAATGTTAAAGATAACATAAATGATATTATAAAAAAAAGTATTACTTTACTCATAAACATCACCACCTTTCTAACGATGTTTCGTAAATTGGTGGCAAAAACACATCTGTTTATTGTCATTTCCTACGTCAGCTAGTATAACATAAAATAAAAAACAAATCAATATAAAATGAACAAAAATTCGCAACATTCTAACAGGATATATATGAAAAAAATAAAAAAACACTTGCAATTCACATAAAATTATGAGATAATAGCAATGTAAAAAATTAAAAACAAGAAAAAAGAGGAGTACATTTATACTTGCTTCAAAGAGAGAAAAGTCATCGGCTGAAAACTTTTCAAGAAAAAGATAAATGGAATGTAGCTTTTTTAGTTGATAATCTGAACTAACAGTAAGATATCCGTTTAAGCAACGTTACAAGCTAACTAAGATAAAATCAAAAAGATTTTAATTAAGGTGGTACCGTGAGAAATAAACTCGCCCTTATACATAGGGGCGAGTTTTTTGAACTAATAAAGTTATAATATAAAGGAGGAATGGAAAATGAATGAAAAGTACAATCCACAAGACTTTGAAGAAAGACTATATGCTGAATGGGAAAAGAAAGGATACTTCAAACCAAGTATGGACAAAACAAAAGAAAGTTATTGCATAATGATGCCACCACCAAATGTTACAGGCAAACTACATATGGGGCATGCATTAGATGGAACACTACAAGATATATTAATAAGATACAAAAGAATGCAAGGATACAACACACTATGGTTACCAGGAGCAGACCATGCATCAATATCAACAGAAATGAAAGTAGTGCAAAAACTAAAAGAAGAAGGAAAAACAAAACAAGAAATAGGAAGAGAAAAATTCCTTGAAGAAGCGTGGGAATGGACAAAATTATATGGAGGAACAATACAGGAACAACAAAGAAAACTTGGGTGTTCATGTGACTGGGATAGACGCAGATTTACATTAGATGAAGGTTTATCAGAAGCAGTATTAGAACAATTTGTAAAATTATATAATGATGGTTATATTTATAAAGGAAGTAGAATGGTAAACTGGTGCCCAAACTGTAATACAGCAATATCAGATGCAGAAGTTGAATACAAAGAAGAAGCAACACATCTATGGCACCTAAGATATAAAATAAAAGATGAAGATAGATATGTAGAAGTAGCAACAACAAGACCAGAAACAATGCTTGGAGATACAGCAGTTGCAGTAAACCCAGATGATGAAAGATACAAAGACATAATAGGAAAAACAGCAATACTACCAATTGTAAATCGTGAAATTCCAATAATAGCAGACGAGTTTGTTGAAAAAGAATTTGGAACAGGATGTGTAAAAATTACACCATCACATGACCCAAATGATTATCAAGCAGGAATAAAAAATAACCTAGAATTTATAGAAGTATTTGATGAAAAAACAATAATGGGATACTTGATGCCAGAAGTAGCAGGAATGACAGCAATAGAAGCAAGACCAATAATAGTAAAAAAACTAAAAGAACTAGGCTCACTTATTTCAATAGAAGATTACACACATAATGTAGGAAAATGTGAAAGATGTAAAACAACAATAGAACCAAGAGTATCTGAGCAATGGTTTGTAAGAATGGAAGAACTTGCAAAACCTGCAATAGAAGCAGTGAAAAATAATGATGTAAGATTTGTTCCAAAAAGATATGAAAAAACATATTTCAATTGGATGGAAAACATACAAGACTGGTGTATATCAAGACAATTATGGTGGGGACACCAAATACCAGCATATTATTGTGACAAATGTGGACATATACATGTAGCAAAATCTATGCCAGAAAAATGTGATAAATGTGGTTCTACAGAACTACACCAAGACCCAGATACATTAGACACATGGTTTAGCTCAGCATTATGGCCATTCTCTACATTAGGTTGGCCAGACAAAGAATCAGAGGACTTAAAAATGTTCTATCCAGGAAATGTACTTATAACAGGATATGATATAATATTCTTCTGGGTAGCAAGAATGATATTTTCAGGTTTATATTCAATGAAGGAAAAACCATTTAGTGACGTTTTAATGCATGGAATTGTTCGTGATAGTCAAGGAAGAAAAATGTCAAAAACATTAGGAAATGGAATAGATCCAATAGAAGTAATAAATGAATATAGTGCAGATGCATTAAGATTTTCAGTAATTTCTGGAACAACTATGGGAAATGATATAAGATATATGCCGGAAAAATTAGACCAAGCTTCAAACTTTGCTAATAAAATCTGGAATGCAGCTAAATTTGTTATAAATAATATACCAGATGTGGAGAAAGTAAGAAAATTTAGTAAAAATCCTCAAAACTTAAGAATAGAGGATAAGTGGATTTTAAGCAAATTAAACAGATTAGTAAAAGAAGTTACAGAAAATATTGATAATTATGATTTAGGAATAGCATTAGATAAAATATATGCATTTATCTGGAATGAATTTTGTGACTGGTATATAGAGATGGCAAAATCAAGAATATATAGTGAAGATGAAAATGAAAGAATTGCAGTAAGTTATGTATTAAACTATGTGCTAGGAATATCAATGAAATTATTGCATCCATTCATGCCATTTGTGACAACAGAAATATATGAAAGTCTTGTAAAAAATGATGAAACAGACCTTATGGTATCATCGTGGCCAGAAAGCAAAAGGGATAGTGAATATGAACAAGAAGAAACTACTATCGAGGAAATAAAGGAAATAATTACAGAAATAAGAAATATAAGAAGTACAAAAAATATTCATCCAAGCAAAAAATCAGAAATAATTATAGTTAGCAAAGCAAATAAAACAGGAATTGAAGAGACTGTACCAATATTTATGAAATTAGGATTTGCAAGTGATGTCAAGATACAACTTAATAAAGATAATATTCCTGAGAATAGTATTCATATTATAGTAGATGATATTGAAATATTTATGCCTTTAGCTGGATTAATTGATGAGGAAGAAGAAAAAAAGAGAATCGAAACTGAGAAAAATAGATTACACTCAGAAATTGCAAGATGTGAAAAAATGCTTTCAAATCCAGGATTTATTAATAAAGCACCACAGGCAAAAATAGATGAAGAAAAAGCTAAACTTGAAAAGTATAAGGAAATGCTAAAAAGCATTGAAGAAAATATATAGTATAAAAAATCCCTAGAGTGCTAATCTAGGGATTTTTTAAGATATTATCATATTTAGTACCATATGTTTTTATATTAAGAAATCTTATATTATCATCTGAGTTATCTCTTTCAAATGAAATATGGATATAATCATTTGGCAAAGCATCTTTTATCAATTCGCCCCATTCAATAATACATATTCCAGAATTAAAATATTCCTCTCCACCAATAGCATAAAACTCTTCAGAATCCTCAAGGCGATAAACATCAAAATGATAAATATTTATATCTTTATTTTTATATTCATTTACAATCGTAAAAGTAGGGCTTGATATTTCATTTTCCAAATTAAAATATTTTAAAAATCCCTCTGTAAATTTTGTCTTCCCAGAGCCTAAATCTCCAGACAAAACAATAATATCTCCAGTACTTAATTTGCTTGCCAGATTAAAAGCAAATTCTTTAGTCTCATCTTCACTATGAGAAGTAAAAGTTAAACTATTCATAACTACCTCCAAATAGTATTTTACTCTAAAACAGTGACTTTGTAAAGATTATATTGATATATATTTCTCACTAATATTTTTAACAACAGTATCATTCTGATTAAATATCACAGAATATATCAAATAATCTTCCCATAAAGCTAAGCTATTCTCATTTATTTCATCAATAGAAGAATAATCTTTTAAATAATTTTTCAAGCCTTCTAACTTTTCATTTACATCTTCGCCTGTTGAGGTTCTACAATAATTATTTTTAGCAGATTTAGATAAATATGTAAAGAAAGCAGTAACCAGAAATATAGGCAAACAAAACAATATCATACAAATAAGCATTATTGTAAAAATACTAGAGTCGCTGAATTTGCTTGGATCAAATTCAGTAAAGATATTACCAAGTATGTATGGGAAAATCGCAAATATTGATATCAAAAAGCTTATTATTAGACTTCCTACAAGAGCTTTTACATATATCTTGTCCTTTTTCAACAATTTGTTTTTTACTGCATTTTCTTTAACCTCACTTTCAAAAGTTTCTTCATCCGAAATGACTACTTTTCCATTAGATATACTGTTAAGAATAAACTTTTCATTGCCAGATAATCCTTCTAGGTTATCATTAATTACTGTAATTCTATTTTGAGACTCATCAAAGTTTATTTTGTTTTTTAGTTTTAACGATAACAATGTTGCGACAATGTCATTTTTATAGTTAATTTCAAAATTATCAACATAACTTAATTCGGCAGGAGAATACTCATTTATAATATCTCTGTAATACTCCTTATATTTACCAAAATCAATTTTTGAAAGTTTTTGACTTTTGAATTTCTTTGTACCAAATTTAATAGCTAAATATATAAAAATAATCTGTAAATTCTTTATTAGTGTAAAAACAGCAGAAAAAATAACCAAATTAATTACAACATCAGTAGTACTTATTTCAAGTTTGTTCCACTTTGTTTCTTGAAAAATGGAATAAGATGTGTTTATAAAAGAAATTGCAATATATATCCAAAAACAAATGGAAATAATTTTTAATATTTTTCTTTTAGAAATGTTTATGGCTTTTAAATCTATAGTAGGTAATTTTTTAATACTAGAAATAGCAGGAAAAATTAGTAATGCTATTCCTATAATTAAAATATTTATATTACTTGTAGAAATGTAACTATCAAATACAACAGCTTTATTAGGATTAGAAGGGTCATATTTAATATATTTGTAGACAGTTTTATCAGTATTATTAGTGTAAAGTTCATATTCCTTACCATCAACAATATATTTGTAACCTCTTGAATAACTTGTTATTCTATCATTATCAATACTTCTTTCATAAATTGTATCTTTATGTATACATATTGCTTTAGCTGTTTTATATTCTTTTGTTTCCATGACCGTAGTATAAATACTGTCAATAACTGATAAAACTAATAATATACCTAGAATCGCAGATACTGTTTTGGCAATTTTTAATTTATCAACATTTTGATTAATATTTTTTTCCATGTATAATTCTCCTCTTAATTTTATAGTGATATATATTTATCACTAATATTTTTAACAATTGTATCATTCTGATTAAATATCACAGAATATATCAAATAATCTTCCCATAAAGCTAAACCATTTTCATCCATTTCATCAATAGAAGAATAATCTTTTAAATAATTTTTCAAGCCTTCTAACTTTTCATTTATATCTTCGCCTGTTGATGTTCTGGCAAATTCATTATTTTCATTTTTAGATAAGTAAGTATATATATAAGCACCTATAGCAAGAGGTGAACATACCATTAATATAATCAAAAATGAAAATATTTTAGTTATAATAGTACTAATTGCATCAGATGATACATGAATACCTCTAATCCAAATAAAACATACACAAATCATAAATAAAATAAATAGTGTTATAAAACTCAATACAGTATTTAAAAACTTTCCTCCAAATTTTGAATTTGACAATAAATTATTTTTTAATGCATCTTCTTTGACTTTTTTTATAAAGGTACTATCATCTAAATAAGAAACCTTGCCATTTATAATACTATAAAAAACAAGTATCTCATTACCTGATAAATCATCAACATTGTCATTTTCAATTACAATTTGTTCGTTATATTCGTCAAAACTTATTTTTCCCTTCAATTTTAATGACAATAGTGTCGCAGGGATGTCATTTTTTGGAGATATTTCAAAATTATCAATATAGCTTAATTCAGCAGGGGAATATTTTTCTAAAATATCACGATAATATCCTTTATAATTTATAAAATCAATTTTAGAAAGTCTTTCTTTTTTAAACTTTCTAACAGCAAGTTTTATACTTATATACACTAAAATAAATAGAAAATTAAATTTAAACCAATATTCAATAATATACATAATTATTGCAAAATTAGAATTTTGAGCAGAAAATCTGCTGAATTCAGGTGTTGCGATACATTCTTGTGTAAGTCCAATAAATGATATTACCACATATATCCAGAAACAAGCAGTGATAATTTTTAAGATATTTCTCCTAATCATGGACAAAAGTTTTTCATTACTAATGTCAAAAAAATTATTCATCATAAATTCTCCTTTTTTGTCAATATTATACAAAAAATATGAACATTTATCAATACTAAAAAAGAAAAAAATAGCCAAGGTAGAACCTTGACTTAAGATGGTTTATTACACATTTTCTCATATTCCTTACACTTTATTTTATAATCCATTTGCATACACAAGTATTTATAATAAGAATAAGCTTGTTCATATTGCATAATAGGATTAAACATAGGGTCTTTATACATATCATTTATACCATTATCTAAACCATCAAATTGAGAAAATGGCGAATAATCTGAATTTCTTTCCATAAATAACCTCCTATTACAATAATATTATACAAATATAAAAAAATACATTTTTTATAAAAATATTGCAAAATGCAAATATGATTTGTTATAATAAAAACAACATAAGACAAGAAAGAAGGGTAAAAATGAAAGAGAAAAAATCAATAGAATTTAACTTTGTTACATTTATAATAATAATAGCTATAATAATAGGGGTAGTATTCATAATAGCAAGAAATACTGGAGTAGACAAAAAAATAAATATAGGATTAAATGAAAATAAAGAGATAGAAAACAAAGAAGAAAAGTTATATACAAATGATGTAATAACAATAGATGAAAGTAAAATGACAGACAACTGGCAAATAGTAGAAAACGGATATGGAGGTGTAATATATTACATACAAGGACCTAAAAAATCAAGTGAAGATGGAACATATTATGATATAAGAATAAATGTGTATTCAACAAAAACAGAACTTTCAAGTCAAGATTTAAAAAGACAAATGCTAGAAGAATCTGTATATTCAAAAATAGACTATAATAGAGAAAAAGAAATAAATGGTTCAAAATGGATGGAATTTACTGCTGAGAAAGATAATGCAAAAGCGAAAATTCTAGCAATGGTAAAGGATGATTACATGTATGCAATAGAAGTAAATGGAGAAAAAAGTTTATATAATCAATATCATAAAGAAGCGGAAAATATTATAGAAACTGTAAGAGTTGCAGATAGAATTGCTAAAGAAGATGCGACAAATCTTATATACAAATATGACAATTTAGCAAACATAAAAGAAGGAGGTTCAGAATATTTATTAAAAAGCTTGAACTTGCCACAAAATGCTGAGGAAAATAACAAAGACAAAAATGTCCCTGATGAATATAAAGATTATATATGGACAGGAATATTATATAGTGATTTTGCAGATGAAATGAAAAAATATGTGACAGAAGAAGTTCTAAAAAAAGAGTTTAGCGAATTTGTAGATATTAATAATTGCTTGTATATAAAAGATTACAAAAATGAACAAAGAGATTGTATAATAGAAGAAATAAACCCTAAAGATGTAAAAGGAAATGAGGCAACATATGAGGTAGTGAAAACAGATATGACAATGTATCAAACAATAAAACAAAATATTACTGTAAAATCTGATGGAGGAAAATTAGTTATATCAAATATAGAATAGAGTAGAAGAATTTGATTTTCTAACCTACCCCAAAAAATAAAATTTGAAATATAAAATCAAAAAATATTGACAAGCCAAACAAATAAGCATATAATTTTAGTAGATTAGAAGCAAAGGAGCAAAAAGCCATGGAAACTAAAGTTAAGACACGAACCTGCGAAAGCGTTGGGGCTGTGTATATATATATATATATATATTGGGTATAGCTTTATTAAACATGGTATTTGCGAACTAATAAAAAACACGAAAAATTTAATAATAACAATAGAAGATAGTGATAAAAGCCAAACAAAAATGGCTTATTAGGTCACTGTCTTTTTGGCGTTTAAAAACAGAGGAGGAGTTGCTAATGAAAAACATAAAAAGTAAAAAGTTAAATAAGAGAATAATTGCTATAATATCAATAGTATTGGTTGCAATAATATTAGTAACAACAGTGATTTGCTTAGTAACAAAAAAGGATAAAAATGTAGAAGTAGAAAACACAGGAAGAATACAAAAACAAGTAATGAACCCCAATAATTATACAATGGTAAAAAGTAAAGATGGAATAGATGTACCAGTGCCAAAAGGATACACAGCATCATCAGTAGAAAGCGAATCATATGTAAATGGAACATTTGAAACATTGTACTTAAATAAAAACATAACAGATACATTTACATCAGAAGGAACATATCCTTGGTCAAAAAATAGCAATGGAATATGGACGAGTGGTAATTATAACATAGATAGTTCAACAAGCGAGATGACATCAGAAGAGTTTACAGTAAGCGAAGATGGAGGAATATTACAGTTAAATTGGACGGTTTCATGTGAATTTTATAATGATTACTTATATGGAGAAATAATAAACATAACAACAAATAGTACAGAAAAAACAACAATAAAATTAAATGGAACAGGTTATGGATGGTCGGAATCAGACTTTATTTATATGAACACAAAAGTAGAACTAAATCAAGGAACATATAAGATAAAGATAATATATAATAAAAATGCCTCAACAAATGAAGGATTAGATAAAGGATATGTAAAAGAAGTAAAAATATATGACAGAAAAAACAATGGAAATACAGATACAATACAAAACCATAAGTATGGAGGGTTTGTAATATATGAGGGAACGGATGAAGTAACAGAAGAAAATCAATGGACAGCCCAATGTGAAAGAAACCAATGGGTATGGGTACCAATAGAAGATGTAAGTGATATGTATTGGGAAGATAAAACAGATGGAAAGTTATATGGAACATATTATAATGAA
>CAKPJC010000026.1 GCA_934162535.1 uncultured Clostridia bacterium | reverse complement strand
TCTTCCCAATACATATCACTTACATCTTCTATTGGTATCCATACCCATTGGTTTCTTTCACATTGGGCTGTCCATTGGTTTTCTTCTGTTACTTCGTCCTCTCCTTCATATATTACAAATCCTCCATACTTATGGTTTTGTATTGTGTCTGTATTTCCATTGTTTTTTCTGTCATATATTTTTACTTCTTTTACATATCCTTTATCTAATCCACTATTTGTTGAGGCATTTTTTTTATATATTATCTTTAGTTTATATGTTCCTTGGTTTAACTCTACTTTCGTATTCATATATATTATGTTTGACTCTGATGTTCCATAATTTGTTCCATTTAATTTTATTGTTGTTTTTTCTGTACTACCTGTTATTGTGTTTATTATTTCTCCATATAAGTAATCTTTATAAAATTCACATGACACTGTCCAATTTAGTTGTAATATTCCCCCATCTTCACTTACTGTAAACTCTTCTGATGTCATCTCACTTGTTGAACTATCTATATTGTAATTACCACTTGTCCATATTCCACTATCATTCTTCGTCCATGGATATGTTCCTTCTGATGTAAATGTATCTGTTAAATTTTTATTTAGGTACAATGTTTCAAATGTTCCATTTACATATGATTCACTTTCTACTGATGACGCTGTATATCCTTTTGGTACTGGTACATCTATTCCATCTTTACTTTTTACCATTGTATAATTATTCGGGTTCATTGCTTGTTTCTGTATTCTCCCTGTACTTTCTACTTCTACATTTTCATCCTTTCTTGTTACCAAACAAATTACTGTTGTTATTAGTATTATTGCTACCAATACTATTGAGATTATAACAATTGTTTTCTTATTTATCTTTTTAACCTTTATGTCATTCATAGACAACTCCTCCTCTGTTTTTAGACGCCAAAAAGACAGTGACTTAATAAGCATTTTTGTGTTTGGCTTTTATCACTATCTTTTATTTTTATTATTAAATTTTTCGTATTTTTTATTAGTTCGCAAATACCATGTTTAATAAAGCTATACCCAATATATATATATATATATATACAGCCCCAACGCTTTCGCAGGTTTGTGTCTTAACTTTAGTTTCCATGGCTTTCTTTCTCCTTTGCTTCTAATATACTTAAATTATATATTTAAACATTTTTAATGTCAATAATTTTTTTATTATTTTTCAATACATTATACACACTTATAGAATCACTTATTTTTTTAAAATTACTACCTTTGTTTTCATCTATATATATTGTATTAATATCACATTCTTCAATAAGTATTTTATTTTTTATACAGTATAATAGCATATTTGTTTCATACTCATATCTGTTTCCTTCTATTTTTATAAAATCTTCTAAATATTTTGCTGGTATTGCCCTTAGTCCTGTTTGACTGTCTTTTACTTTTATATTTGTTTTCTGCTCTATTTTTCTATTTATAAATTCATTACCTATCTTACTAAAAAATGGGGCTTTATCAAAATTTCTTGTTCCCAATATTATTGTATCATTTAGTATTGTATATAATTTTTTCACATCTTTTATGTCATGTTGCCCATCTGCATCTACGGTTATTACACCAATTATATTACTTTCATTGTTAACGCAATATTGAAATGCTGTTTTTAGTGCTTGTCCTTTTCCTTTATTTTCTTGATGTGTTAATATTTTAACTCTATCTTTTATTTTATTAAATATATCTTGTTTTTTACTGCCATCATTTACAATAATTATCTTGTCTATTCCACATTCTAAAATCTTATTTACAACATTTATTAACTTTTCATCTGGATTATATGCTGGAATTATAATAATAATATCTCTTTTCATTTGACTTTCTCCTTGTATTATATTCTACATTAACATTAAAAATACCACTAAAAAAAGTTGGGCAAAACCAACTTTTTTTCTATACTTAATATAACATCATATTACATTGATACTCCATAGTTTATAGTTGGAATCCAATACTCATTCCAGTGTTCATTCCAAGTAGTTGGAATTGACGTATCTTCCATATTTACTGTGATATTAAATCCAGTACCACTTTTATTACCGTGAGCATAAAAGATGTGCTCTCCCATACTTACTACACCTTTTGGTATATATATTTCTTTCATACCAGAACACCAACCAAAAACTCTATATCCTATTTCCTTCACTCCTGCTGGTATTTTTACACTTGTTAAGCTACTACATCCATAAAAAGCATTATCTCCTATTTTAGTTAATCCACTATTTAGTTCTATTTCCTCTAGTTGAAATCCATTTATAAAAGCTCCTTTTCCAATCTCTTTTATATTTTTTTGAATAATAATTTTTCTTATAGTATTTTGACTATCAATAGGCTCACTATTAAAGTATCCAGCAGGTTCACTATTAAAATATCCCCTTACGCAAATGTTGCTTCCCCATATTACATCACTGAATTCACTTTCTCCTTTACCTACACCTTTCACTTTTTTTCCATGAAGTTTATTAGGTACTACTAATTCTGTTAGCCCTGATAATTTTGATTCTGGTGGATTATATTTTAATAGTGTTACAGTTCCATCGTCATTGTCTCTATATGTCCAATAACTCTGTTCTTCTTCTGATATGCTATCTGTTGATAATTCCTCATTATGTTTATAATTTGTTCCTATAAAAGTAATTTCTAGCCCATCGCCATCTTCTGTTTCTTCAACTCTTGTTTTTCCAGTGCCTTCAGCTTTATCTAATGCTGATTGTAAATTTTCCTTGGTAATCTCTTTTCCACTGGCTACAATCTCTGATTTTGCTAATTCGATGGTTTCAGTCTCTCTTGCATAATCAGTTTCATATTTTGCTTTTTGTGCTTGAGTTATTATTCCATTATCTCCTGTTAGCGCTTGTATACTTATACTTGCTAAAATTAATAATACAACTATTGTAACTACAAGTGCTATAAGTGTTATACCTTTTTGTCTTTTGTTGTTTTCTTTTAATTCTACCATTTTATATTCTCTCCTCTTCTGATTTTGTAATGTTATATCAGTTAGTTAGTTATATATGTTTCATATTACCATCATTTACAATATTTATCTTTTTTATTCCATATTTAAGAATATTTTTTAAAGAAATTGTACGATTTATGCCAAAAAGTTGGTTTTACCCGACTTTTTCTTTACTTTGTATTAATTCATATAAAACCTGTGCTGTTTCTTCAACGCCATATGAATCAACATTAATTGCTATATCATAATTGCTTAAATCTTTCCATTGTTTGTCTGCATAATAATTATAATGTCTTTCTCTTGCTTTATTTATTTTGTTTATTTCTTTTAATGCTGTTTCTTCTTTTAATCCATAATATTTTACTGCTCTTTTAACTTTGTGTTCATCATCACTATATAAAAATACATTAACAACATTTTCATTATCTCTTAATATGTAGTTTGAACATCTTCCAACTATTACACATGAGCCTTTATCTGCTATTCCTTTTATCGCTTTGCTTTCAGCAATAAATAGGTTATCATCATTTGATAAATTATTGTAATATTGACTGTTGAAGTTTGCTAATAAACTTCCGTGACTTTGCTCATTTTTCTCAATGTAAGTTGCTGATAATCCACTTTCATTTGAGATTACTTCTATTAAGTCTTTGTCATATAATTTAACACCAAGTTTTTCTGCTAATATTTTACCAACATATCTTCCTCCAGAACCATATTCTCTGCCGATTGTAACAATTATATTTCTATCACTTATATTGTTTACTTCTTGTTCTTCTTTTACTGCATAACTTGTTTCTGATTCCTTACCAAGTTTCCTAATCTCTAGTGTAAGTAATATAACTGATATTATAAATGCTAATCCATCTGATATTGGTCCTGCATATAATACACCCATTACATTTAATGTTTTTGATAATATTATTGCACCTGGTATGAAGAATAATATTTGTCTTGACAATGTTAAAAATGCTGATTTGCTTGGCTTTCCAATTGCTTGGAAGAATATTCCTGATGATATTTGTATTCCATTAAATATTGTAAGCATTAAGAATATTCTGAATGTCAAACATGCAAATTCATTGTATAGTTCATCTCCTGAACCAAATATTCCTATTAGTTTTTCTGGGATTGTTTGGAATAGTATAAAAGCTATTCCAGATACTATTACACTTAGCCCTAACACAATTTTTAATGTTTGTTTTACTCTGTCAAATTTTCTCGCACCATAATTATATCCCACTATAGGTTGGCTTCCTGCTGATATTCCTATTATTATGCTTGATAATATTTGGTTTATTTTCATTACTATACCTATAACTGTAAGTGGTATTTCTGAACCGTATATGCTTTCAGCACCATATGTTTTAAATAGTGTGTTTTGTACAGCTATTACTACTACAATTGACATTTGTGTTATAAATGATGATATTCCAAACATTGACACTGTTTTTGCAATTTTTAAGCTTGGCTTGAAGCTTTGTTTTGTTAGTTTTATTGTTTTGAATTTTCTTATATATGATACATTTATTATGAATGTTACGAATTGGCTTATTATTGTTGCTAATGCCGCTCCTGCTACACCCATGTTTAATCCCCAATCAAATATAAATATTGGGTCCAACATTATATTTAATACTGCTCCTGCTATCATTGATACCATTGCATATTTAGGTGAACCATCTGCTCTTATTATTGAATTTAATGTTGTTCCTATCATCATAAATGGTATACCTATTGCTATTACATATCCATAACTTGTTGCATATTCTCTTAACGCATCTGTGCATCCAAATAAGTTAAGTAGTTGTGGTAAAAATGCTAGTGTTACTATTCCTAATAAAACTGATATTATTGTTGCTGTTAGTATTCCATTTGCTACACCTTTTTCAGCTTCTTTGTTTTTCTTTTCTCCCAATTTTAGGCTTAAATATGCTGATGTACCATCTCCAAACATTAATGAAAATGCTAAACATATTACTACTATTGGAAATACTATGTTTGTTGCACCATTTCCTAAGTAGTTTACTCCCCACCCTATGAATATTTGGTCTACTATGTTGTATAATGCATTTACTACTAGTGATATTATACATGGTACTGCAAATTTCTTCAATAGCTTACTTATTTTTTCTGTTCCTAATTCTGATTCTTTCACTACTTTTCTCCCTTCTTTTTTAGACTTATCACACATAAACAAAACAACACAGTTTTGGTTGTGTTGTTCGTTAGTCATTATTTATTAATAATGTTCGTTTCCATCTATTTAATTTTCTCATGTTTATTAATTATACACCTTCTTGTATGCTTTTGTCAAAGGGTTTTGTTCAAAAAATTGACAAGTATTTTCCTTGTAGTATATAATATACACTGAAAGGAATCAAAAATGGAAAATAATATAGATTTATCAAATAATTATCAAATAAAATTAATAAGTGAAAATAATTTGCCAAAAGAAGCAATAAACATTGAAGAAATAAATATGCAAAAAATCAAAAAAAACAATGTATTAATGATAATGATAGACTTTAGAAATATAAAACAAGAAGATTACAAAAAAACATTAAAGCACTTCATGAAAATAAAGAAAAGAATGAAAAAAATACCAATAGGCAAAAATGAAAATGGTAAAAAAACAATAGGATATATTATTAATTATGATAAAAACAATATAAAACACCAAGAATTTATACAAGCTATAAATGCAATATTATTTGATACAAAATATGATAGATATGAATACATATATGATACAGTATGCGATTACTTAGATGGCTACTTTTATGGTAAAAATCTATGTGATTTCAAAGATAATAAATGTGGAGAAAAAAGAAATACAAAATCGACAATAGGATGTTGTAGACATCCTAGAATTATGAAATTAGGTCCACTAACAAGATTAGTTCAATGTGAATATTTAAACAAAGAAAATTATACATGTGATGCAAAATGTATTTCTTGCAAATTATTCACATGTGACTATTTAGAGAAAAAAGGAATTAAATTTAAAATAAAAGATATTTTATTATTAGATACATTTTTTAATCCTATTCAGAAATATTATATAAAATATATGGTATTTACCCAAAAGGAAAAAATAATAAAAAGAATTTTAAAATTTTAATAAACACCACATTGTGCCTTATAGGCTGTGTGGTGTTTTTCTATATTATATATTTTTCCCATAATAACTATCAATTAGAATTTGCCTTATTTCAGCAACTAATGGAACTCTTGGATTTACAGTTGTACATTGGTCTTCAAATGCTCTGTCTGATAGTAACTCTAATTTTGTAAGAAATTCTTTTTCAGCTATCCCCGCTTCTTGTAAAGACTGTGGTATATTTAAGTCTTTATTTAGTTTTCTTACTTCTTGTATTAATAAGTCTACTCCTTGTTCTGGTGTATCTACATTTAATCCAATAATCTTAGCCATATTTGCATATTTTTTGTCTGCAATAAAATATTCGTATTTAGGCCACGAAACAAGTTTGGTTGGTTTTTCCGAATTATATTTTATTACATGTGGTAATAAAATCGCGTTTATTCTGCCATGTGGTAAGTGAAACTCTGCACCTATTTTATGTGCCATTGAATGGCAAATTCCAAGAAATGCATTTGTAAATGCCATGCCAGCTATCGTGCTAGCATTATGCATCTTTTCTCTTGCAATTTTATTATCTCCATGCTCATATGCTTCTTTTAAATATCCAAAAACAAGTTCCACTGCCTTCTCAGCTAATGCATCTGTATAATCTGATGCCATTACTGAAACATAAGCTTCTAGTGCATGTGTTAATACATCCATTCCAGTATCTGCTGTAACTGATTTAGGCAAACTCATTACAAGGTCTGGGTCTATTATCGCCACATCTGGTGTCAATTCATAATCTGCTAACGGATATTTCTTATTTTTTTCTTTATCTGTTATTACTGCAAATGATGTTACCTCAGAGCCAGTCCCAGATGTTGTTGGTATTGCTACCATTTTGGCTTTTGAACCCATTTTAGGAAACTTATATGTCCTTTTGCGTATATCCATAAATTTCAATTTTAAGCCTTCTGGGTCAGCATCTGGATTTTCATAAAATAGCCACATTCCTTTTCCTGCATCTATTGGACTGCCTCCACCAAGTGCTATTATGACATCTGGCTTAAACAAGTTCATTGCCTTTAGTCCTTTATTAACTGTATCAAATGATGGATCTGCTTCTACCTCGCTAAATATTTCACAATGTACATGCTCTGTTCTTTTTCTTAAGTGATATATAATTTTATCTACATATCCTAGTTTAACCATTCCCTCATCAGTAACTATAAAGGCTCTTTCTATATCAGGCATTTTTTCTAAATATTCTATAGCCCCTGGTTCAAAGTATATTTTTTCTGGTACCTTAAACCATTGCATATTAACTCTTCTTTTGGCAACTCTTTTTATATTAATTAAATTTACGCTTGAAACATTAGCTGTTGTTGAGTTACCACCAAATGAACCACATCCAAGTGTTAATGATGGCATGTTTGTATTATATATATCACCTATTGCACCATGTGTTGATGGTGAATTTACAATTATTCTTCCTGCTTTCATTTTTTTAGAAAATTTTAGTATTATATTTTTATCTTCTGAATGTATTACTGCTGAATGTCCTAGTCCTCCAAATTCAATTAATCTTTCTGATTTTTCTAATCCCTCTTCCGAATTTTTTACTATATAATATGTTAATACTGGGCTAAGCTTTTCTTTTGAAAATGGATATTCCTCTCCAATACCTTCTTCATATACAACTAGTATTTTTGTATCATTAGGAACATCAAATCCTGCTTCATTTGCAATTTGCTTTGCTTCTTTTCCTGGCACATGAGATTTTAATTTATTGTTCACTTCTTCAAACATAAATTCCTTTAGTTTCTCTTTTTCTTCTTTGCTTACAAAGTAACATCCATTTTCTTTCATTAGTTTTTCAAATTCTTGATGTATTTCTTCATCAACCAATACTGCTTGTTCTGATGCACATATCATTCCATTATCAAATGATTTCGACATTATTAAGTCATTTACAGTTGTTTTTAATTTTGCCGTTTTATTGATATAACATGGCACATTACCTGGTCCAACTCCCAGTGCTGGTTTGCCACATGAATATGCTGTT
This sequence comes from uncultured Clostridia bacterium, assembly GCA_934162535.1. Taxonomy (GTDB): domain Bacteria; phylum Bacillota; class Clostridia; order TANB77; family CAG-508; genus CAG-269. Next base: position 13,659 of record CAKPJC010000026.1, on the reverse strand, counting down.
TTTACCATTCCAGTTCCACCTGTCGCTAATATAAGATTAACATCTGGATGGTTCATAAGCATCCTTGTTGCTGTGATTGATGGTTTATCTATCCATAATATACAATCTGTTGGTGCTCCTGCTTTTATTGCAGAATCTCTCATTATTTGAGCAGATAATACACTACATTTTTGTGCAGATGGATGAAATCCAAATATTATAACATTTCTCGTTTTTGCTGATATTATAGATTTAAACATTGTTGTTGATGTCGGGTTTGTTACTGGTGTTACTCCTGCTATTATACCAACAGGTTCTGCTATTTCCACAAAACCTTCTTCCTCATTTTCTCTTATAATTCCCACAGTTTTTTGATGCTTTATACTATGATATACATATTCTGTTGCAAACATATTCTTTGTTATTTTATCTTCATATACACCTCTGCCTGTTTCATCGATAGCCATTTTTGCTAGCTCCATATGATGTTCTAATCCTGCCATTGACATTGACTTTGTTATGTTATCTATTGTTTTTTGGTCTAACTTTAAATATTCTTTTGATGCAATTTTTGCTCTTTCAATAAGACCATCTATCATTTCTTTGATTTTTTTCTCTTCTTCTGGATTTTTATCTTCCATTTTGATTTCCTCCTATGGAATATATTTTATCCAGTTTTATGAAATATATGTCATTATATTATTTCAAAGTCAATTCTTCTTAATTCTTTATTCGCATCTGCAACTCTAATTCTTACTTTATCTCCTATTTTATATGTTTTATTTGTCCTCTCTCCTATTGCTTGTTTTAAGTCTTCATTGTATATAAAATATTCATCTCCTAGATTTTCATATCTGACTAGTCCTTCTATTGTATTTTCTAGTTCAATAAATATTCCAAAGTTTGTTATTGATGATATTATTCCATCATATTCTTCCCCAATTTTTCCTTCCATATATTCAGCTTTTTTCATGCTTTCTGCTTCTCTTTCAACCTTTACTGCTCTTCTTTCTCTTTCTGAACAATTATCAGCTCTTTTCTCGGCTCTTTTTGAGTATTTCTTTATGAAAAATTCATTTACATTATAATCATTTTCTAGATATTTTGATATTATTCTGTGTATAAATAAATCAGGATATCTTCTAATAGGTGAAGTGAAATGACAATAATATCTACTTGCAATTCCAAAATGTCCTTTGTTCTCTGCTTCATATTTTGCAACTCTCAATGTTCTTAATATTATGTTTGATATTATTTTTTCCTCTTCTTTTCCTTTTATATCTTCAAGTATTTTTGAAAATTCATTTGGATATATAATTTCATCTTTTGATATTTTTATTTTATATCCAAAATTATATAACACTTTGTTTAAATCCTTTATTTTATCTAAATCTGGTGCCTCATGGTTTCTATATATAAACGGTGCCTGTATCCAATAAAATTTTTCTGCTACTGTTTCATTTGCAATTAGCATGAATTGTTCAATTATTTCATTTGCAAAATATGTCTCATATTTTTTTACATCAATTACATATCCATTTTGGTCAAGTATTATTTTGCTTTCTGGTATGTCTAAGTTTAAGTATCCATTTTCTTTTCTTTTTTCTTTTAATATTGTTGCAAGTTCAGCCATTAATTCAAAATGGTTAATATAGTTCTTGTATTTTTCCATTATTTCTTTATCAGATTTATCAAGTATTTTTTGTACATCTGTATATGACATTCTTTCTGTAACCTTAATTACACCTTTATATATTTCTGATGATATAACTTTTGCTTTTGGCGTTATTTCCATTGAACACGAAAGTGTTAGCCTGTCTTCTCCAGCATTTAAACTACATATTCCATTTGATAATTCTCTTGGTAACATAGGAATTACTCTACCTAGCATATAAATACTCGTTCCTCTCAAATACGCTTCTTTTTCTAGTTCTGTTTTTTCTCTAACATAATGGCTAACATCTGCTATATGCACATCTAATCTATAATTTCCATTTTGTAATTTTTCAACATGTATTGCATCATCTAAGTCTTTAGCATCTTCCCCATCAATAGTAAATATTATATCTTTTCTTAAATCCTTCCTCCCTTTTATATCTTGCTGATTTATTTTCGTTCCATATGCTTTTGCTTCTTTCACGACTTCTTCTGGAAATTTATATGGTAATTCATATTGTTTTATTAATGATAACATATCAACTCCCGCTTCATTAACTCCACCTAATATTTCAATTACCTCTCCCTCTGCGTTTTTTCCCCTCTCAGGATATTTTGTTATTTTTACTAATACTTTATGGTTATTTCTTGCTTTTCCCCAATTTGATCTTGAAATAAATATGTCTGTTCCAAAATTTTTGTCATCTGGTACAACAAATCCAAAGTTTCTACTTTTCTGGAATGTACCAACAATGGTGTCTTTTTCATGTCTTATTATTTTTGTTATTTTACCTTCTGCTTTTTTATCAACAGCTTTTTCTGCTGTTATTTCAACACATACAAAGTCTCCATTTAATGCATTAAGGGACCTCTCTTTTGATATATATATCTCTTCTTCACTATTTTCTATTTTTACAAATCCAAATCCTTTTTGGACTTTATTATATGTTCCATTTATTATTTCATGTTTCAATTTTATCACTTCCTTTTATTTACAACACAAAATGAGCAGTTTATCCCCTGCTCATTCTATAACTTTTTCTATGCTATATATATTATTGAAAGTACAACTGATATTATTACAAATGCTACTCCCAATATGATTGTCCATTTTTTTTGTTTACCTTCTTTAGTTCTACCTTTATTTTTTTCAAAGAAGTTACTTGTAGATGAACCTGTTAATGTTGAAGATAATCCTGCATCTTCTTTTGATTGTACAACAGCTAATATAGTTATTGCTAAGCATATTATAAGATCTACTATTAATAATATTATTTTTAATACTTGCATTTAGTATTCCTCCTACCTGTTTCTTTATTCGTTTTCATACTTTGTTATTTTACCATATATTTACTAAAAAATCAATGCTAGTACGCTAAAAAGTACAACTTTTACCATTATTTTTATGAATATGTTTCCATTTGTTCCTTTTATGCATTTTTTGTTTATTGATTTTAGTTCTTCTGTTATTTGATTTATTTCTTCTTTTGTTGATATTTTCTGTTCTTCCATATATTCTTTTGTTAAGTATTCTGCTTTTATCATTGCATCATTTTCTAAATATATCCTTATAACATAATATATAAAACTTAATATTAAAAATATATTTAAAAATAGCATTTCATTTTGAAGCTTTTTTAATATTATTAATATTAGTGTAATTATATAATATATGATATATATGTTTGAATATATAAAGTTAAATATTAACATTTTTCTGTCTTGTATTGAGTGTAAACATTCATGTGCCATTGTTTGTATTCTGGTAAAACTTTCATGTGTGTTGCCAATCGAAATTTTATTTTGAATGGCAATGTATAATGTTGAACTTGAGTTTTTGTCTTCTTCAATTTTTACATTTTCATTTTGAAGTTTTTTTAATATTTGTTTACATATTTGTGTATTATCTGGATATTTACTTGCTATTTTATTTAATTTTTCATCTAATGCAATTTTTTCAATTTCTTTTACATTTATTTTCATCATTGAGTGTATTACTAATATAGCTATAATTGAGATTATAATTATTATTATCATATATTGTTACCGAGCAGCCACTCGGCTACCTCCCTCTTTTATTTTATAACTATATTATAAATTCAATTCATTTTTTATAGTACACTTTGTATTGCTTCTCCAATTATTTTGTTTATGTCTGCTATCATTATGTTGAATTTCATTTCAGCCTCAAAATATCTGCTTGCCTCTTGGTTTTGTATTAATTCACTATAAAGTTCTTGCACATGTTTTAATTTTTCTGGTTCTTCTTTTCCTGTTTGTAATACATTTATTTGTGAATCATATCTAGCTTTTTCAAATTCTTCTATTCTACTTTTTAATTCATAGTTTAAAATTATTGCCTCTTTTGCTGTTTTATATGTAATATATTCTTCTGATTGTTTTATCTCTTGTGCTAATTTGTTTGCTGTATCATATATGTTCATTTTCTCATCCTTTCTCTTTTTGTCCAAAACAGCTGCATTAGTATGCAGCTGTTCTTTCATATAATTTCGCATTGCCTATGCATATGCTTGGCGTTTTTTGAAAGACAATAAATTTGTTATTTCTTTTTCCGTTCCTTTTGCTTTTTTTGCCTTTTGAGCTTTTTCTTGTTCGTTTTGTTTTCTTTGTCTTTCTGCCATTGTTTCACATATTGCTTTTTGGTATGTGAAGTGTGTATCTTGTGCTATTTTTGCCCAATTGTAGTTGTTTTTTACTTTTGCTTTTGCTTTTTTTACTATGTTTGCATATAATTCTGGATTATATAATAGTTCAAGTATTGAGTCTGCAATTGAATTTGCATTTCCACAATAACTTTTCATTCCTGTTTCTCTATGTTCAACTATTTCTCCAAGACCTCCTGCATCTGATACTACTATTGGTCTTTCTGCTAACATTCCTTCTAACGCTACTATTCCGAATGGCTCATATGTGCTTGGAAATACAGATATGTCCGCAGCTTTATACATTTTTTCTACATCTTTTCCACATAAATATCCTGCAAAATATACTTTGTCTCCTAAACCAAGTGCATTTGCCTCTGCTCTTAGTTCATCTAACATTCCACCTTTTCCTGCTATTACAAGTTTGGCATCATGATATCCTGCTAATATTTTGGGCATTGCCGCTATTAAATGTTGTACTCCTTTTTCATTTACAAGTCTGCCCATGAATAATATTATTTTCTCATTATCCATAGCATATCTTCTTCTAAATGAATAGTCTCTTTCCATTCCTGTGAATTTGTTTAGATTTACTCCATTTGCTACTACATTGATTTTTTCAAATGGTAGTCCAAATAGTCTTTGTATTTCGCCTTTCATATAGTTACTGTTTACTATAACTTCTGTTGCTTCATATGTAAGCATCCATTCCGTATCATTTATATATCTTTGTGTTTCATCATGTATTCCACTATTTCTGCCTGCTTCTGTTGCATGTATTGTTGCTACTATGGGGATATTATAGGAATTTTTGATTGTTTTTGCAGCAGATGCTACTAACCAATCATGTGCATGTATTACATCAAATGTTCCTTCCTCTGCGATTATTTTACTTGCTTCTGCAATCATGTTAAAGTTTAATTGCATTATCCAATCTATAAAATTGTTTGGATTTATCATGTAATTGTCTACTCTGTGTACTTTTACTCCTTTATCATCTTCATAATATGGAGCATCTCCTTCTTTATAAGTAACTACAGTTACTTCATGACCATCTTTTATTAATCTGTGTGATAGGTCATATACTACTCTTGCTATTCCACCTACTACTCTTGGTGGATATTCCCATGTTAGCATCAATATTTTCATTGATTTTCCCCTTTCTCAGTTCTATTTTTCTTTCGTTACATAATTAACCTTTTATATTGTATACAAAATTTTTCATTTTGTAAATATTTTCTACAAAAAAAATGTATTTTTTTATAAAAAATACATTTTTACTCTTTTTATCTTTCTTTTTCGTCTTTATTACGACTTTTTGTTTTGCTATCTATGTTTTGAGTTTTTTGTTTATTAACTTTACTCCCAAATTTTTCTTTTAGTTCAGTTTTTATATCTTCTTTTTCTCCATATCCAGTCCATTTTATTCCACCTGCTGTTGCTAATAATAGCTTTGCATCTTTTGGATTAATATTACTTTCTTTTATTGCCTCTTCTAATGAAGTTACTTCTTTTTCTGGATTTAAAAATACATTTATAAAATCTTTTAATTTTCCCATAATAACATCCCCTAATTTAATTAGGCTCACCTTTCTTTTTTTATTATACATTATTTATTATACCACATGCTTGTTTATAAATCAATAGTTTTTCCTTGATTTTATTGCGATTGTATAGTAAAATATGTCATACGGAGGTGCTTTATGAAAATTTTAATTAAAAATTGTAATCTTATTTCTATGGATAGTAATAGAGAACAAATTGAATATAATATAGATGTACTTTTAAATGATAATAAAATTGCTGAAATTGGTTATTCTCTTCTAATAGGAGATGACTATAAAATAATTAATGCAAGCGGTCAATATTTATTGCCTGGTTTTATTAATACACATGCACATATTGGCATGAGTATTTTTAGAGAATCTGTTGATGGCTACACTACTCAAGATTGGCTTACTGAGAAAATCTGGCCTATTGAAGATAAACTTACACCAGATGATATTTATAAATCTTCTTTATTATCTTGTATTGAGATGATTAAAACAGGTACAACTACTGTAAATGACCAGTATTTCTTTCCAGATAATATTGCACAAGCTGTAATAAATTCTGGAATTAGATGTGAACTTACAAGAACAATCATGGATGCTAGTGGTTCTCTTGACGAAAGGCTCAATGAACTTGAAAATTTTATAATAAAATATAACAATAAATATGATAATCTTTATATTAATGTTGGAATACACGGGTTATATACAGCCAGTGAAAGATGTGTTCAAAAAAGTATTGAACTCGCAAAAAAATATAATCTAAATATTCATATGCATTATCTTGAAAATTCAAAGGAATATTCAGATATTTTAAATAATCAAAATGGTAAAAAGCCTTTTGAGGTTTTAAAAGATAATTTTGAAAATACAAATACAATTTTAGCACATTGTGTTAAATTAGAAAATGATGATTATAATATAATAAGTAAATACAATTTAAAAATAGCTCACTGTCCAATTAGTAATCTAAAACTTGGATGTGGAATTGCAAATATTCCTGAAATGTTGGAAAATAATATTGTTGTTTCACTTGGTACAGATGGCCAAGGTAGTGGATGTAATTTAGATATGTTTGACACTATGAAATTTACGGGTCTTTTACAAAAAGGTATAAATGAAAATCCAAAACTATTACCTGCTTATGAAATATTGAAAATGGCAACTATAAATGGTGCAAAAGCATTAAATAAAGAGAACATAATTGGAAGTATTGAAGTTGATAAATTGGCTGATTTAATTCTTTTAGATTTAGATAATGTAACACAGTTACCTATAAATGATATTTTTTCAGATATTGTTTATAATGCAAAAGGTTCAAATGTTACTACAACTATCATAAATGGAAAAATTCTTATGGAAAATAAAAGATTAACTGAATTAAATGAAAAACAAATAATTGATGACTGCAAACATATCATGGAACTTAGAGGATAGTATAGAATTAGTTAGCGTGGTTTCATCTTTAGAACAAATAAGAAAAATTGATTTTATATTAAAAGAGCGACAAAGTCGCTCTTTGGTTTATGATTATTGTAATTCAATAACTGCTCCAACTTCTTCAAGTTTAGCTTTTAATTCTTCAGCTTCTGCTTTAGCTACGTTTTCTTTTAATGTTTTTGGTGCTCCATCAACTAAATCTTTAGCTTCTTTTAATCCTAATCCTAATGCATTTTTAACAGCTGTGATAACTTTTATTTTTTGATCTCCAGCTTCTTTTAATACAACATTGAATGAAGATTTTTCTTCAGCTGCTGCTGCTCCTCCAGCTGCTGGTGCAGCTGCTGCTACTGCAGATACTCCAAATTCTTCTTCTATAGCTTTTACTAAGTCAGCTAATTCTACTACTGTCATTTTTTTGATTTCTTCTATCATTTCTTCTTTACTCATTTTTTAAATCCTCCTAATTTTTATTTATTTCTTTGTGATATAAGTTCACAACTCTTTTATTTTTTATAAAATCATAAGATTGTTAAATAATATTGCAACCTAGGCAATCTTAAGCATTTTCTTTTTGTGCCTTAACTTCGTTAAGTGCAACTGCAAGTTTTGATATATTTCCAAGTAATGCACCTGCAAGCATTGATAATAGTGCTTCTCTTGATGGTAATTTAGCTAATGTAATTATTTCTTCAGCTGTCATAACTTTACCTTCGATTACACCACCTTTTATTTTATATGTTTCGCTATCTTTACTATAGTTATATATAGCTTTAGCTGTTTCAAGATAATCATCATTATTCATTACTACTGCTGTAGGTCCTTCTAATAGTGAATTATCTATTTCTATTCCAGCTTCTGCGAAAGCTCTTCTTGTTATGTTGTTTTTTATAACTCTATAATCAGAATTAGATTTTCTTAGTTCTGATCTTAGTTCTGTTACATCTGCAACATTGATTCCTCTGTAATCTGCTAAAAGTATTATTTTAGCAGATTTCATTTTTTCTGCTAATTTAGATACTTCTTCTTTCTTTTGGTTTAAGATTTTTTCACTTGCCATTTATTTTTCACCTCCTGATAGGTTTTATATATTTGTAATTTAAAACGCAATCATTTGCCACGAGGCATAAAGATTGCGTTTGAATCTCATACCTCGGTAGGACTTGTTTTTTGCCTACTGTCTATGGCATTATATATATTTATTTTTGGTTAATATAAATTCCAGGTCCCATTGTTGTTGATACAGATACACTTCTTATGTATTGTCCTTTTGCTGCAGCTGGTTTAGCTTTTATTATAGCTCCCATGATTACATCATAGTTTTCTGCTAATTTTTTAGCTCCAAATGAAACTTTACCAAATCCTAAGTGGATTATATTTGTTTTGTCTAATCTATATTCTACTTTACCTGATTTGATTTCATTTATAGCTTTAGTTACATCCATTGTAACTGTTCCTGATTTAGGGTTTGGCATTAAACCTTTTGGTCCTAATACTTTACCTAATCTACCAACAACACCCATCATGTCTGGTGTAGCTACAACTACATCATAGTCAAACCAGTTTTCATTTTGGATTTTTGGTATTAATTCTTCTGCACCTACATAATCAGCTCCTGCTTTTTCAGCTTCTTCTGCTTTAGGTCCTTTAGCAAATACTAATACTTTTTGTGTTTTACCTGTACCATTTGGAAGTACTACTGTACCTCTTACTTGTTGGTCAGCATGTTTTGAATCTACACCTAATTTAACATGTAGCTCAACTGTTTCATCAAATTTTGTTTTTGGCATTTTTTCAATTAATTCTAATGCTTCATTGATTTCATATTCTTTTTTAGAATCTACTAATTTTGCACTTTCTGCATATCTTTTTGACATTTTATATTTCCTCCTTTGGTTTTAACGAGCTTTGCTCTCCCACATATTTTTTATTATTCTGTTACAACTACACCCATACTTCTTGCTGTACCTTCTACCATGCTCATTGCAGTTTCTATTGATGCTGCATTTAAGTCTGGCATTTTTTGTTCAGCTATTGCTCTAACTTGTTCCTTTGTTATTTTTGCAACTTTTTCTTTGTTAGGTTTTCCTGAACCTTTTTCTATTTTTATTGCTTTTTTTATTAATACTGCAACTGGTGGTACTTTTGTTATGAATGAGAATGTTTTGTCTTTATATACTGTTATAACAACTGGTATTATATATCCAGCTTGACTTGCTGTTCTATCATTGAATTCTTTTACGAATTGCATGATATTTATTCCACTACCTCCTAATGCTGGACCTACTGGTGGAGCTGGAGTAGCTTTTGCAGCTTCTATTTGTAATTTAATTATATTTGATATTTCTTTTTCTGCCATTTAATATTTCGCCTCCTTTATTTGACTTTTTGTATTTGTGAAAATTCTAATTCTACAGGAGTTTCTCTTCCAAACATAGATATTAAAACTTTTACTTTGTGCTTTTCTTTGTTTATTTCTTGAACAGTTCCTATTGAGTCTTTGAATGCTCCATTTAATATTTGTACAGAGTCATTTACATCATAGTCTACATTTATTGTAGCTTCTTCAAATCCCATTGCTCTTATTTCGTCCTCTGTTAATGGTATTGGGTCTGTTCCAGATCCAACAAATCCAGTAACACCTCTTGTATTTCTTACAATGTACCATGTTTCTTCTGTTACTATCATTTTTATTAATACATAACCTGGAAACACTTTTTTCAGATTTGCTTTTCTTTTTCCATCTTTTATTTCTATTTGTTCTTCCATAGGAACTACTATGTCGAAGAAATATTCTTCTAATTCTCTATTTTTTACTGTTTTTTCAAGGTCAGTTTTTACTTTATTTTCATAACCTGAGTATGTATGTACTACATACCATCTTGGTTCCATATCATAATCTTTTTGAGACATTTGCGACCTCCTTATTGTTGATCTGTATTTGTTTGCTCACCATTTTCAGATGTTTCTGTGTTTTTATCTGTTGATGTTGTTGTATTTTCTTGTTCTGTTGATTCTGTAGTGTTTTGTTCTTCACTGTTTGTTTCTTCAGTATTTCCTTCTGTTGAGTTGCTTTCAGTGTTTTTGTCACTAGAATTTTGGTCTTCTGAAGAATTGAATTTTTCATTCACTACTTCTTGTAGATTTGTTACAACTTCTTTGTTTACAAATTCAAATGCTATATCTAATATGAATACCATTACAGCACTTATTAGCACTATTGCTATTACTGCACTTGTATTGTTTAGTAGTTGTTTTGGTGTTGGCCATACTACCTTTTTTAGTTCTGCCTTAAAATCTTTGAAAAAATGTTTATTTTGCTTATTTTCTTTTTTAGCCATTTTATTTCCTCCTTAAAATAGCTTTTACTATTTAGTTTCTTTGTGTGTTGTACGTTTTTTACAATGTTTACAATACTTTACTATTTCTAGTCTGTCTGTATTGTTTCTTTTATTTTTAGATGTCATGTAATTTCTTCTTTTACATTCTGTACATTCTAATATTATATTTTCTCTTGGTCCTTTAGCTGCCATTTAAATACACCTCCGAATTTCTTAACCTTTTTACTTTTTTTGAAACGATGTGAACATATGTAAACTAACATATGCTTGAATATTTTACCACTTTTTCCTTCTCGTGTCAATGCTTTTGGGTTATTTTTTCTTCTTTTTTTTGTTTTTTTGTACCGAATATCCAAATTTACCAATTTTCCTTCCTAGTTCATTGTATTTTCCATTTGAATATGCTATTAAATTGCATTTTGATATGTCAAATGCTCCTTTTTCATCTATATACTTTTCATCTGCATTTATTGCTAAAACCTCAGCTATAAACATGTGATGCGTTCCAAGTTCTTTTATTTCTTTTACCCTACATTCAACAGATACTGGACTTTCTTTTATCATTGGACATTTAACATATTGCGCCTTTTCTTTTGTTAATTTCATCTCTTTGAATTTATCGACTTTTGCTCCCGTTTTTACTCCACACCAGTCTGTCGCATATGCTAAATCTTTTGTTGTGAGATTTATTACAAATTCTCCACTGTCTTTTATCATTTGATATGAATGTCTTGTTGGACGTACTGATATATATACCATTGCAGGGTCTGTATTTATAATTCCTGTCCATGCAACTGTAATTATATTTGATTTTTCCATTGACCCACAAGATACCATTACTACTGGTATTGGATATAAAAATGTGCCTGGTTTCCATGTTACTTTTGACATTTTCTCACTTCCTTCGTATTTTGTATTTTATCACGTTTTTTTCTAAATTTCTAGTACTTTTAGATTTTTATATTTGTTTTTAAATTTTCCTTGACATTTTTTGCATTTCATATATAATAAATTTAATTTAAGGGGATGTTGAATATGAATTTAGAAGATTTAAGCTCAAAAAGTTCAATTATTTCTGATTTCTTCTCATGGTTGTATGCTGATGAAAGAATAATTGATAAAAATATTGAATTACATAGTGAATTTGATATAAGTTTGGCTCCATATTACATGGATCCAAATATTTATTTTCCACGTCAATTTAATGCTTTTTTTAATACTCGTTCAATGCAAAGATTAGGTCGTATCTCTCAATTATCACTTGTAATTGACACTTTTCCCAATACATATAATAATAGACTTGAACATTCAAAAGGTGCATATAATCGCAAACTAGAAGAATATTTATATAGTTTTCAAAATGAAAGTTGGAAAAAATATGTTGAAAATAATAATTTAAAACTTTATATAATTGGTGATTTACTGAAGATGGCTGGGCATGATATAGGTCACTTCCCTCTTTCACATGCCTTTGAAGAAGAAATTTATAATTCACATGAAGCACATGAGGAAATTGGTAAAAGAATTATGTGTGAAGATGAGGAAATACAGTCAGTATATGAATCAATTAGCCCTGATTTGTCAAATGTAATAAGAGAATTATACGAAAGAGACGTTCTTAATATCAATAATCATAACGAAGGTAGTTATGATGTTGATAGACTAGATTATTTGTCTCGTGATACATTTTATATCGGTCGTCCTGAAAAATTATTAACACAAAAATATGAAAGAACACCAATATTCGTTGATGAAGACGGAAATATTGGTGAAAACAGTGACGGAAGTATTGTTGAAGATAAAACAAGTAATAAGTTTATAGATGTATATAGTTCCGAATCATTAAGTGAAATTGAAAAATTATTGAGATTACGATTTTCAATGTATGAAAATTGCTATATGTCTACTAAAACAAAAACAAATGAATGTATCATTGGTAGCTTTTTTGATGCACTATTAGCAAATAATTCAAATGTTGGAATTGAATTGAAAAACTTTATCATAAATTTAAAATCACAGGATATAAGTAATGCAGATTTATCTGATTTCAAAAATTGGGATGATATTAGATTATTTACAGTTCTACTTGATATTGCTGAAAATCACGAAGATAAAAATATAAGAGATTTAGCTACAATGGTTATACCAACAATGGATTCATTGTTAAATATGTTATATAGTCATTTTAATATTCATTCAAAAAAGGACTTTAGTAAAGATGATATGAATTTGTTAAGAAAAATAAAAGCTTTGATAAAAAGTAATAGTGAATTAGCTAGAAATCTAAGAAATAATAATTTCATTAGTGAAAATACATTTGTTAATAAAGGTGATTCCTTGTTACCCAATAGTAAATTTATTTCAACTTTTAGCTATGTATTGAAAGCCTATAAAACAAAAGAACCAATATATATTAAGTCAAAAGATGGCAAGATATATGAACTTTCAAAACATCCTAATAGAGAATGTGATTGGCAAAATAAAAGAACATTAATACAAGCTCAATATGCATATATTCCGTATTTAAGATTATGTGGCATGTCTGCTGAAGATATTAACCAGATTGAGCTACTATTTAAAAACAATTCAAAAGGAAATTGTAGCAATACTCATGATAGCTCAAAGTTAAGTCCAAGAGTTAATATGCAACAATTACAAGTTGGACATAAAATGGAAGATGTTTTTTTAGAATTATAGTATAATAAAAGGAGCAATACATAAAGAGGAGTTCTCTGAACTCTCGATTATTATAGAAAAAAAGCATGAATTAAAATTGTTATTTGCAATTCTAATTTATGCTTTTTTTACTAAATTATAAAATAAAAAACTGGCAACAACCTATTTTCCCAGCAGGGTAACCCACAAGTATCTTCGGCACATTGGAGCTTGACTTCTGTGTTCGGGATGGGAACAGGTATTACCTCCATGTAATCGTCACCAGAAAATTATAGTGTAAGCACACTCAAAAATACATAGATGAAATTTATTTAGGATTTAATAATTATAGTTAAGCCCTCGATTTATTAGTAT
>CAKPJC010000025.1 GCA_934162535.1 uncultured Clostridia bacterium | reverse complement strand
GTTGTTTTTTCGATTAAATTGTTATAACTTTATACTAATTCTTATGTAATATTTCATTAATATTTTTGTCTGTTGTTAGATACTCTTTTATATTAACACGCATGTCGTTTTTTGTCAATACTTTTTTTATATTTTTTTAAACTTTTTTCATTAATAATTTTATTTAAAACTACAGCTTGCTTTTTTCTTTTTTTAATTATTCTTTTCTAAGTTTACAAGTATTAAATCATCACTTATGCAATATATCTTTTCCCATGGAATAATAATATCATTACTTGATGAAAACAAACTCATTATTTTATTTGTTCCTCCTGGTACAATTATAGATGTAATCCTACCTGTTTCTAAATTAGCACATACATCCTGTACATATCCTAATCGTCTGCCATCACATATGTTGATTACCTCTTTATGTTTAAAATCTAATCCCTTATCTCCCATCTTTTCCTCCTTGTATAGTTATAAGGATTTACCTATTTAATTATATGTACTTATTTTTATATTGTTACAAACTTTTTTAGAATAAATCAACATGGTTTTTCCTTTGTTCCTGCTCGATTTAAGTTTTAGACTATAAAACCAAAAGGTTAGCATTGTAGCTTTTTATATACTAGGAAAGTAATACTTTCCTAGTATATAAAAAGACTTTATCTATTTTTTTATAGATAAAGTCTTTTTTCATCTAATTTCTTTCTTCTTGTTTTATATATTTCTTCTCTTTTTTTGCAATTCCATTATAGTATAAAAATATTGGTACTGAAACAATTACAACTGTTAAATTTGTTAATAGCTCTACAATATTTTCATTTTTACTTAGTTCATAATAATTAGCTCTTTCATTAATTGTTTTTTCCGGTAACGCAACATCTAATCCCACTCTAAATGTTACTATTATTCCTATTACTATAGCAATTAATGTTGATATTAATATTATATATATATATACATTTCTTACTGATTCTTCAAATTCTGTTTTATTATCTTTATTTTTCTTTGATAAAGCTACTACAATAAGTACAATTATTATAATTGGTAATATAAAAAACAACGTTCCAGCTAATATTCCTAATATAACCATATTTAACTACCTCCATTTTATTTGCATCTTTCTTTTTCGATTAAATTCCAGTGGTACTTGTGCATCACTCCACCAACTGTCAAAATAGCAATAGACACTATTGTATCTTTTAATTTTTCATTTTTATAATTTTCCTTTTTGATTACATTTCTCTTTGTGTCACTAATAAATTTATCTATGTCTTTATCTTTTGAATCTTGAAAAAAAACATAATCTGTAGGATAAAAATATAACGCTATACTGTTTACTGCGAATACTAGTCCTCCAATTATCATACATAATGTAATTAAAGATACTATATATAGATAAATGATTCTAAAATAATTTTGCATATACTTTCCTCCTTATTTTATTTTCGATTTCATTTTATCATATAGTATCTTTTTTTTCAACATTACCTATAATATTTTTTTATATGCTCTAGTGCATTTTTTTCTAATCTTGAAACCTGTGCCTGTGATATTCCTATTTCTTCAGCAACTTCCATTTGTGTCCTTCCATCAAAATACCTTTTAGTTATTATCTTTTTTTCTTTTTCTCCAAGCCTTCTCATTGCTTCCTCAAGTGTCATATTTTCTGCCCATTTTTCATCACTATTCTTTGTATCTCTAACCTGATCCATTATTGATATACTTTCACTTCCATCATTATACACTGGTTCTTGAAGAGACAGTGGATCTTGTATTGCATCAAAACTAAACGCTATATCTTCTCTCTCAACTCCAAACTCTTTAGCAATCTCTTCTACTGACGGCTCTCTTCCTTTTTCTTTGTTAAATTTTTCTTTATATTGTATCGCTTTATATGCTAAATCTCTTACAGACCTACTTACTCTTATACTATTATTATCTCTTAAGTATCTTCTAATTTCGCCAATTATCATCGGTACAGCATATGTGGAAAACTGAACACCTTGATTTGTATCAAAATTATCTATTGATTTTATCAAACCAATACATCCTATTTGAAATAAATCATCTGCATTTTCTCCTCTACCATAAAATCTTTGGATAACACTTAATACAAGTCTTAAATTTCCATTTATAAATGTCGTTCTTGCTTCTTCATTTCCTTGTTTTATTTTTATTAATAGTTCATTTTTTTCTTTATTTGTTAGTACAGGCAGTTTTGAAGTATTTACTCCACATATTTCCACCTTATTAATCAAATAAAAAACCTCCCTTTAGAAATAATTTCTTTACTATTATTTCCAAAGCAAAAGGTTTTTATTCTGTATTTAATTTTCTATAATTTCAAATTCTGCAATTACAGGATAATGGTCAGATATTTTTTCATCTAATCTTCTTACATTTATAAGCTCTAAATCCCCATAATACATTATCCTATCAAATTGTCCTTCTGGTTTTGCAACAGAATATGTATTTTCTTTGAACTTTGCTTCTTTAAATATCTTTTTTAATTCATTTAATTCATCATATTCTTTCTTATTAATTACTTCATATTTATGTTCCTTCTTTAATGTAAGTCCTGGATTAAAATCTCCACCAATTATACCTATGTTGGCTCTTTTATTCTCAATTATTCTATTTATTTGTTTCGCAAACATTGTTCTTTCATTTTCCTTTATTGGAAAATGTGTGTTATACACATCTATTTTTTTCCCGTTTATAAATAATTCGGCATATAATAACCCTCTATTTTCTTTTGTATATTTTCTGCTGACGTAATTTTCAGACTTTAGAATTGGATATTTTGACAATATAGCATTACCATAACCACCATTTTGATAATTAATATTTCCTCCAAAAATTGAGTATTTTAATCCTGTAACATTTTTAAATATTTGCAATTCATCTATATTATTTATTCTATCTGTATACATGTCAACCTCTTGTAATAATATAATGTCTGGATTATATTTTTTTAATTCGGATGCTTGTTTTATTACATCAATTATTCCTTCATCTATTTCTCCATGCCTTGTATTAAATGTTATTACCTTTATTTTCATCTATAATACCTTCCATAAATTCTTTCAATTTCTTCTCTACTTCATTTGCAGAGGACAAACATAATGTTTCTTTTGCTAGTTTCACGCATTTTGTTTTTTCTAATTTACATATTTCTTTTCTTGTTTTTAGTATCATATTTGGATTTACTGATAATTCATCTATTCCTAATCCAATTAATAATGGTATCAGTAATTTATCTTCAGCACATTCTCCGCACATTCCACATTCAATCTGTGCTTTATGTGCTCCATTAACTGTTTCTTCTATTAATTTTAATACTGCCGGATGATATTTTGTATATAATTTTGAAACTTTGTTGTTTCCTCTTTCAACTGCTATAGTGTATTGAATTAGGTCATTTGTTCCAATACTAAAAAAATCACATTCTTTTGCTAAATGTTCTGCCATTAATGCAGATGATGGTACTTCTATCATTATACCTGTTCTTATATTTTCATTGTATTTTTCACCTTTTTGATTCAGTTCTTTTTTACATTTTTCTAAAATTTTCTTTGCTTCTCTTAGTTCCTCTATTGATGAAATCATAGGAAACATTATCGAAAGATTTCCATATTGACTTGCTCGTAATATTGCTCGCAACTGTGATTTGAATATTCCTCTATTTTCAAGGCAAAATCTAATCGCTCTATAGCCTAGAAATGGATTTTGTTCTTTTCCAAGTTTTATATATTCTAGTCTTTTATCACCTCCAATATCTATTGTTCTTATTGTTATGTTTTTCCCTTTAAGCTCTGTTGCAATTTTTTTATAAATATTATATTGATATTCTTCTGTAGGAATCTCACAATTATTCATATATAATATTTCACTTCTAAATAGTCCTATTCCTTCTGCATTATTTCTTATTGTTTCTTTTATATCTACTGGTAATCCAATATTTGAATATAATTTTATTTTATATCCATCTGTCGTTTTGGTTTCTATATCTTTGTATTTTTCTAGTTTATTATATCTTTCTTTTAAATCATTTTTATGTTGCTTTATTTTTTCTACCTCATCTTGATTCGGGTTTATATGTATATTGCAATTATATCCATCAACTATTACATATTCATTGTTTTTTATCTTTTTCGTTGCATTTTTTGCTTTTACTATAACTGGAATATTATATGCTTTTGCTATTATTGCAAAATGTGCATCCACATTTCCTTCTTCGGTTACAATTCCATTTATTTTTTCTAAATCCATTTTTATTAAATCTGATGCAGTTATATTTTTAGTTATTATTATGCTATCTTCTTCTAATTTGTCGCATACCTGTTTTTTCCCTTTTTGAAGCTCTATTAATATTCTATTTTTTATGTCAGTAATGTCCTTTGCCCTTGAGCTCATATATTCATCATTAATTTCCTCAAATGTTTGTATTAATTTGTTTAGACCTATTTCTACTGCATATTCTGAATTGCATTTTGTTTCAAGTATTATTTTTTTAGGTTCTAGTATTAAGTTTGAATCTTTCATTATCATTAAATATGCTTCCATAATTTCTTTTTCTGTTCCAGTTATTGTTTTTATTAACTCATCTATTTCTTTTGTCGCTTCCATTACTGCATTTTCTAATTTAACTATTTCTACCTCTGGATTATCTACAATTCTTTTCTTTATTATTATCTTTTTATTTTTTAAAATTATTGCTTTTCCATAGCCCACACCAGTGGACACACTTTCCCCTTCTATCATCTTTTCCCCTTTTATGTTAATTGATTTTCAAGAACTGCCATTATTTCAGTCATTGCTTTTTCTTCATCTTCTCCATCACATTTTATTTCTATTTCATCATTGTTTTTAGCTCCTGTTGACATTATTCCTAGTATTGATTTTGCATTAGCTACTTTTTCTCCAACCTTTACTTGAATTTTACAGCTAAATTTGTTTGTGACTTTAACAATTTCAGATGCTGGCCTCATGTGTAATCCCATGTTGCTTTTTATAATCATTTTTTCTTTTTTCATTTTTACTTTCCTTTTTATATGTGTTTTACATGTGCATATTATCATATTTGTAATTTTTTTACAATACAATTTAATATTTTAATACAAAAAAAAAGAACACTCAGGTTCTTTTTATTCATTATTATCATCAAATGGTATAAATTTACTTACTATATTTTCATTTGGTAATTCTATGTTTGGTTCTGTTTTAAACATTGTAAATGATGTGTTTATTTTATTGTCTACCAATTCCTCTACTTCATCTTGTGATGCATGTTCTGCTAACACTAATTCACTTACTAATATTTGTTTTGCATTATGTAGCATTTTTTTCTCTCCTGTTGATAATCCTTTTTCTTTTTGTTTAAAGCTTAAATTTCTTACTACATCTGCTATTTCATATATATCTCCACTTTTCATTTTATCCATGTTGTCTCTATATCTTTTGTTCCAATTCTTTTCCATTTCTGTTTCATCTTGTTCAAGTACATTAAATACTTTTTCTGCTTCCATTTTATCTATTATATTTCTAATTCCATGTTGTTCAGCTGTTGATATTGGTACCATTACTTTAACTTCGCCTGGCATTTTTAATATATAGTATGATTGTTTTTCTCCTAGTACTTCCTTTTCTTCTATTGAATCTATTACCCCCGCACCATGCATTGGATATACTACTTTATCTCCTACATTATACATGTAAGTCACTCCTTTCAGTCTATATCTTTTGGCTTTTTTCAATCATTAATATTTTATCTCTCTTTGATTTATCAACCTCTTTAATTATACTACAAAAAATGGCAAAAGTCAAAGCTTTTACCATTTTAATTTTTATTTTTTTATTTAATTTTTATTTGTTGAGCCAAATCCACCTTTTCTCTCTTCCGTGGCATTATCATTGTCCGTCATATAATATGGCATGAATATTCCTTGACCTATTACATCTCCTTTTTTTATTTTTAAGTCTTTTTCAAAAAAGTTGTAAAATGCAAACATTATATGTCCATCATTATCTGGATTATTATAGTAGTCACTATCTACTATTCCAACACTGTTTGCAACTACCAATCCTTTTTTTCCTGGATTCGAGCTTCTATTACATAACATTAAAAATTCATTTGGTTTAAAATATGCTTTTATTCCTGTTTTTACTAATGTAGGTTTCATTCCAAATTTGAAACTTGGTATTGTTATATCTTCTGCTGACTCTATATCATATCCTGCTGAATTTTTTGTTTTTCTCACTGGTAAATTTATTCCTTTGTCTTCATATCCTTTTGCAACTTCAAATCCTCTTATTTTTTCCATTTTTATATCATCCTTCCCTACGGTTCTAATCGTGTTGTATTTTCGCAACTTTTTTCCGTTTTTCCTTATTCTCTCACATTGATTAATTTTTTTCAACATTTTTTTACACTTTTTTGAAATATTTTTTATATTATATATTATAGGAGGATTTTATGTTTTTAGATAAATTATCATTAAATAAATGTGGAATAGTAAAAAGTGTTTATTGTAATCCATCTATTAAAAGGCGCCTTTTAGATTTAGGCCTTGTTCCTGGTACAATAATTACTCCTGTTTTTAGAAGTCCTTTAGGTGAACCTACTGCATATGAATTTAGAAATACTGTTATTTCAATTAGGCAAGAGGATTCTTGTTTAATTGAAGTATCAGAAAAATAAAAATATATAAGAAAAAAGAACAAATAAAAAAAGTGAACTCTGAAATTTAATCAGTTGTTCACTTTTTAGTTTTAGTTTCCACCGTTTACATTAACCATTCCAGAGCTTTTAGCTGATACTGCTTCTTCTCCTGCATTTGAGAAGTTAAGTAATGATCCTTTTAAGTTTTGTGCCGCTGTTGAGTTTTCATTGCTTACTCCTACATAAACCATATCTCCTTCTTTTAATGTTATTGTACTACCATTAGTTAATATCTTGTCAAGTATTTGTGTTGTGTATTCTGAATAGTAAACATTCTCCCCTATTTTTGTATAATTTGCTTGTGTTAATTTTTTTCCTGGGTTTTCATCTAAATGTTGTATTTCCATTTCTATATTGTATGTATTTCCTGTAGCTGATAGTCTGTTTTCAAAGTTTTGATATTTTTCTGTTGTTAATGTTCCAGTATTTTTTATATCTGTAACAAACTCCTCTACTATCTGTTTTACATTTTCTTGTGTTACATTGTCATTTCTTGTTGTTAATGTAACTATTGGTACTACGAATAATAATACTGCTGCTACAAATATTGCAATAATTGTTGATGTTGAATTTTGCATCTTTTTTCTCTCCTTTCATTTTTCTACTTTTTTATTTTCCCTAGTATATATTCTAGGTCTTTTGAAAACTCTTTTAACATTACTGTTTTTATTGTTATTTCTTTTCCAAATGTATATGCATCAATGATTTGTTTTAATTGTTTTATATTTTTCGTTTCTTCTTCTAACTCTTTTCCATTTTTTTCTGCTCTATTTATAAGTTTTTCTTTTATTATAACTATATCTTCATTGCTTGCACAAGATATTCTTTGAAATAGTTGATGTGGATCTTGGTATTTGAATATAGGTATATTCATACATTCTCTATCAAATCTATCATAAAATTTTTCCATCCTCATTGGTATACATTTGAATATTTCATCTGCTTTTTCTTTGTATTTTTTGTCTTTTAGTTGTTCATTTAGTTCATAGAATTTTTTCAGTATTTCTTCCATGTCTTCTTGTACATCTTCTATAGCAACTTTTGATAATTCTTTTTTTACATCTTCACAATATTCTGAATTTATTGATGCTATGTTCATTCCATTTATAAACAAACTTTTAAGTGTTGATATATCATATGATATTAATTTTTTTCTTGAAAAGTAGCTGAAATATGCATATAATTTAACTAAGTCTACTAATTGTATTTCTCCTTTTTTTATGTTTTCAATTATTTCGCTTATTACATCTGAGAATTCATCATCTGATATTTTCCAATATTCTTCTGTTAGCAGTCTTTTATATGCTGGTATTTTTCCTAGTCCTGCTGTATTTAATACTATTTCCATATTTTCTTTGAATATTCTCATGTCAAATATTCTTGTCCTTACATAATATTCTATGAATTTGAAAAATCTATATTCTGTTTTGAAATTGTAGTAGTAGTTATTGTCAAATTCTTTTATATAGAATTGTCTGTTGTCCATCAGTACTCTTGATGATACTAATATTGATTTGTATTCTTCATTATTTTTTATGTCTATAAATTTGTCTTTTGTAATTTTTCCTGCTTTTATTTCAAATGATATTGCTATTGTAAATATTAACATTGTTTGCATTACTCTGTTACTTACATTTGGGTAATTTTTGCTTACCATTTCATATATTTTTTGAAAATCATTTAATGCATGTTTTAATATTCTTAAATTTCTTGTTCCACTTTTATTGAATGTTGATATTATTAAGTTTGTATTTTCTCTCAAAAATCTTATTAATTCTTGGTCTGATTCATATCTCATAAGTAAGCCATTTATTATGTAGTCAAATTTTGGTACATATTCAAATGTTTCTCCAATTAGTTTTTCTTTTATTCTTTCATATTCATTTGCTTTATCAAATATATGCTCAATTTGATTTCTTATTTTTTCTACAACAGGCTTGTCTGATTTTAGTAGCTCACCTTGTTTATCTAACATATATGTTGCAATAAATGTTTTCATTTCAAGATTATTGCTTTTTAGCTTTGTTGATAATTCTTTTTCATTACATATTATTATTGTTTTTATATGGTCATGTTCTACGAAATTGTTTATATATCCTAATATATCTATTACATCTACATTCGCTCTTTCAAGGTCATCAAAACATAGTACTTTGTCATCTGTTGAAAAAAATTCTCCATAGTTTACTCTGTCATCATTTTGAGATATTCCAAATAGATTTGCCATATCTATTCCGGTTTTTGCATATTCCGGTATTGTTGTTTGTCCATTTGCATCCATGTATTTTCTCAAATTTTTGTCCATAAGTTGTGTTGTTTCTATGAATATTTTTTTGCTTATATCTTCTAGGTTTGAAATACCATATAAAGACATATATATTGTTGTATATTGTTTTCCATTTAGCTTCATTGTGTCTATTTTTTTTCTTATTTTGTTATTCCAAAAATAAGTTTTTCCTGAACCCCATTCGCCATTTATCATTATTGCATAATCTGTATAGTCTGCTCTTATATAATCTAATATGCTTTCAACTAGTTCTTCCATTTCTCCTCCTTACTAAATTCTGCTTAGTCTTTAGCTATTGTAAGTATTGATATATCTTCTTTTTTCATTCCTTGTTCTACCAGATTCCTGGCACATTCATTTACAGTATTTCCTGTTGTATATATATCATCAAATATTAGTATTTTTTTGTTTTTGATTTTTTCTATATTTCCTACAGTATATACACCTTTTACATTTTGAATTCTTTGCTCTTTACTTAATGTGCTTTGTGGTACTGTGTTTTTGATTTTTTTTATTTGATTTTTTATTATTTTCACTGATATTATTCTCGAAATTTCTTTGGCTACTAATTCACTTTGATTATAACCTCTCTCTTTTTTCCTTTTTTTGCTTATAGGAACTATTATTATTATATCATACTTTTTTAATTTTTCAAAACTTTTTTGCTGATTTTCTAAAAATCTTCCTATTGTTTTATGTGTATAAGGTTTTTCATGAAATTTTAGTGCTAATATTTGTCTTCTTATTATTCCTTCATATTTAAAAAAGTAATAGTGTTTCATAAAATGTTTTTCTTTTGATTTAGAATAATCATCTTCTCTAAATTTGTATTCTTTTTTTAGTTTTTGACTGCATTTATTGCATAATGATTTTGTATCTAATTTTCCACATATACTACATATTTGTGGGTATATTACATCTAATATTGATTTTATTTTGCTCACCTCTTCGTATTTTATTGACATTATTCGATTTTGAATTTATAATTATTTATAATATAATTGAAAGGATCATTAATATGGGAAATGCAGAAATAAGAGAACCTATCCAGAAGCGTTCCATTGAAAAAAAAGAAAAAATAATTCATGCAGGATTTGAACTAATTTGTGAAAAAGGGTATTATAACACTAATACTGCTGAAATCGCAAAAAGAGCAGAAGTCTCTACAGGTATTGTTTATCAGTATTTTAAAGATAAACATGATATTTTAATTGAAGGAATTCGACAATATTCTGATTCTATTTTCTTTCCTATGTTAGAGTTAAATGATACAGATTTAAGATTTGATATAAATTCTGTTAATTTCTCTAATTTGATAAGAAAGATGATTGATAAGTTCATTAAAAATCATAGGCTTTCAAAAACTGCTCATGAAGAAATTACAGCTATGACTCATTCTGATGCAGAGGTTGCGGAGATTTTTCATGATTCAGAAATGAAAATGACAAGAAAAATTACAAATATACTTATTAATAATGGTTTTTCTTCTGAAAATCTTAGTGAAAAAGTTCATATATCTATTAGTATGATTGATAATTTATGCCATGAAATAGTTTATCACAAACATAAAGAGCTTAACTATAATAAAATGATAGATATTGTTGTTTTCTCTGTTTCTGATATTTTGAAATAATTTGTGTTTTTTGTTTAATGATTTTTAGTTTGATTAATTTAGTAAAGGAGTTATGATTATGTTAGAAAATGTTAAAGTATTAGTAGATAGTAATACACTACAAGAAAGAATTGAAGAAATTGCAGAGCATATATCAAATGATTATAATGGTGAAGATATTGTTATGGTTTGTGTTTTAAAAGGTGCAGTATATTTTGCAATTGACCTTTCTAAGAAAATAAAGAATAGTGATGTTATTATGGATTTTGTTAAAGTTAGTAGTTATGGTGTTAATCAAAGGGAATCTACTGGTACAATCAATTTCAAGTTAGGTATTAGTGAAGATATTGAAAATAAACATGTTATTGTTGTTGAAGATATTATTGACTCTGGTACTACATTAGATTATTTATGTAATTACTTAAAACAGAAAAACCCAAAATCTTTGAAAGTTTGCGTTCTTTTGGATAAAAAGGAAAGACGTGTTAAACCTGTTAATGTAGATTATTCTGGTTTTGAAATTGACAATCAATTTGTTTTGGGCTACGGCCTTGATTATGATGAAAAATATAGAAATCTTGATTACATAGGATATGTCGATGTATAATTTATATTGAGCAGATAATTAAATAATTATCTGCTCTTTTTAGGTTATTAACCTTGTGATTGTCAGCTTATGGAATCCTCATTGTTGATTCCATGTTTCTCTTTGCTCCAGTTTTCCAGCTCGCTACCATATTTCCATACCCTTATAAGTATCTGTATAGCATACCTCTTTTGCAATTTTGAGACACTGAATACAGCATCACACTTGACCGAAGCATATTCTGCTACATCCACGACTTCTTTTCCTTCTGCAATAAGTACTTGCATGTACTTTGCCCAGCACCGTGCATACTTCATTGCGTTCGTTCCGCAGAAACTTTCTGCACTTGAATTAAGTGCATGGTTCCACAGTTTCTGTGCCTCTTCGCTTTTGAACATAATCTGTTCAGTCGCATCGATTTCCAATACTCTCTCCACTACTTTCCTAATCTGTTCCTCTTCTTGCTGTTGTGCCATTTGGTATTTCTGCCCTTCAGGTGTTGTAGCCCACTTTTCCTTTTCCTTTCGATAGCTTTCCACTATCTTTTCCCAGCCTTTGGAGTTGTTGTAGGATTTGTCTTTCATGATGAGTACCTCCCAAATTAAGTCGATGGTTTTCCTGTTTTGCTGACTTATACAAGTCAAAGTGTTTATATTGTATCAAATTTTTGTAAAAAAGTCAAATTCTGTAAATAGCTTGATATATCTTCACATGATGTTACAACATTTGCACCTTCTTTTATTAGTATATTGCAACCTTCACTTTGTTCTCTTGTAATGTCTCCTGGAATTACAAATATTTCTTTTCCTTGTTCTAGCCCAAATTCAGCTGTTATTAATGCTCCACTTTTTTTATTTGCTTCAACAATGAGTATTCCATCTGATAATCCACTTATTAATCTATTCCTTTGAGGAAAATTTCTTTTTTCTATTTTTGCTCCTATTGGATATTCTGATATTATGCATCCATCATTTTCTAATATTGCTTTTGCTAATTTTCTGTTTTGAACCGGATATATTGTGTCTAATCCATTTCCTAGTATTGCTATTGTTTTACCTTTTTCTCCAAGACATCCAATATGTGCATATGAGTCTATACCAACAGCCAATCCACTTATTACATTTATTCCTCTTTTTGAAAGCTCTCTTGACATTTCTAATGTTACATTTTTACCATATTGTGTTGCTTTTCTACTTCCTACAATGGCAATACCTTTTTGATTTAATATCTCTTTATTTCCAATAACATATAGTTTCTTTGGTGCATCATATATGTTCCTTAATTTTTCTGGATATTTTTTATTATTTATTGATATTTCTTCTATTAACATTTTACCTCCTAAAAATCCCAAGCATACTTTTTACTTTATTTTTGATTACTGCAATGATAAAAACTCAAAGAGCATTATACTAGCTCTTACTAGTATAATGCCCCCTATATTATTTGTTTTGATTTTTACATGCTTTTATCACATTATTCATTAATATTGCGATTGTCATCGGTCCAACTCCCCCTGGTACCGGTGTAATATAGCTTGCTTTTTTACTCACGTTCTCAAAATCTACGTCTCCCACTATTTTTCCATCTTCTGTTCTATTTATTCCAACATCTATTACTACTGCTTTTTCTTTTATCATATCTTCAGTAACATATTTAGGCTTTCCAATTGCTGATATAACAATGTCAGCTTCCTTTACATGCTCTTTTATATTCTTTGTTTTTGAATGACATATTGTCACTGTTGCATTTTTATTTATACAACATTGGACTAATGGTTTTCCAACAATATTACTTCTACCCAATACTACAACTTTCTTTCCTTCTAATTCTATATCGTATGCTTCAAACATTTTCATTATGCCATATGGTGTACATGATACAAAAGTGTCTTGATTTAATACAAGTTTACCTACATTTGTTGGATTAAATCCATCTACATCTTTTTCTGGTGTTATTATTCTAAATGCCTCATTTATATCTAGTCCTTCTGGTATAGGACTCTGTAATAATATTCCATGAACTGATTTATCATTGTTTAATTTATTGATTAACTCAATTAGTTCTTTTTGTTTTATATCTTTTTCAAGTAAATATTCTTCATATTCTATTCCTATTTCATCACATGCTTTACTTTTATTTTTTACATATATTTTTGATGCCTTGTCATCTCCTACCATTATTACTGCTAATTTTGGTTTTATTCCTTTTTCTTGTAGTTCTTCACATTCGATTTTCAGCTTTTCTCTTATTTGCTTTGCTAATTTTTTTCCGTCTATTATTTCCATTTTTATTTTTCCTTTTTTATTTATATTTATCTTTTTATATCTCAAAGTCACTTCCGACTTTATATTCAATATCTTCCATATGCGGAAATATTTCTTGTACTCTTTTTAATGTTAGCATTGTCATTCTTGGTTGTGGATTTTTTGGATTATCTGATAGTAGTTTTTGTGTATAACAGTTTTGTGCTGTCTTAAATAAAACATATCTATTTCTTACATAAGTATAATATATTTGATAACCATTTTTTAAATCTAGCCACATATCTTCAAAAGTATATTCGTCCATATTTTTTCCTTTCATTATTTACACATTTCTTCAAATTCTGTTTCAGTTATTACTGGTACGCCAAGTCTTTCGGCTTTTGTTAGCTTACTTCCAGCATCTTCTCCTGCTAATACATAACTCGTTTTTTTAGATACTGAACCAGATGTTTTTCCTCCAAATTTTTCAATTATTTGTGAAGCTTCATCTCGTGAATAATTTTCTAATGTTCCCGTAAGTACAAATGTCTTTCCGTAAAATCTTTCATCTATATCTTCTGCCTCAGTTTCTGTTGTGTTTACACCTGCTCTTTTTAATCTTTCAATTAAGTCTTTTGTTTGATCTTGATTAAAAAATTCTATTATACTATTAGCTACTATTGGTCCAACTTCATCAACCTGACTTAATTCTGTTGATGTTGCTTTTGAAAGATTATCTATGTTTTTAAATTTTCGTGCAAGTATTTTTGCAGCTTTTACTCCAACGTGACGAATTCCCAGTGCTGTAATGAGTCTATGTAATTCATTCTTTTTACTTGTATTTATACTATCAATTAAGTTTTGTGCAAATTTATTGCCACTTTTTTTCAATGAAGCTAAATCTTCAAATTTCAAGTCATATATATCAGCAATATTTGAAATCATATTTTTTTCAAGTAAAATTCCTATTATGTTTTCTCCTAATCCATCAATATTCATTGCCTCTCTTGATACAAAGTGCACTAAATTTCTATACAGTTTTGCTGGACATTCTATTCCAGTACATCTTACAGCAACTTCTCCCACTTCTCTTACAGCATCTGCGCCACATTCTGGACAAATTGTTGGCATTTCAAATTCTTTTTCCTCTCCTGTTCTTTCACTTTTTATTGCTTCTACTATTTCTGGGATAACATCTCCTGCTTTTTGAATTATAACTTTGTCACCAATTCTCAAATCTTTTTCTTTAACGAAGTCTTCATTATGAAGTGTTGTTTTTGATATTGTTGAACCTGCAACCTTAACTGGTTCTAATATTGCCATTGGCGTTATAACACCAGTTCTGCCAACTTGAAATGTAATATCTTTTAGTATTGTTTCTTTTCTTTCTGGTGGATATTTATATGCAATTGCCCATTTAGGTACTTTTGTTGTTGTTCCTAATATTTCTCTTAATTTCAAATTATCTACTTTTACTACTGCTCCATCTATTCCAAATGTAAGCTTTTCTCTGTCTACTCCAATTTTGTTTATTGCATCTATTACTTCATTTATATTATTGCAATATATTCTAACAGGATTTACATTAAACCCAAGTTTTTCTAAATATTCTAGCTCTTCATAATGCGAATTAAAATCTTTTCCTTCTATTTTTTGAACATTAAATATATATATATCTAATGGTCTATTTTTAGTTATGTTACTGTCTAATTGTCTTAATGAACCTGCTGCAGCATTACGAGCATTTGCAAATAATTCTTCCTCACTTTGTTCTCTTTCTTGATTCATTTTTTCAAATTCTTTTTTTGAAATAAAAACTTCCCCTCTTACTGTTATATCTATTTTTTCTGGTAATTCCTTCGGTATTGTTTTTATTGTTTTTAAGTTTTCTGTAACATCTTCTCCTACAAGACCATTTCCTCTTGTTGCACCTCTCACAAGCTTTCCATTTTTGTATTCAAGTGCAGATGAAAGTCCATCTATTTTTGTTTCTACCACATATTTTACTTCTTGTATTCCTTTTTCTTTTGCTTGTTTTTTTACTCTTTCATCAAATAATTTTATTTCTTCAAAATCAAAAACATCTTGTAAACTCTGTAATGGAACTTCATGTTCGACTTTTTGGAATCCCTCTTTTACGGTTCCTCCAACTTTTTGTGTTAATGATGTTTTTTCAACTAAATCTGGATATTGACTTTCCAATGTTCTTAGTTCTAACATCATCATATCATATTCAAAATCCGATATTTCAGGCTTATCTTCATCATAATATTTTTTTGCATGATATTCTGTTGCTTTCCTTAATTCTTTTATTCTTGCTTCTGCTTGTTTCTTGTCCATTATATTTTTTCCTTTCGTCTAAATATGTTTAAATCCCCATGATGATTTTTTTCATTATGGGGATAATCTGTTTTTTATTCGTCTGCTTTAGCCCAAATTATTAATCTTGCCTTACTATCATCTGTGCATGTAGATAAAGATATTTCTCTAGCACCATTTGTGTCCCTTGTCATATAATCTGATTCTGTATCAGATCCCTCATATTTATTGTATATTGTGTAACTTACTCTATTTCCATCTAAGTCTGTTATATATATCTTATCTCCATTATTAAGTTTTTTGTTGTTTGAGAAAAATGTTCCATTTCTATAATTGTGCCCTACTATAGTTGTGTTTCCAACTTGATTTAGTCCTGGCCCATATATTTCTACAACAGATGTTTCAAGTGCTGATTTTGAGTATTCAGCTTTTGATAATACCGGACAGCTTAGTTTTGTTGCTGGTATTTCAATTGTTCCTGCTACAACATATCCATTGAATTTTTTTACTTTTCCACTTGCAGATGTTTCTGTTTTTCCACCTTCAATTCCTGAGAATATATCTCCTGAATCTGTGTCGCCTGATTTATCCTGATCTGTGCTAGAATCATTTAAGAATGATCCAACAAAGTCTTCTGAATTATTTTTTATTTTTGAGCTCCTATAATATCTGTATCCTAAAAATGCTACAATTCCTACTATCGCAACTATTACCACAACTAGTAGAACTGTTAATACATTGCTATATTTACTATTCATAATAAAATACCTCCATTTTATTTTTTCTATATTTCTATTATAGCATATTTACTTTGTTTTTCATATATTTTTATACTATTTTTTCACCAAGTTTTGCTCCTGCTAATAAGTGGAAATGTAAATGCCCTACTTCTTGTCCTCCATCTTTACCACAATTAACAATTACTCTAAATCCTTTTTCTTTTACTCCTTGTTGTTCTGCAATTATATTTATTACTTTGTATATTTTAGCTATTATTTTTTCTTCTCCATCTCGCATTGTTGCAAGTGATTCTATATGTTTTTTTGGAATTACTAATATATGAATAGGTGCTGCCGGATTTATATCCTTAAATGCTAGTATTTCTTCATCCTCATATACTTTTGTTGAAGGTATTTCTCCCTTTATTATTTTACAGAATATACAGTCTTCTTTCATTTATTTTTTCTCCTTTTCTTTTGATTTTTATTCTAATATTGCTTTTATTCTTCTAACACCTGATGAACTTGATTCTTCTTTTTTTATTTTGAAGTGTCCTAATTCTGATGTGTTTGATACATGAGGTCCACCACACAATTCTATTGATACATCTCCTATTTTATATACTGATACAATGTCTCCATATTTTTCTATAAACATTGCTTCTGCTCCCATTTTTATTGCATCATCTTTTTTCATTTCAAGATGTTCTACAGGAATTGCTTCTTGTATCCATTTATTTACTAGGTCTTCTACTTTTTTCTTTTCTTCATCTGTCATTTTTGTTGGATGTGAAAAGTCAAATCTCATTCTTTCCTCTGTTATGTTACTTCCTTTTTGATGTATATGTGAACCAAGTACTACTCTTAGTGCTGAATTTAAAAGGTGTGTTGCTGTATGATATTTTGTTTCCATTTCTCCTGTTGATGCTAGTCCACCTTTGAATTTGTGCTCTGCTCCTGCTCTTGATTTTTCTTGATGTTCTTTGAATAGTTTTTCAAATTCTGCTCTGTCTATTGTCATTCCGTTTTCTGTTGCAAGTTCCTCTGTAACTTCTGGTGGAAATCCATATGTGTCATATAGTCTAAATACCATCTTTCCTTCTATTTTTGTTTTTCCTTGTTTTTTTACTTCTTCTATTTCTTTTATAAATTCTTTTTCACCTTTTGTTAGTGTTTTTACGAATTTGTCTTTTTCTTCTATTATTACATTTTTTATTGTTTCTTTGTTTTGCTCTAGTGCAGGATACATTTCTTTTAGATTTTCCACATTTATATCTATTAGTGTTGATAATTCATCTAATGATATTTGTAATTTATTCATGTGTCTAATCATTCTACGAATTAGTCTTCTTAATATATATCCTCTATCTGAGTTACTTGGTCTGCCACCATCGCATATTATCATCATACTTGAACGTAAATGTTCTGCTATTATTCTTCTACTTGAGATTTCATCTACTTTTTGTAGTTCTTCTAGTTTCTTCATTATTGTTTCAAATAGTTCTGTTTCAAATGGTGTTTCTTTTCCTTGTAATAACATTGCCATTCTTTCTAGTCCTAGACCAGTGTCAACATTTTGTTGTGCTAGTTTTGTGTATTTGCCATCTTTGTCTTTGAAATATTCCATAAACACGTTGTTCCATATTTCTACATATTTTCCACATCCACATGATGGGTCACATTTGTCTGAACATTTTGGCTTTCCTGTGTCATAAAACATTTCTGTATCTGGTCCACATGGTCCTTCTTCTCCTGCTATCCACCAGTTGTCATCTTTTCCAAAGTAGTATATTCTTTCTTTTGGTATTCCTACTTTTTCCCAGCATTCTGCCGATTTTTCATCTCTTGGGCAATCTGCATCTCCTTCAAAACATGTTACTGATATTTTTTCAGCAGGTATTTGCAATTCTTTTGTTAAAAATTCGTAACTCATTTTTATTGATTCTTCTTTGAAATAATCTCCTAGTGACCAGTTTCCTAACATTTCAAAATACGTTAAGTGTCTATTGTCTCCAACTTCTTCTATGTCGTTTGTTCTTACACATTTTTGATAATCCACCAATCTTTTTCCAGCTGGATGTTTTTCTCCTAATAAATAAGGCACTAATGGTTGCATTCCTGCTGTTGTGAATAATACTGATGGGTCATTTTCAGGTATTAATGGTGCTGATGGTATAACTGAATGTCCATTGTTTTTAAAATATTCTAAATATTTGTTTCTAATCTCTATTGCTTTCATTGTTATCTCTCCTTTATCGCCTTTATTTTACGTATATGATTATACTTCAATTTGACGTTAAAATCAAGTATTTGAAGCCAAAAAAAGGAGATAATGCATATAATGCTTACCCCCTTTTTTTATTTTTAATACATTCCACCCATTCCGGCTTCCATATCATGTGAACCACAGTTGCATCCTTTTGTTTCAGGTGCATCTGCAACTAAACTTTCTGTTGTTAATACCATTGCTGATATTGATGCTGCATTTTGTAATGCACTTCTTGTAACTTTTGTTGGGTCTACTATTCCAGCTTTTTTCATGTCTACATATTGTTCTTTGTCTGCATCAAATCCGAATCCTTCTCCTGATTTTTTTACATTTTCAAGTATTACAGCTGGTTCTAGTCCTGCATTTCTTGCTATTTGCTTTACTGGCTCTTCTAATGCTTTTATTACTATTTCAGCTCCTAATTTTTCCCCACCTTTTAGGTCTTTTGTTGCTTTTTCTACTTCTGAAATAATATTTACATATGCTGTTCCTCCACCTGCAACAATTCCTTCTTCAACTGCTGCTTTTGTAGCTGATAATGCATCTTCTATTCTTAATTTTTTGTCTTTCATTTCTACTTCTGTTGCTGCTCCAACTCCTATTACTGCAACTCCTCCAGCTATTTTTGCTAATCTTTCTTGTGAATTTTCTTTGTCAAATTCACTCTTTGTTTCTTCAATTTGAGTTCTTATTTGTTTTACTCTTGTTGATATTGCTTCCTTGTTTCCTGAACCATCAACTATTATTGTGTTTTCTTTTTGAACTTTTACTTGTTTTGCTCTACCTAATTGTTCAATTTGAACATCTTTTAATTCCATTCCTAAGTCTTGTGATATTACTTCTCCTCCTGTTAGTATTGCAATATCTTCAAGCATTGCTTTTCTTTTATCTCCAAATCCTGGTGCTTTTACTGCAACAACATTTAATACACCTCTTAGTTTGTTTAGTATTAATGTTGATAATGCTTCACTTTCTATATCATCACATATTATTACTAGTTTTCCTGATGATTGCATTAGATTTTCTAGTAGTGGTAGTATTTCTTGTATATTGCTTATTTTTCTGTCTGTTATTAATATATATGGGTTATCTAAGATTGCTTCCATTTTTTCTGTATCTGTTACCATATATGGTGATACATATCCCTTGTCAAATTGCATTCCTTCCACAACATTTAATTCTGTGTTTGATGTTTTTGATTCTTCTATTGTTATTACTCCATCTTTTGATACTTTCTCCATTGCATCTGCAATTAGATTTCCTACTTCTTCATTGTTTGCTGATATGCTTGCAACTCTTGCTATATCTTCTTTTCCGTTTACTGGCGATGTAATTTCTTTTAGTTCTTTTACTGCTTCTTTTACTGCTTTTTCTATTCCTCTTTTTATTGCCATTGGGTCTGCACCTGCTGCAACATTTTTTACTCCTTCTTTTATCATTGCTTGTGCAAGTACTGTTGCTGTTGTAGTTCCATCTCCTGCTACATCGTTTGTTTTTGTTGATACTTCTTTTACTAATCTTGCGCCCATGTTTTCAAATTTGTCTTCTAGTTCTATTTCTTTTGCAATTGTTACACCATCATTTGTTATTAGTGGTGCTCCAAAGCTTTTGTCTAATACCACATTTCTACCTTTTGGTCCTAATGTTACTTTTACTGTGTCTGCTAATTTGTTGACACCTTCTAGTAATGATTTTCTTGCATCTTCTCCAAATTTTATTTGTTTTGCCATACTATATCCTTCCTTTCTTATTCAACTATAGCCAATATATCTTCTTCTTTTAATATGATATATTCTTCGCCTTCATATTTTATTTCAGTTCCAGCATATTTGCTTACTACTACATTGTCTCCTTTTTTTACAGCTATTTCCTCTATTTTGCCATCTATCATTCTGCCTGGTCCAACTTCTATAACTGTTGCTATTTGTGGTTTTTCTTTTGCTGAACTTGCAAGGATTATTCCACTTTTTGTTGTTTCCTCGCTTTCTTTCATTTTTACTAGCACTCTATCTGCTAATGGTTTTATCATATCTATCACATTCCTTTCTTTGTTAGCACTCTTTATCTTTGACTGCTAATAATATATACCCATTTTTTCTTCTTGTCAATACTTTTATTTAATTTTCACAAAATTTTCACATTCATATTTATTTTATGCTTTTATTTTAAAAATAGACCTGATTTTATGACATTGTCATAAATCAAGTCTATCTTTTTTAGATTGTTATTTCCTTGCATTCGATTTGTTTATATTTTACTTTACATATATCTAAAAGTCTTTTAGATGCAATATTTTCGTCCGTTCCATTATATTTATCTGATAGATATATTACTTCTTTTATTCCTGATTGTATTATTAGTTTTGCACATTCATTACATGGAAATAAATCTACATATATTTTTGCATTTTCTAGTTCTTTTTTTGAACCTCTATAATTCATTATTGCGTTCATTTCTGCATGGCATACATATGGATATTTTGTATAAATTTTTTCTCCTTCTCTTGCCCATGGAAATAACTCATCATCAAAGCCATTTGGTGCTCCATTATATCCTATTGATAATATTCGATTATCATTACTTACTATACATGCTCCAACTTGTGTGTTTGGGTCTTTACTTCTTTTGGCTGATAGTTTTGCAATTGCCATAAAGTATTCATCCCAGTTTAAGTATTCTTTTCTTTTACTTCCTGATTTTTTACATTTTTCTTGCCATGTTTTTAATTCATTACTCATATTTTTCTCCTATTTTATAGATTTTGCTGCTCTTACAAATCCAACAAATAATGGTGCTGGCTTATTTGGTCTTGATTTTAGTTCTGGATGGAATTGACCTGCTATAAAATATGGATGTTCTCTATATTCTACTATTTCTACAAGTCTCCCATCTGGTGATGTTCCTGAACATATTAATCCTGCATTTTCAAGTCTTTCTCTATATTCATTGTTATATTCATATCTATGTCTATGTCTTTCTGATATTTGGTCTGTTCCATATACTTCTTTTGCTAATGTGTTTTCTTTTATTATACATGGATATGCTCCTAATCTCATTGTTCCACCTTTTTTGTCAACTCCGACTTGATCATCCATTATGTGTATAACAGGATTTTGTGTTTCATTATCAAATTCTGCTGAATTTGCATCTTTTATTCCTAGTACATTTCTTGCAAATTCTATTACTGCACTTTGCATTCCTAAACATATTCCTAAAAATGGGATTTTATTTTCCCTTGCATATTTTATTGTTTCAATTTTTCCTTCTACTCCTCTATTTCCAAATCCACCTGGTACTATTATTCCTTGTAACCCTGCTAGTTTTGTTGATACATTTTCACTATTTATTGTTTCTGAGTCTATTAATTGTATATCTACTTTTACTTTATTTGCAAATCCAGCATGATGTAAACTTTCTATTACTGACAAATAAGAATCTTCTAATTGTATGTATTTTCCTACAATTGCAATTTTAACTGTTTCATCTCCTATTTGTCTTATTTCATTTATCATTTTTTCCCAATTGCTGTTGTCTGGTACATATTTTTCTAGTTTTAGATGATTACATACTTCTCGTGCAAGCCCTTCTTCTTCTAACATTAATGGTACAGCATATAGGTTGTCTGCTGTTTTGTTTTGTATTACACTGCTTTTTCTTACATTGCAAAATAGTGCAAGTTTGTCTTTTATTGTTTCTGGTATGTCTTGCTCTGTTCTACATACTAATATGTCAGGCTTTATTCCAAGACTTTGTAATTCTTTTACAGAGTGTTGTGTTGGTTTTGATTTTATTTCATTTGAACCAAATATATATGGTAGTAGTGTTACATGTATATATATTACATCTTCAGGATTTTTTTCTAATCCTACCTGTCTTATTGCTTCAATTATTGATAATCCTTCTATATCTCCTACTGTTCCTCCAACTTCTGTTATTACTATGTCTGTTTCTGTGTTTTCAAAGCTATATATTTTTTCTTTTATTTCGTTTGTGATATGTGGGATTACTTGTACTGTTTTTCCAAGGTAGTCTCCTTTTCTTTCTTTTTCAATTACATTTGAGTATATTTTTCCCATTGTTATACTTGAGTTTTTTGTTAGGTTTTCGTTTATAAATCTTTCATAATGCCCTAAATCCAAGTCTGTTTCTGCTCCATCATCTGTTACAAATACTTCTCCATGTTCATATGGGCTCATTGTTCCTGGATCTACATTTATATATGGGTCAAATTTTTGTATTGTTACTTTATACCCCCTATTTTTTAATAGTCTACCTAATGAAGCTGCTGTTATTCCTTTTCCTAGCCCTGATACTACTCCTCCTGTTACAAATACGTATTTTGTGTTCATTTTTTTCTCCTCCTATTTTTTATTCAAATACTATTTTTCTTTTTTGTATATGCTCTGTTATTGCTTCTGCTATTATTTGATGTCCTTTTTCGTTTGGATGTATTCCATCATCACATAAATATTTTTCATACTTTTTTTCTTCCAAAAATTTTGAAGTAATGTCTACTATTGGTACATTATTTGCTATTGCTAGTTTGAATACTTCTACATTATATCTTTCATGCCAGTTTGTTATGAATTGTTTGTTTCCCTTCATCCATTTTAGTATGTTTTCTCCGTTTAGCCCCTTTGATATTGTGCTAAAGTATTTTTCACAGTCTATTGGTGGTAATGATAATATTGTTGGAATTTTTCCTAGCTTTTTTATTATATTTATTAGCTCTGTGTATGTTTTTGTGAAGTTGTTTATTTCTGTTTTGGGTTTATGCTCTTCATCTGGAGTTTCTGATATTTCTTTCCAGTTGTAATCACTGTCATTTCCCCCAAATTCCATTACTACATATTTACTTTGGCTGTTTTTTATTAGTTCTATGTTTTTTTCTATGCTTTTTTCTCCTGCTTTTACTGTGCTTCCAAATTTTGCTTTGTTTTCTACTTTTATTCCTAGCTTTTCTTCACATATGTTTGCAAAACTTTTTTTTGATATTTTGTATTTGTCTCCTTCTAGTATTACTCCTTTTAGTACAGAGTCTCCAAATGCACTTAGTTCTACCATCTTTTTACCTCTCTTTTCTTTCTCTTATATTTATACCACATTTTTTATAAAATAAAAAGTGTTTTTTCCATTTTTTATTTTTTTGTGGTAATATTTGTTAACATAAAAAAATACATCTCTATTAGAAATGTATTTTTTATATTTTTTTGAATTGTCTTAGTTTTTTTCAAGTTTTTCGTCTTTTTGCTTTGCATTGATTTTCTTTCTTATTTTTTCTATTTCTTCCTCTTTATATCCTGTTACATCTTTTATAAATGCATTTGTCATATTTTTTTGTATTAGTTTTTTTATCATTTCTGCTGTATTTTGAGCTATTCCAATTGATATTCCTTCTTCTTTTGCTTCTCTTGTTTGTACTTCTTGATCCATTAAGGCTAATGCTCTTTTTTCCACTATCTCTTGAAAATCTTTGTCTCCACTCAAATA
>CAKPJC010000024.1 GCA_934162535.1 uncultured Clostridia bacterium | reverse complement strand
ATACTAATAAATCGAGGGCTTAACTATAATTATTAAATCCTAAATAAATTTCATCTATGTATTTTTGAGTGTGCTTATGAATAAATTCAAATTAATTGTAAAAAATACTAATAAAGTATTGCATTTATTAAAATTATATAGTATAATTACAACATATTAATTAGTTATTAATTTTCTAGTGACGATTACATGGAGGAAATACCTGTT
Organism: uncultured Clostridia bacterium; assembly: GCA_934162535.1. Taxonomy (GTDB): domain Bacteria; phylum Bacillota; class Clostridia; order TANB77; family CAG-508; genus CAG-269. The sequence continues at coordinate 24,815 of CAKPJC010000024.1, read as the reverse complement.
CCCATCCCGAACACAGAAGTCAAGCTCTAATGTGCCGAAAATACTTGTGGGTTACCCTGCTGGAAAGATAGGTTGTTGCTAGATTTTATACATTCCTCTTTAGCTCAGTTGGTAGAGCGCTCGGCTGTTAACCGATAGGTCGTTGGTTCAAGTCCAACAAGAGGAGCCATAAAAAAAGATAGTTTGATTATAAATCAGATTATCTTTTTTTTGTATTATAAAATGAAAAAATTAAGTAAATATTAATCTGTATACAATTGACAGTATAATACATGAGTGTTAAAATAAATGTAAAAAAATAGAAGGGAGTGTAACTAATGGTAATTGATAGTCAAAGACTAATATTAAGACCCTATAAAGACAGTGATGTAAAAGATTTAATAGAAGGACTCAACAATATAGAAGTATCAAAATGGCTTGCTAAAATACCATTTCCTTATACAGAAAGCGACGCAAATGAATTCATAAAAAAATCAAAAGATAATGATGAAAATAAAAGAATTGCATTAGCAATTGTATTAAAAGAAAACAATAAAGTAATTGGAGGAACAGAAATATGTGATATAAATACAAAAGATGGAACAGCTAGTGGAGGAATATGGTTAAATGAAAAATATCAAAATAACGGATACGGAATGGAAGCATTTAGTGCAAAAATCAAATATTGTTTTGAAAAATTAGGATTACGCAGAATGGAAAATGGATATTTTGCTGAAAATGTCAAATCAAGAAAAATGCAAGAAAAATTAGGATTTAAAATAGAAGGTATTAGAAGAAAAAAATACTTGTGTCTTGCAACAAATGAATATAAAGACGAATATATTACCGCATTGTTAAAAGATGATTTTATAGAATGGGGAAAAAAAGATATTGATTCAAATAGTACATAATAAAACATATAAAATAGAAATAAAAGGAGAAAAAACATAGCAATGAATGAAATAATAAACATAGGAATAAACTTTTCAAAAAAGAAGAAAATAGAAATAATAAGAGATTTATTAATATTTTTCTTAACATTCTGCATGATAGGATGGATATATGAAGAACTAGTTTTTATTATAGAAGAAAACATATTAGTAAACAGAGGATTTTTATTTGGACCGTGGTTACCAATTTATGGTGTAGGAGGATTACTTATACTATTTTTATTTTTAAAAACAAAAGACAAAAAAATAAATATAGGAAAAATAAATATAAGACCATTGATTATATATATACAATCAACAATATTATCCACAGCACTTGAATTAATAACAACATATATTATAGACTTTATGGGAGGAAACTTCAAAACACTATGGGATTATAGTGAGAAGAGTATGAATTTTGAAGGAAGAATAGCATTAGTTCCAGATGCAAAATTCGGAATAATAGCATTAATGGCAATATATGTTGTACAACCAATACTTAAAAAAGTAATATCAAATAAAAATCAGAAAATACTAAATATAACAACAATAATATTAACAACACTATTTTGTATTGACCTAATAGCAAGGATATGGTTAGGAAGTAATTATGTAGGGTAAAAAGTATAAAAAAGACAAAAATAACTAAAAGAGAGGTAGAATTAATGTTAAAAAATTTCATAACTGATAAATACATAAGATTAGACATAGAATGTAGCAATTGGGAAGAAGCAATAAGAAAATCAGGAGAACAATTACTAAAAGAAAAAAAAGTAACAGAAGAATACATTGAGGATGCAGTAAATAGTGTAAAAGAATTAGGACCATATATAGTTGTAGCAAAAGGAATTGCAGTGCCACATACATCAAGTCATATAGGTGTTAAAGAAAATGGAATTACAATTACAAGATTAAAAAGCCCCGTAGAATTTGGAAACAAGAGAAACGACCCAGTAAAATACATTTTTATGATGGCAACAACAGATTTTGACTCACATATAGAAATATTAAGCCAATTATCAGAATATCTGAAAGATAGTGAATTTTTAGAAATAATAGAAAATGCTAAAAGTTCAGAAGATATTATGAAATATATAATATCAAAAGAAAAATTGAGAGGAGAGTAACAAAATGGATATAAAGCAAATGAAATTATTAGCAAATGAAAACAGGAGAAGAATAATAAAAATGATATATGAAGCAAAGGCAGGGCATCCAGGAGGCTCATTATCTGTTATAGATGTACTAACAGCTATTTATGAATTAGATGTGGACTTCACAAAAGAAAATAGAAGTAAAGTTGTATTATCAAAAGGACATGCTGTTCCTGCACAGTATGCGGTACTATGTTCTAAAGGAATAATAAAAGAAGAAGAATTAGGAACATTTAGAAAAATAAATTCAAGACTTCAAGGCCACCCACATACATTAGATATACCTGAAACAGATGCAACAACAGGACTTTTGGGTCAAGGACTGTCAATAGCAGTTGGAATGGCAATTGTTAAAAAACAAAAAAATGAAAATAATCATGTATATGCAATTATTGGTGATGGAGAAATGCAAGAAGGACAAATATGGGAATCTCTGCTACAATCAGCACATTATAAATTAGATAATTTAATTGCCATAATAGATTATAACAAAATATCATCAAGTGGACCAGTTAATGAAGTTATTAATTTAGAACCATTGGCAGAAAAATTAAGAGCATTCAATTTTTACACTATTGAAATTAACGGAAATGAGATGGAAGAAGTAGTAAATGCTCTAAATGAGGCTCATAATGTAAAAGGACAACCTGTTGCGATAATATCAAATACAATAAAAGGTAAAGGAGTCTCTTTTATGGAAAATAATCCTAAATGGCATAGTGGAGCACTTTCTGATGAAGAATATAAAATAGCAATGGAAGACTTAGAAAAAGCAAAGGAGGAAATTTTATAATGAATTATGAAATGATAGAATTAAGAAAAAAAGTAGGAGAAATCCTTTGTGAATATGGAGAAAAAGATTCTAGGATTTATGTGTTAGACAGCGACTTAGCAAAATCAACAACAAGCATAAAATTCAAGGAAAAATTCCCAGAAAGATTTATAGAAACAGGAATAGCAGAAACAAGTGCAATGTCTATAGCAACAGGAATTGCATTAGAAGGACAAATTCCATTCTACGTAAACTTTGCAACATTTATATCTGGAACAGCTTGGACTCAATTAAGACAGGCAGCATATGCAAATGCAAATGTAAAAATGATAGCAACACATCCAGGAATGGATAATGGACCAGATGGTGCAAGTCATCATGCAAATGAAGATATAGCAATAGTAAGAACAATACCAAATGTAAAGATTTTAGTTCCTTCAAATGTCGATGAACTAAGAAAGGCTATTCAAATAGCAATTAATTGTGATGGACCAGTGTATATAAGATGTGCAAGAGACGTAGTACCAAATGTAGAATTGAACAAAGATGTACAAGTTGGAAAGGCAGTCGTGGTTGAGGATAACGGAGATGATTTTGCAATTATATATGAAGGAACAGCAACAACAATATCATATGAGGGATTTGAATATCTAAAAAATAAAGGATATAAAGGAAAATTAATAAATATATTTTCTATTAAACCAATAGATAATGAGCTTATAAAGAAAATTGCTAATGAAGTGAAAGTAATTGTTACTGTGGAAAATCATTCTGTAATTGGAGGATTAGGAGGTTCAATTGCAGAAATCCTTGCACAAATGCCACACCATGCTATACTAAAAATGGTTGGAGTAAAAGATGTTTTTACCGAATCAGGAAGAGCTATAGATGTAAAAAATAAATATGGAGTTACAGCAGAAAATATTATAAAGAATATTGAAGCTGAAATATAAAAAATTTTTAAGAGGCTATTTTTTGAGTTTAGTACATTAAATAGTCTCATTTTTTTAGAGATGAAAGAGAACAAATAAAAAATTCACTCTTTATTCAATTAACAGGAACTAAGTGAAAAAAATTAGTTAGTTCCTGTTTTATTAATATAATAATTATTTATAAAATTCATGAGTACTAAATTTAAAATAATAAGGCTTTATATCTGGAAGTAAATCCTTAAAATAAACTATAGTTCCGTCAATTTGTTGAACTTTTAAATTTGGATAAGTTTTAACCATTTTATTGTTATTGAAAAATGTTTTAATAAGTTTTTGCTGAAATTTATCTTGATTTATTTTTTCATTAATCTGTAAAATTGCCTCTTTGTTATTAACGTCTAGATTGTTTTCTGCAATCATACGGATTGTATATAGGTTAATAGCATAAGCAGAAATAGCACAATCCAATAACATAAGAATAGTAATAGTACATAAAGTAGGTTTTATTACTTTATTAGGGAACTTTTTAAGTATAAAAGCTAAAAACTTTCTTACATGTGGTTGAATTCCTTTCATAAGAAATATTGCTAGAATTCCCCAAAAGAATGAGTAATAAATACATATTCTCCCATTTATATTAAGAGGCATTGAAGAATAGTCCCACCATTTAACATGAAGTATAAGTTCACCAATAAGACTTACCAAATATTCTGTTATTGACCCTATAATAAATCCACCAGCAAATAATGTTAGTCTATTCTTCTGAAAATATTGTAAAAATAAAATCATTATTACAGCACCAACGCCATAGATACTGCAAAATGGACCATATAAGAAGCTTTGTCTGCTTTCAAGTACTCCATATCTACATAGAGCAAATAAAGTTTCTATGATATAACCTGCAATACTATAAATTATAAAATATCCGAATATTTCCCAAATATTAATACCCAAAATTGTAATTTTCTTTTTTTCTTTCTTTATTACTTTCTCCATAAAATTGGTCTCCTTAAACTATAATACCCATATTTTACTATAACATAAAAGAAAAATCAAGAAAAAAACAATTACTTTACATAACTTTACAAAAAGAAGATAAAATGATATAATAAGAATATGTTATTATACATTATAGAAAGCTCTCTACAATGTACTATGACAAATAATTCGACCAAGAAAGGAATAACGAAAATGAATGAAGCATCGATTATAGGGAGAATTATGGAGGAACCTGTATTCAGCCATAAGGCAAAGGTTTCTGAGGAAAGCTTCTTCTTCACCGTTGTTGCAGTAAAAAGCAAAAGAGGAGAAGATCATATACCTATTATGGTAAATGAAACTCTTCTGAAGAAGAGTGAACTGAAAGAGGGGAAGATTGTCAAAATAATGGGACAACTTCATAGCATCAACATGAAAGACAAGGATGACAACACACATATGCAAAAGTATGTGTATGCAAGAAAACTTGAAACCTTAAGAGATGATGAACTAGAAGACGAGAACGTTATCTCAATGGAAGGATGGGTTTGTACAAACAAAATAACCAGGAAAACAAGAGATGGTAACTTATACAATAAGTTCATCTTGAAGGTTTATCGTGAGTATGGAAAAGCAGACTACATTCACTGTGTGGTTTGGGAAAGAAGAACAACTAGCACCAGAGACATCCAGAGGGGAGACAAAGTCAAGCTAGCAGGCTCATTGAGAAGCAGGTCACACAAAACTCAGGAAGGTGGTACAAGAGAGGTTTACGAGGTATCAGTGAAATATCTCGAAAAACTCGTATAGTAGAGGGACGAAAAGAGAGGCATTATGCCTCTCTTTTCGTATTAGAATAAACAGATAAAGTATTTTCCCAATTCCAAGTTATACAAAAGTAACAGAAAGAAAAGAATTACATAAAATATAACATAAAAGGAAAAGAGGTGAAACAATGTCAAAATTTATAATAAATGGAGGTCAAAAATTAAAAGGAGAAATAACAATATCAGGTTCTAAAAATGCGTCTTTACCGATTATTGCTGCAACTATACTAAATTCTGGAAAAACAACACTATACAATGTTCCCAATATTAATGATGTTGAAACGATGTTTGAAATTATACAAGAAATGGGAGGAAAAATAACAAGAAAAAACAAAAAGGTTATAATAGACACATATAATGTACATAAATTTGAAATACCGGATAAATTAATGAGAAAAATGAGATCATCAGTGATTTTGGCAGGGGCTTTGATTGGAAGATATAAAAAAGCACGATTTTCATATCCAGGGGATTGCGATATTTAGTGGATACGTCGGACAAACATAAGATAAATGAATGGATTAGGAAATTTGATTTTTTTAATTCAATTTGAATTTAAGAAAAACTCAATATTGGATTTTGCTTAGGCTTAGTTGATAATTATCTGCTTTTGTGATAGGATGAGTAAAAATAAAATAGTAATTTGGAGGTTAGGCAAATAATGAAGAAAATAAATTGTATATTGATAATAGTCGCAGTATTAGTAATTGTATTTGCATTTTCTCTTTTTAGCAAGGAAGGTATTGCAATAAATGTGAATTCAAAAAATAAAGATTTAGTTAGTAAATCATTAAATGGAGAAATAGAAAATACGGATGATGTTACTAAAATTATATTAGGTCAAGGGTGGCACTCAGGAAAATTAACCATATATCATTCTTTAGGAAAGATAGAAACATTATATATTACAGAGGGAATGTTTAATTTAGGAGAATTAGAAAAATATATTAGAGAGAATGGATATAATTTAGACAATATAGGTTTTATTTCAATAGGAGTTTCTAGCATAATTCTAATATATTTACTTATTTATAGGTATGTAAATAAAAATAAATCATAAAACAAGAAATTACAATTTTCATTGATAATTTAACAATTAGAATAGATATTAGGTGTGAGTTAAAAATGTCCAAATTTTTGAGTAAAATAAATTCATAAAATGGACATTTTTTATAATTAGAAAAATTAGCAATATCAATGGTTTTAAACAAAATAGATGACATATTTTACTATACTGGGTAGGTGTGTGATAGCGAAAGCTGTCGCATAGCTACCCTTGAACTATTTATGAGCAGAAGTAGACAGATAAAAAAATTCTAAAATAAATTTTAACACAAGAGAGAATTTTTGTAAGAAAATGGATGTATATATAGTGTAGAGTAAATTATTAAGATTAATGTGTCCAAATTTTAATAATTATTTAGTAATAAGTACAAACAACATAACAATATAATTAAAAATGAAATGGTAGGTGAATATTCTGGAAAAAAGAAACAATAAAGATACCAATATAAATAAAAAAGCAAAAGATAAATTACCATTTGCAGTATTTATTTGTCCGAAATCAAATGTTGGTGAATTAGAAGATTATAAACAGGTATTCACCGATATTATTTCAGATAGAATAAAAGAAAAATGCAAATAAACAAAACAAAAATTCGTTAAAAGTATTGTAAAAAAATAGAAATTATGTTATAAATAATAACAATAAAGTATACAAAGAATGTATATACTTCAAAGAAAGGACGAGTTATATATGGAAAAAGATTTAATAAATAAAACTGAAAAAGATTTTGAAAGTATTAAACATATAGATGAAAATGGAATAGAATTTTGGTATGCAAGAGAATTAATGACAATGTTAGAATATAGTAAATGGGGAAATTTTAAAAATGTAATAAATAAAGCAAAAGAAGCTTGCAAAGGTAGTGATATTACGGAAGAGGAACACTTTGCCGACGTCGGGAGAGTGTTAAAAGTAGGCAATAATGCAGAAATGAAAGTTGAAGATTTAAAACTGACTAGATATGCTTGTTACTTAATTGCACAAAATGGAGATAGTAGAAAAAAAGCAATAGCTCTTGCTCAAACATATTTTGCAGTACAAACTAGAAAGCAAGAAATTACAAGACAAGAATATGAACGATTAAGTGAAGACGAAAAGAGATTATATACAAGACAAAATGTAAAAGATAAAAACAAATATCTATTTGATACTGCAAAGTTAGCTGGTGTTAAAAATTACGGAAAATTTAATAGTTATGGATATAGAGGATTATATAATGGAGAAACAGCTAAAGATATAGCTAATAGAAAAGGAATATCAGATAAAGAAGATATATTAGATTATATGAGTAGTACAGAATTGGCAGCTAACTTATTTAGAATAACACAAACAGATGAAGTATTAAAAAATAAAAATATTAATAATGAAGATGATGCCTGTATAACACATCATAAAGTTGGACAAGCAGTTAGACAAACTATTAAGAAAATAGGTGGTACAATGCCAGAAGAATTACCGACTCCAACTAAAAGTGCAAAACAAATAGAGAAAGAAAATAATAAAAAAATAACTTTTAATAATAAGAAAAGATTAAAATAAAAACACCACCTACGGCACATTCGTACTTTCAGTAGTTCAATAAGACAATAACAAAATATTTAGTAAAAGTAAATAGAGAAAATAAAAGTTCTAAAACTTCAAGTTAACCCTTGAAATTTTAGAACTTTTGACGTATAACAGCAACAATAAGACATTACATAAAAGAAGATGTCATCGATACATTGCGAAAATGGAGGTAATCTGTGAAAAAGTCTAATGAGGAAAAAAGAGTTGTAATTTATTGTAGAGAGAGTAGAGATGACTATGGCGAGAACTATGAGAGAATAGAAACACAAAGAGATTTACTTGTGAAATACTGCAAAAGTCATGGATATACTAATATTGTAGATATTATAATGGATGATGACAAAAGTGGAACTGATTTTAGCAGGTTTGATTATATTAGAAAAAGAGCAAAGAATAAAGAAATAGACATAATTGTTTTTAAAAATTCTGCAAGACTTGGAAGAAATCAAAGAGAGGCATTAGAGTTTGTAGAATATGTTGAGAATTATCTGCTTTTGTGATAGGATGAGTAAAAATAAAATAGTAAGTTGTAGGGAGGATTAAATAAATGAATGAATATATAAATTTGACATTAGAAAATATTGATGAGGAGCATATATGTTGTGCAATAGGAGATAAAAAACATCAAGCAGGTGTTGATAGTAAAAAGGAATGGATAAAGAGTAAATTAAAAGATGGTCATATTTTTAGAAAATTAAATGCAAGAGGAAAAATATTTATTGAATATGAGCCAATAGAAACAGCTTGGATTCCTATTAGTGGTAAAAATTATGAATATATTTATTGCTTATGGGTAGCAGGAAGTTTTAAAGGAAAAGGAATTGGAAAAGAATTAATAGAATATGCAATAAACGATTCAAAAGAAAAAGGCAAAAGTGGTATATGTACTCTAGTTTCTAAAAAGAAGAAACCTTTTATTGGAGAAAAGAAATTTTTTGAACACTATGGATTTAAAGTAGTAGATAGTATTGCTGATTATGAATTATTAGCATTGCAATTTGAAGATGGAGAAACACCTAAATTTAATGATAATGCAAGAACTATGAAAATAGATAATCAAGATTTCACTATTTATTATAGCAACGAATGTCCTTATGTAGAATATGAAGTAAATGAATTAACTGAATATGCAAAGGAAAATAATATAAAAATTAACTTTATAAAAATAGATTCATTAGAAAAAGCAAAAAATGCACCTTGTATTTTTAATAACTGGGCTAATTTCTATAAAGGAAAATTTATATCTAATACGATATTAAATGCTAATTCATTTAAAAAGTTAATAGACTAACAAATTACAATTTAGTAATTTTTGGTGGAGGTATTTATGAAAAAGAAAATTATATTAACAATAGCATTTTTAATTAGTTTATTGCCAATGTTATTAGATCAATATGGAGGAATGAAAGGCGTACAAGAAATTAGTGGTTTAATTAATTTGTTTAATCCAATAGGAATAATATCTGTATTGTTATTTATTATAGGAGTATGGGTATCGTTAAAAAACAAAAAAATAAATAAAATATTGGGGGCATTGGGAACAATAGGAATTGTAATTTCAGAAATATATAAGTTCTTTACTTGGCATATAATGAGTATAACAGGAGAAATGAGTATTCATAATAGTATAGAATTTGCGTTCCCAGAATTTTATATAGGTTTAGTAAGCTCTTTAATTATGATATTTGTTTATTTATGTATTGATAAAATAGTAAAAGAATAAAATAAGTACATTTGTAAGGAGAGATATCTATGAAAAATAAAACAAGCAAAAAATATGATATATTGATGATTGTATGGGGATTATCATTAGGTGTGATTGAACTTTTAATTATACAATTAGATTTTTTTGATATGATAAATATTCCATTTGTAAAAGCACCTTATGCAAAAAATTTATTAATTTTAGCAATAGTTTCACTATGCTTTAGAGTAATAACTTATTTTATTCAACAACCTTATAAACGAAAACTTGAGAATAAAAATAAAATAATGAGAAATAGACAATTGGCATTGATTTGTAGCATAATAAGTATAACCATAATGTTTTTTATACTATGGAGTATAGAAATGAGTAGTGATCCAGAAGGTTCTTTATTTTTAATACTATTTCTTACAATAGAATTTGTTTCAGTTCAAATTCCATTTTTATTACCAATTTTTTAATAGGCAATATTTTGAATAGATAGTTAGTTGATAACCATTCTTTTTTGGTGATATGTAAATAAAAAAGCCAAAAGATAAATTACAATTTTCATTGATATTTAACAATTAAAATAGATATTAGGTATGAGTTGAAAATGTCCAAATCTTTGAGTAAAATAAATTCATAAAATGGACATTTTTTATAATTAGAAAAATTAGCAATATCAATGGTTTTAAACAAAATAGATGACATATTTTACTATACTGGGTAGGTGTGTGATAGCGAAAGCTGTCGCATAGCTACCCTTGAACTATTTATGAGCAGAAGTAGACAGATAAAAAAATTCTAAAATAAATTTTAACACAAGAGAGAATTTTTGTAAGAAAATGGATGTATATATAGTGTAGAGTAAATTATTAAGATTAATGTGTCCAAATTTTAATAATTATTTAGTAATAAGTACAAACAACATAACAATATAATTAAAAATGAAATGGTAGGTGAATATTCTGGAAAAAAGAAACAATAAAGATACCAATATAAATAAAAAAGCAAAAGATAAATTACCATTTGCAGTATTTATTTGTCCGAAATCAAATGTTGGTGAATTAGAAGATTATAAACAGGTATTCACCGATATTATTTCAGATAGAATAAAAGAAAAATACAAGTAAAGAAACGAGAACAAAAATTCGCAAAACTGTTGAAATATATAAAACAACACAGCAAAATATAAGCCTACATATAAATAACATATATATAGATAATGAATTAGACAATCAAATCGTACAAAATAAAAGAAAACTTCTTGAAGGAAAAGGAAAGATATCTCATCAAGAAGCAATAGAAAGAGCAGAAAAAGAATTTGAAATATATAGAGATAGAGAAATGAAACAACTAGAAAGTGATTTTGATAAAATGGTAAAGATGTTAAAAGAAAATAATAAAGATAATTAACTAACATGTTACAATTTGTAACGTGTTGAAAGTCAAAGTAATTATTTTATGATAAATTTACCATCTTTATAAGCTAAAGTATCTCCATTTTTGGCGTTTTTAGGAACTTCATCTATGGGGATATTTTCAGATTTATTAGTATTTAAATTTTTGCAAATAGCAAAATCTATACCAATATCAGAAATTTGATAATATTCTGGTAAAACATTTATTTTTGAAGAAAGGGTTGCATAACTGCATTCACTTAAAAGTTTATCAATATCATTTGCATTTGCTGAAATTCCTGTAGTATCTACACGAAAATCCTTTGAAGAAACTTTTTTTATAGCTTCGCCAACTTCTGGAGTACTATCGTTTAAATAAGATTTAGGAATATTGTATATAGTTTTAGAAGAGTAATCAAAGCAAATAGCATAATCGTCTTCAAATTTTGCAAAATGCAGATTGGTATTATCAGGTAAGTTTTCTAGTATTTTATCATTTGTTTGAAACTCTAAATAGTCTTGTAATTCATGAATAAAGTTATCAACAAAAGTTCCTTTAATATTATCATGAATTTTGTTATCTAATAAATTTAAATTATTTAGTGAAAAGTTTAAAAAATCGTTCAAAAAAATTCCTCCTTATATTATAATATGTTAGGTGATAGAAATGAAAAAAATAAAAAATGCAATAATAATTATAGTAATGTTAATATGTGTAAGTAATGTGAGTTTGGCACATAGTGGTAATATTACAGGTTGGAAAGATAAAGATTCAGAATATATAACTGAATATAATGGAAAATATTATGGTTACCACAAAGAAAAAGGGGTAGTACATTATCATCAAGTAAAATGGGATAAAGAAAACAAAAAATGGGTAATTGTTACGCCTGCTGTATACTATGATGAAAATTTTAATAAAATAGAAAACGATTATAATGAAGACGCAAATAAAATTGAAGTAGAATTAGTAAAAACTGTAGATGGGGATACTGCGAAGTTCAAAATGGATGGGGAACAAGTAACAGTTAGATTTTTAGGAATAAACACAAAAGAAACTGTTCATCCAGAAATTGGAGAAGAAGAATGGGGAAAAGAGGCAAGTGATTTCACAAAAGAAAAACTTGAAAATGCTACAAAAGTTGAATTAGAGTTTGATAAAGAGGCTAATAAAAAAGATAAATATGATAGATATTTGGCATGGATATGGGTAGATGGTGAGTTGTTACAGAATTTATTAGTGCAAAATGGATTGGCAGAAACTTATATGTTGCAGAATAACTATAAATATGCTGGAATGTTACAAGAAAGTGAAGAACTAGCCAAAGAAAGCAAACTTGGAATTTGGAGTGAAGATACAAATAGTACACAAGATGACAAAAACCAGAAAATACAAGGCAATGATACAGAAGTAAATGCCCAAACAGATGACAACAATTTACTATATATAATTATTGGAGCAATAATATTAATTGCTATAAGCATATTTAATATAGCACATAATAAGAAAAAAGAAAAGTAGATAACTAAAAAAGTTCTAAAATTTTGAGGAGATAACTTGAAGTTTTAGAACTTTTTATATATAATAGCAACAATAAAACATTACATAAAAAAAACGTTATTGATACATTGCGAAAATGGAGGTAATCTATGAAAAAGTCTAATGAGGAAAAAAGAGTTGTAATTTATTGCAGAGAGAGTAGAGATGACTATGGAGAAAATTATGAGAGAATAGAAACGCAAAGAGACCTGCTAGTTAAATACTGTAAAAGTCATGGATATACCAACATTGTAGATATTATAATGGATGATGATAAAAGTGGAACTGATTTTAGTAGATTTGATGATATTAGAAAAAGAGCAAAGAATAAAGAAATAGACATAATTGTTTTTAAAAACTCTGCAAGACTTGGGAGAAATCAAAAAGAAGCATTGGATTTTGTAGAATACCTAGAAGAACAAGGTGTAGAAATAATATTTGAAGATGAGCAATATAATGAGGAGATGTTTGGACTATATGCTTGGTTTAATGAAAGAAGAGCAAGAGATGACAGCAAAAATATCAGAAGAAATTTAAGGCATAAAATAGAAGAAGGCAATTTATTAGTAAAAGCAATTTATGGATATAACAAAGATGGAAAGAGATTAGTTATTAATGAAGAAACAGCACCAGTAGTACAAGAAATATTTGAGTTATATTCTAAATGCTGGGGATATCAAAAAATTGCAACTTACTTAAATAAAAAAGGAATACCAACACCATCTCAAAGTAGAAAATTTGTAAATGCAAAACAAACAGCAAATTGGAAAGCACAACATATTGTAAGAATATTAGATGATAGAAGATATACAGGAGACTATGTTGGAGGACACACAGAAAAATTAAGCTTTAAATCTAAAAAAATAAGAGTAAAGCCAGAAGAGGAATGGACTATAATAGAAAACCATCATGAACCTATTATTGATAAAGAACTATTTGAAAAAGTTCAAAAGATTAGAAAGAAAAGAAAAAAAGAAAGTGATAAAATAAATAATGGTTTTAAATTTGTAGATACAGACAATAACTTATATTCAGGACTTTTATATTGCGGAAGATGTGGAACTCCAATGTATAAAAGAAAGGGGAATACTGGAACAAGAAAAAGACCAGATAGCTATTTATGCAAAAAGTATAGTAATGAAGGTGCAATAAAAGATATAAGACCAAATTATGGGTGTAAACCACACAGGATAAGAATAGAATATTTAGACAAAATTGTAAATGCATATATAGATAATTTAATAAGTAATCCTGAATTTAAAAAATTTGTTATGGACAATGTAAAAGCAATTTCTACAAATAAAGCAACCCTAGAAAAAGAGTTAAACAAATCTAAACAAACATTGGAAAAGCTAGAAAAACAATTTAAACAAGTATATGAAGATAAGCTAAATAATTTAATTCCAGAATTTATATATAAAGATAAAAAACAGGAATTAGAAAAGAAGATACAATATGAAAAAGAAAAATTGCAAGAAGCGGAAGGCAAATTCAATACACTAAACAAATTAGAAGATAAAGAAGATTTAATATTTAAAGCAATAGATGATATAAAGAAAAATGGGTTAACAAAAGAAGAATTATCAAGACTATTTGATAAAATAGTAGTATTTGATAAAAATGAAATAACAAAAGAAGAAAAAGACTTGTATACACTAAATGATATGATGTATAATGAACTATACGAAAACGGAGGGCTAGCATTTCATTTGAAATTTATGTACCCACAAACTATCACAAACAGGAGGCTGTGATATTGGTGCAAGACCAATTGATTTACATTTAAAAGGATTTGAAAAACTTGGAATAGAAATAAGAGAAGAATATGGAGAAATACAATGTAATGCTGAGAAAATAATAGGCACAGAAATAAATTTAGACTTTCCTAGTGTTGGAGCCACAGAGAATATTATACTAGCGTCATGTTTAGCAGATGGAAAGACAATTTTGACCAATTCAGCAAAAGAGCCAGAAATAGAAGATTTAGCTAAATTCTTAAATAGAATGGGAGCAAAAATAAAAGGTGCAGGAACAGATAGAATTGAAATAATAGGAGTAAGAATGCTATCAGAAACGAGCTATAACATAATGCCAGACAGAATAGAAGCAGGAACATATTTAGTTGCAGGAGCAATAACAGGGGGAAATATAAAAATATTAAATTCAAATCCAGAACATATTGCACCAATATTAGATAAGCTTGAAGAAGCAAACTGTAAATTAATAGTAGATAATAGAACAATAGAAATAACAGCACCGAGAAAAATAAAAGCAATAGATATAAAAACAATGCCATATCCAGGATTTCCAACAGATTTACAATCAATATTTGTAGCATTATTAACACATGCAAAAGGAACATCAATAATAACAGAGAATATATTTGAAAATAGATATAAATATACACAGGAATTAAATAGAATGGGTGCAAAAATAAAAATTGAAGGAAGGACAGCAATAATAAAAGGTTCTAAAAGAATACAAGGTACAAATGTAATAGCAACAGATTTGCGTGGTGGTGCGGCACTAATACTTGAAGCGTTATCTGCCAGAGGAACAACGCAAATAGATAATATACATTATATATTGAGGGGATATGAAAATATAGAAAAGAAATTAAAATCAGTAGGAGCAAATATTTATATAGAAGAGTAAAAAAGAGGGGTTCTAAAATTTTAGATGAAATCTTGAAATTTTAGAACTTTTTATATAATTTTTTCTAAAAAAATAAATATAAATTTAAAAAAACTATAGAAAAAATAGTACTAAATGTGATAAAATAGCAAGGAGTGACTATATCACTTTATACCAAAAAGAGAAAGGAGTAAATATGCCAAATAAAAAAGTAAAAACAGAAACAAAATCCAAAAAAACAAAAAAGAAAAGCGAAAAAAAAACAAGCAAAATAAAAATAATATTCTTTCTTGTATTAATAGCTGTTATAACTATTTGCATATATTTACTTACATCTGAAAGATATAATATACAAAATATAGAAATAATAGGAAACGAAACAATAAGCACAGAAGAAGCAATTAACTTAGCAGATATAAAAATAGGACAAAATATATTTCTTACAACAGAAATAGTAACAAAAGTAAAAATGAAAGAAAATGGATATGTTGAAGATGTAAAATTGAAAAAGATATATCCAAACAAAATAAAAATCGAAATAAAAGAAAGAAAAAAAGAATATCAAGTATTAACAGAAACAGGATGCTATATATATATAGATAGCCAAGGACATCTTTTAGATTATTCTTTAGACAAGCTAGAACTAAAAACAATTACAGGAATGGAAATATCAGAATCGCAAATAAAAGATATGAAAAGGCTAGACACCAAGGACTTAGATAAAATGGAGAAAATACTTCATATAAGAGAAGAATGTGAAAAAATAGGAATAGAGCAGAAAATAGTACAAGTAGATGTAAAAGATGAATACAAACTGCACTTTTCAGATGATCAAATAATTATAAATCTTGGAGATGCAAAAGACTTAAGTGAAAGAATGTTTTATGTAAATGCAATATTGAAAGAAGAAGACGGAAATTCAGGAATACTATATGTAAATGGCAATATAAATGAAGGTTTTGCACCATATTTTAGTGCAAAATAGAAAGGAGAAAAATAGATGAACAATAAAAAAATAATAAGCTTAATAATAGGGATAATGTGCATTGTACTTAGTTATGGAATATCTGCACAAATAAAAGCAACTGAAAATAGAGGACTTTCAACAAGTACAAATGCAAATGAAAATCAACTTAGAGATGAAGTATTAAGAGCAAAAGAAAAATATGATAATTTATACAAGACATTAGAAGATACAGAGCAGAAACTTGAAGAAGAAAGAACAAATGCAACACAAAAAAATAGTGGATTATCAGAACTTGAAAATGAAATAAAAGATAGAAACAAGCAATTGGGATTAACTGAAGTTACAGGAGAAGGTGTAATAGTAAAACTAGATGACAATAAAAAGACTTCAATAAAAAACTATTTAGGAGATCCAAATGACTTAATATTACACTATACAGACGTAATAAGAGTAATAAATGAACTAAAAAATGCAGGAGCAGAAGCAATATCAATAAATGACCAAAGAGTAGTATTAACGACATCAGTAGAGTGTGATGGAAATGTAATAAAAGTAAATGGAGTAAAAATAGGAGCACCATTTGAAATAAAGGCGATAGGCTTTTCAGAATACCTAAGTGGTGCAATGAATAGGCAAGGTGGATATTTAATGAACCTAAAAGAATATTGGGGAATAGAAACAAGTGTAACAAAATCAAGTGATATAACGATTCCTAAATATACAGGTGTATTAAAAAGCAACTATGTAGAAAGTAAATAATGGAGGAAAAACATGAAAATAAAAAAAGAAAAAGTAGTAATGGCAATTACAATTGGAATTGCATGCTTAACCTTAATGTTAGTAATGTTTATGCAATTCAAAGTAGTAAGAGAAACTGATATAACAGAAATAGAAAACATGAGAGAATCAGAACTTAGAGTTGAGCTTACAAACTGGAGAGAAAAATATAAAGAACTGAATGCAAGATATGAAGAAGTAAGCAAAAAAGTATCAGAATACCAAAATGAAAAAGAATCTGATGAAAAAACAGCACAATTATTACAAACAGAACTCGAACAATTAAATGAAGCTGTAGGAAAAACAGATATTGAAGGAGAAGGAATAGAAATCATTTTAACAGATAAAGGTGGAACAGAATTAGCAGATGAACAAATTGTTGAAATGATAAATGAGGAAGATTTATTAATAATTGTAAATGAACTATTTGGAGCAGGTGCAGAGGCAATATCAATAAATGACCAAAGAATAATAGCAAAATCAGACATATTTAAACTTGGAGATGGAAGCAATGCTTTTTTAAAAGTAAATGGTCAAAGAATATTATCACCATATGTAATAAAAGCAATAGGAAATCAAACGTACCTAGAAAGTGCAGTAATTGGAAAAGGTGGACATGTGGATGCATTAAAAGATGCAGGACATGAAGTAACATTAAACAAAGTAAAAAAAGTTAAAATAAAGCAATATGAGGGAGATATAAGCACAAAATATATAAAATAGGAGGAAGAGAAATGATAATAATTGCAATATTAATTGGATGTATAATAGGTGCTGTAATAGGAATAAATGCACCAGTAATTCCATATACATATTCAATATTTTTAGCAATTGCCGTAGTAGCGGCATTAGATTCAGTATTTGGTGGTATTACATCAGTACTAAAGAAAAATTTTGATTTAAAAATATTTATATCAGGATTTTTCTGTAACAGTATATTATCAATAGCATTAACATATTTAGGTCAAAAATTAAATTTAGATATATACTTAGCTGCATTAGTAGTATTTGTAGGAAGAATGTTTACAAATTTAACAATAATAAGAAGATATTATATAGAAAAATGGACATCTAAGAAAGAAGAAAAACAAGAAGTGAATGAATAAATATAAAATTACAACAATGTTACATATGTTACAAAAATATTTCAAAAATATTTCAAAAATATTTCAAATTGTCTTGACATTTGTCTTAAAATGTAATATATATAACACTAAAGAAAACAGTAATAAATTGGAGGAATTATTTTGGCAATAGGTGATATCATAGTTGGTATTGATATAGGTACATCTAAAGTATGCACAGTTGTAGGGGAAGTAAATAATTTTGGCCAGATTGAGACGATGTGTTGTACATCATGTAAATGTAATGGATTAAAAAAAGGCAAAATAATAAATGAAGAGGAAATTAGTCTAAGTATAGCAAAAACGATAAAAGATGCTGAAGAACAAGCTAATTTCAAAATAAATTCAGCATATGTCACAATACCTGGAAAATATATAACAATAGTTCAAAACAGCATATTAAAAGAATTAAAAGACAAATTTGCTGGAATATCATTAAGAGATGTACAAAATGCAATTATGCAATCAAAGGATATAGAAATACCAGAAGGAAAAACAATAATAGACATAGTACCATCAGAGATAATGCTAGATAACGGGAAAATTGTAATGGATCCGGTAGGCAATTTAAGCTCAAACTTCACATTAAAAACACAGGTTATTTTAGCAGACAAAGAATATGTAAGACAAATAACTGCAATATTTAAAAGGGTCGGAATTGAAATAGATGGAATAGTGCCAACAGTGTTAGCAGAAAGAAATCTAATGTTAGACACAAATGAGTTATATGACAATGTAATGTTATTAGACATTGGAGCAGGAAACACAGAAATTGGTGTATTTGAAGGAAATGCATTTACATATACAAATACAATTCCACTTGGAGGAGACAACATAACTAATGACATATCATTAGTACTAAACATTTCAGAGGACGAAGCGGAAAAATTAAAAAAGCAATATGGATTAGCACTAAAATCATTTATAGATAATGATAATGAAATAATGTTAAACACATGCAAAGATGAAAATAGAAACAAAGTAATAAAAAGTTCAGAACTAATAGAAATAATAGAAGCAAGAATAGAAGAAATATTCACAATAGTAAATAAAGACATCACAAAAAACAATGTAAAATCAACAATAAACACAGTAATATTAACAGGAAGAGGAATAACAAATATAAACAAAAGTGATGTTGCAGGCAAGATAAACTTAAACATACCTGTAAAAATGTCAACAGGAAGACTAATAAACACAGTAAAAGCAGAATATAGAACAGGATATGCATTAGTAAGATATATAGCTGCAAGACCATTTGTAAAATCGGTATCAAGCAGGATTGATTCACAATCAAGTGAAAGTGTATTTAAAACAATTATAGAAAGAATAAAAGAGTTTTTTTACTCTTAATATAAAAAGGAAAAATAAAATATAAAGTATTATGGGAGGAAATCTTTATGATGGAATATGAGGATGTAACAATGATGGACGGAACAGCCACAATAAAAGTAATAGGTGTTGGAGGAGCTGGAAACAACGCTGTAAACAGAATGATAGAGGCAGGAATAAAAGGAGTAGATTTTATAGCAGTAAACACAGATAGACAAGCACTACAAAAATCTAAAGCAGGAACAAAAATCCAAATAGGAGAAAAAATAACAAGAGGACTTGGAGCAGGAGCTAATCCAGATATTGGAGCTCAATCAGCAGAAGAAAATAAATCAGAAATAGCAGAAACACTAAGAGGATCAGACATGGTATTTGTAACAGCTGGAATGGGTGGAGGAACAGGTACAGGAGCTGCACCAATAGTTGCACAAGCTGCTAAAGAAATGGGAATACTAACAATAGGAGTAGTAACAAAACCATTCACATTTGAAGGAAAGAAAAGACTATCACAAGCAGAAAGAGGAATAGAAAGTCTAAAAGGAAAAGTAGATGCATTAGTAGTAATACCAAACGATAAACTATTACAAATAGTTGATAGAAAAACATCACTAGGTGATGCATTCAGAATGGCAGATGATGTATTAAGACAAGGTGTTCAAGGTATATCAGATTTAATTGCAGTTACAGGTACAGTAAACCTAGACTTTGCAGACGTAAAAACAATAATGCTAAATACAGGAATGGCACACATGGGAATAGGTAGAGCCTCAGGAGAAAATAGAGCAGAAGATGCAGCGAAACAAGCAGTACAAAGTCCATTACTTGAAACATCAATAGAAGGAGCAAGAGGAGTTATAATAAATATAACAGGTGGAGAAGACTTGGGGCTACATGAAGTAAACACAGCTGCTGAATTAGTACAACGCAGTGTTGACCCAGAAGCAAACATTATATTTGGTACAGTAACAGACCCAGAAATGAAAGACGAAATTCAAATAACAGTTATAGCAACTGGATTTGAAAAACCAGAATCAAGAGGTTCATCAACAGTAGATAGTTTTGTAAACAAATCATGGGAGAAAAAAATAAGTTCGATACCTACATCATCAGATATGAACTCATCACAAGGGGACTTAGACATACCAGCATTCTTACGTAAAAACAAAAATAAAAATATGTAAAAAAAGTGACTAAGTTCACTTTTTTTATATACTAGGAAAGTATAATTTCCTAGTATATAAAAAGCTACAATTGCTAACTATTTGGGATATTTAAATAATAAAAATTTTTAAATACATATCCTTCTGATTTTAAAAATGAAATTGATTCTTTCAAAATAGATGGAGTATCATTAACATCAGAAGTGTCATGCATTAAAACAATTAAATCCTTTTTATTTTTAGAGGATTTTTTTAGATTGTTTAATAATTGGACATGAGAATATTTTTTTTCAGAATCCTTATTCAAACAATTCCAGTCAATATACTTATAATTCATATCTTCAAGAAGTTTAACAGCATTAACTTTTTTTGACTTATAATTAGGAGACATATATCCATTAGGAAAACGAAATACATGTGAGCAATAATCTGGAACACCAATAGCTTTTCCTATCTCAATATCAGTATTTTTTACTTCTGAAATAAAACTATCATTACTTTCATATAATTTTGAATTATTATGTGAATAACCATGGTTAGCAATAAAATGACCTTCATCATATGCACGTTTAACCAACTCGGGATGTTTAGCGACATATTTACCAATAACAAAAAAGCTAGCTTTAATATCTTCTTCTTTCAATATATCTAAAATTTTTCCTGTAGCTTTTAATGTTGGTCCATCATCAAAAGTCAAATATGCAGTTTTTTCATCATTAGTTATCAATGAATCATATAAATCATTAGAAGAAAGTTCAACAATAAAGGAACTTTTATTATTATAAATTAGAGCGAGTGACACTGCTAAGCAGGTAATTAATATGCCGAAAGAAAGAAATAACTTTTTATTAAACTTAAAAACAAAAATTTTCAATAAAATCACCTAATACAAATATATGAGATAAAAATAAAATAAGCACATAAAAAGACAGTATTTTTAATCTAATTAATATATAATCAGAAAAAAGAAAAAAGGTGATAAAAATAACTGTATACATAGATTTAATATTTTTTGAAAACTTAATAATGAATAGCATAATAATATATGCAACAGCAATATTACTAAAAATAAAACCTAAAATATGGAGAGTATTAATATCAAGTTCAATTGGTGGCACATATGCAATAGTAATATATATAAGTAAATTTAAAATATATGAATCAATAATATTAAAAATAATTTTATCTATAATAATGGTATATATAGCATTTAATCCACAAAATATGAAAAAACTATGGAAGCAAGTTTTAATATTTTATTTAACATCTTTTGTATTTGGAGGAGCAGCACTGTATCTAATATATTTTATAAAACCACAGAATATATTAATAAAAAATGGATTATTTGCAGGAGAATATGTCATAAAGGCAATCTTATTAGGAGCTATTATGGGACTTGTAATAATAAAAATTTCAATAAAAATAATAAAAACAAAGATACGACCCAAAGATATGTATTGTAGAATAAAGATAAAACTAAACGGAAAGGAAGTTCAAACAAATGCAATGATAGATACGGGAAATCTCGTAAAAGAGCCAATAACAAATATTCCAGTAATAATTGTGGAAAGAAGTTTGTTATATGAAATATTACCAAAGGAAATATTAAATAATCTTGGAGAGATATTAGAAGGAAATTTTAATAGTGTGTCAGAGGAAATACAAAATCAATATGTATCTAAAATGAGATGGTTACCATATAAATCTCTAGGCAAGGAAAATGGAATGTTGCTTGGAATTAGAGTTGATGGAGTTGAGATAGAAAAGGAAGACACAAATAAAATTGATAAAGTAATAATTGGAATATATGACAAATCATTAACCAAGAGAGGTGAATACAGAGCATTAGTTGGAATGGATATGATGTAATATGTAAGAAATAATCACAAATTAGCGATTATTTCTTTTTTTCTACAATAAGAAAAGACAGTATTTTCAGGAGAAAAGATGTACAATAAAAATGCGAATGGAGGTGATGAAAAAACAAAAAAGAAAGCGAGGAGAAAGATGAATATAATAGAGATTATAAGAAAAAAAATAAATACAATATGTGAAAAATATATTGATGGAAAGATTGAAGATGATGAGATATTACCAATATTTTATATTGCAGGAAGCCAAACATTGCCACCACCACTGAATGCAGAGGAAGAGGAGATTACAATAAGGAAATTGGATACAGATGAAAAGATGGAAGCGAGAAAAACTTTAGTTGAAAGAAATTTGAGATTAGTTGTATATATTGCGAAAAAATTTGAAAACACAGGGATTGGAATTGAAGATTTAATATCAATAGGAACAATTGGTTTAATGAAGAGTGTTAATACATTTAATTCTGAGAAGAAAATAAAACTTGCAACATATGCATCAAGGTGCATAGAAAATGAAATACTTATGTATTTAAGAAGAAACAATAAGATAAAAACTGAAGTTTCAATTGATGAGCCACTAAATAAAGATAGTGATGGAAATGAATTATTATTATCAGATATTTTAGGTACAGACCCTGATGTAACATATAGGAAGCTTGAAGATGAAGTTGATAGAAAATTGCTAAAAGAAGCAATAAAAAAATTAAACAACAGAGAAAAAAATATTATGGAGATGAGGTTTGGTTTCATTAGTGGAAAAGAGAAAACTCAAAAAGAGGTTGCTGATGAATTGGGAATTTCCCAAAGTTACATATCAAGATTAGAAAAGAAAATAATAGGTAAAATGAAAAAGGAAATAATGAGTAAAACAGGTTAAATGGGAACAGTATAATAAAATAAAAAATATTCTTGACAGCCCAAACAAATAAATATATAATTTTAGTATATTAGAAGCAAAGGAGAAAGAAAGCCATGAAAACTAAAGTTAAGACACAAACCTGTGAAAGCGTTGGGGCTGTATATATATATATATATATATATTGGGTATAGCTTTATTAAACATGGTATTTGCGAACTAATAAAAAATACAAAAAATTTAATAATAAAAATAAAAGATAGTGATAAAAGCCAAACACAAAAGGGCTTATTAAGTCACTGTCTTTTTGGCGTTAAAAAACAGAGGAGGAATTGTCTATGAAAGACATAAAAGGTAAAAAGATAAATAAGAAAATGATAACTATAATATCAGTAGTATTGGTAGCAATAATACTAATAACAACAGTAATTTGTTTGGTAACAAAAAAAGATGAAAATGTAGAAGTAGAAAATACGGGAAGAATACAAAAACAAGCAATGAACCCTAATAATTACACAATGGTAAAAAGTAGAGATGGAATAGATGTACCAGTACCAAAAGGATATACAGCGTCATCAGTAGAAAGTGAGTCATATGTAAATGGAACATTTGAAACATTGTACCTAAATAAAAACTTAACAGATACATTTACGTCAGAAGGAACATACCCATGGACAAAGAATGATAGTGGAATATGGACAAGTGGTAATTATAACATAGATAGTTCAACAAGTGAAATGACATCAGAAGAGTTTACAGTAAGTGAAGATGGGGGAATATTACAACTAAATTGGACAGTGTCATGCCAATGGTATAATGATTATTTATATGGAGAAATAATAAATACAACAACAAATAGTACAGAAAAAACAACAATAAAATTGAATGGATATTATTATGGAACATCAGAATCGAGTATAATATATATGAATACAAAAATAGAACTAAATCAAGGAACATATAAGATAAAGATAATATATAATAAAGATGCCTCAACAAATGAAGTATTAGATAAAGGATATGTAAAAGAAGTAAAAATATATGACAGAAAAAACGATGGAAATACAGAAACAATGCAAAATCATAAATATGGAGGATTTGTAATATATGAAGGAGGAGAAGAAGTAACAGAAGAAAACCAATGGACAGCCCAATGTGAAAGAAACCAATGGGTATGGGTACCAATAGAAGATGTAAGTGATATGTATTGGGAAGATAAGACAGATGGAAAGATATATGGAACATATTATAATGAAAGTGC
>CAKPJC010000023.1 GCA_934162535.1 uncultured Clostridia bacterium | reverse complement strand
CAAATGTAAAAACAAGTATGATATGGGGAACACAATATGACCAAGTAATGAATTGGCTAATAAAATCAGGAGAGAAAGCACCATTAGATATAAATGTGGGTTCAGTAGCTTGGGGAAATTATAAAGATGTAGAATTTGAATATTATACAAACACATCCAAAACAACTGCAACAAAGAACTTAGGAAGCTATAAAAGAATAGCAAGTGGAGCATATGAAGGAGCAAATGCAAATAATATATATGACCTAGCAGGAAATGTAATGCTATGGACAAAAGAGGAATTTACATCTATTTATGGACAAGATGGTAGAAACACTAGAGGAGGAGGTAACGGGGATGACGGGAAAAATAACGCAAGTAATAGAAAACCATATACGACTGATAGTAATGTCCAACGGTGTTAACAGTACTATGTATATCAAATAAAAAGACAATAGAGGGTATACTAGAAAAATAAATTCAATAACTCAAAAAGATAGTAAAGTCAAACCAAAGACAAAATACTATCTTTTTTTGTGAGAAAAACAAACATAACAAAAAAGTCAACGAAAAGCCAAGTATCCCTATAAATAGACGAAAAACAACAACAAAAGTAAAAAAAATGTAAACAAAATGATAAATAAATGTAATAAAAGAAAAAAAGAAAAAACATGAAACCCAGTTCCGTAAGGCAAAAAGCATAGGTGCAAAATATAAAAATCCCTTAGAGCCCTGTAACACAAGGGTGTGAGACTTGACTTGTAAAACAAAAAATGTAAAACTATATATGTAATAAAGTCTAAAAAGACAAAAAACGGAGGAAGAAAAATGGGAAAAAAATTTTTGAGTAAAATGTTAGCTGTAATCGCAATAATAACGCTAATAATGTCAGACTTTTTCGCACTAGGAACAAGCCTAATAAGCTATGCAGTAGAACAAAATGTAGAAACAAACAATGCAAACATAGAATTTTCAACATACTTTAAAACCGAAGCAGGAGAAAGAGTAGAAACAATAGAGACAACTGCAAGCCAAAAAAATCTAAAACTATATGCTGAGATTACAGTAAAAAACGAAGGATATTTCAATGGAGCAATAGAGCTAGTAGAAGGTAACTTTACATTTAACAATACAATAAAAGGAAACAAAATATCAAAAATAGAAGGAAATAAAGTTACATTAAACCAAATAAATGCTGGAGAAAAGATTGAAATAGAGATAGGAATAACACCAATAAACTCAGAAACAATAAAAGAAGCCCAACTAATAATGGAATCCAAAATTAAATTAACAGGAACATACATGGAAACAACATACAAAGGAAAAGACATCAGTGCAGAAAAAACAGTTAATTTAAAAATAACAGCAGAACAAGATACAGATCTAGAAGTATATAGTGAAGTAATTGCAAACAAAATATACAAAATAAATGGAGAAAACAAAAGAGTAATACAAATAACAGCAAAATCAAGAATAACAGACAATAACTATCCTGTAAAGGCATCAACAGTAACAGCAATGGTTCCAGAACAAAACAAAGCAGACTTAGAAGCATTAAAAATAACCCAACTAGGAACAAAAGCAACAAATGGGGAAGAAACAACAAAAGCACAAGAATGGGACAAAACATCTACAGAAGTAAAAATGATAGTAGAAAATGTTGGAGAAAACATTTCATGGAAAAAATCTTCATATGACGAATATGTAATAACATACATATATAAAGAAACAACAGATATAAGTGGGACAGAATTAAAAGCAACAATAGAAACAGAACTATACAACAATGAAAACAAACTATCAAAAGAAATAGAAATAGGACTAAGCAATGAAGAAAAAAGTAAAATAGCAATAAGCAAAATAAAAAATACACAAGGTGTAATGTATAAAGGACAAATATATGCAAATGCAAGAACAGAAAACAAAAAAGAAATACCATATAATACAACAACAAAACTAATAGTAACAGAAAAAGATGTTATAGACTCATTAAAAATAAATGAACAAAAAGATAAATATGTAACATCAACAGAAGACATAGGACTTAATGTAAGTTACAAATACACAAGAATAAACAAACAACAAATGCTAGACTTCCTTGGAGAAGAAGGAACAATACAAATAAAATATGGAGATGACAGAACAACAACTATAAACAAAGACACAACAGCAGACGAAAATGGAGATATAGTTGCAAAATATGATAAAACAGTTGGTGAAATAGAAATAACAACAACAAAACCAGTAAAAGAGGGTTCACTAGAAATAAGACATGAAAAAGTAATAATAGGAGACGAAAATACAGTAGACCAAATAAAAGAAATAACAGGAATAAAAACAAGAAATGTAATAATAGGTCTAATGGAGAATCAAGAAATATCAAATGTTCAATGTGAACTAACAAAAGGCTTACAAGAAACATGTACAAAAGCAGAACTAACAACAAACAAAGCAAACTTATCAACAATGACAGCAAACAATGAAATAATATTAGGAGTAAAATTATTAACATATGGAACACAATATGACTTATACAAAAACCCAACAATAAAAATACAATTACCAGCAGAGGTAAAAAACGTGAACCTTGTAAATGTAGAAAAACTATATGCAGATGAATTTACAGTAAAAAAATCAATATACAACGAAGAAAATAAAACAATAGAAATAGAGCTTGAAGGAGAGCAAACATCATATGCAGGAACAGAAGCATCACAATTATATTTACAAATAAATCTAAATATAGAATTAGAACAAACAACACCAAGCAAAACAGAAAAGTTCACAATGACATATACAAATGAAAATGCAATTCAATACATAGAAAATGGAATAGAAGAAAAAACAATAGGAATAACAGCACCAAGTGGAATAATAGCAATGAATGATTTGAAAACATATAATATAACTTCAATTGCAGGGATTAGCCAAGACAAACAAGTCGTAAATATAAACAAAGAAACAGCAGGAGGAACAAATACAGAATATCAAATAACAGTTGTAAATAACACAGGAAATAATATAAATGGTGTAAAAATATTAGGAAACTTCCCAACAACAGGAGAAATGCAAAGAGAAAATGAAACAATAACTAATACACTAGACACAACAGTTGTACAAGCAATAAATGCAGGAAATGCAGAAGTATATTATAGCGATAAAATAAATGTAACAGAAGATTTAACAAACATATCAAATGGCTGGACACAAGATGCAACAAAAATTGCAACAGCAAAATCATACTTAATAAACTTAGGAACAATGGAATCAGGAGCAAACTTTATAACAGGATACACAAGTAAAATACCTACAACAGTTGATTATGATTTAATATCATATGCAGGATATAAAGTAATATATGACGAACAAGGAAGCACACAAACAGTTGAATCAGCACTTGTAGGAATAACGACAGAAGGAGGAGTAAAAAAGGACGATATAAAAATTGACACGAAAATAGAAGCAACAGTTGGTAACGAAAAAATAACAGAAGGAGAAAAAATAAAAGCAGGAGAAGTAATAAAATATAAAGTTACTGTAAAAAATATAGGACAAAGAAAACTAAAAAATGCAAAAATAAGTGCACTTGTTCCAGAAGGAACAGTACTTGTTACACCAGAACAAGACACAATGTACACAGGATACTCATATTTTGTGGAAAACACTGAACAAAAAACAGTTTCAAAAGACATAGAAAACTTTGAAGCTAATCAAGAAGCTACAATAGAATATGACGTAAGAGTAAACATGAACATAACAGATGGGCAAGAAATAATAAATAAAGGCTCAATACAATGTGAAGAATACACTGTAGATGGACAAGAATATAAAAATGTATTAGAAGCATCTAAAATAAGAGTAACACTAAAACCATTAGGAACAGATGAAGATAGACCTGAAGTTGGATATGATGAAGAATATCTAGTATATATTGAAAACTTATCAGAAACAGATATAAACAATGCAGACTTAGAAGTGTCAATGAAAGGGCTAAAACTAAAATACATGAACTGTGTATCAGGTCAAGACCAAAGAACAGAAGAAGAAAAAATAAAAATAGAAACAATACCTGCAAACGAAATAGTTGCATTCCGTATAACTGCAACAGTAGAACAAGAAAATGAAACAACTATTTATGCAAAATTAACAGAAGAAAATGGAAATGTATATAGATCTAATCTAAACAGTCAAAAAACATATGCACCAAAAGGGGAGATATCATTAGCCTCAGTGAATGATGGAGAATATGTAAAAGTTGGAGATAAAATAATATACAATATATCAATAAAAAACACATCAGAAATGCAATATCCTATTACTTTAGTTGATAATATTCCAGAGGAATTAGAAGTTCAAGAGATAAAAGAGAATGGAGAAGTAATAGCACAAACAATAGATGATAAAGCACAAAACTTTGTAGAAGAAATAGCCAATAATATGGAATATTCATTTGTTGTGGATTCAGGAAAAACAACAGATGTAGAAATAACAACAAAAGTAAAACAACCAGAAGGAGAATATGATACAAAAACAATAAGAAATACAGCACAAATAAAAATTGATGGGGAAATAAAAGGCACATCAACAGAAGTAACTCATATTTTAAGAAAAGCATCTGAGCAAGAAGAAACAGGAAGCATAATAAGTGGAATAGCATGGCTTGATGAAAATAGAAACGGACAAAAAGATACAGAAGATAAAGTAATACCAGGAATAGTAGTAAGATTAATTGAAAAAGAAACAGGAGAAATAAAAGCAGAAACAAAAACAAATGAAGAAGGAAGATATATTTTTGATAATTTAGAGCAAAAAGAATACATTGTTGTATTTGAATATGACACAACAAAATATGAAATGACAACATATATGAAAGAAGGAGTACCAGAAAGCCAAAACTCAAATGCAATTGCAAAACAAGTTGTTACAAATGATGGAAAAATAATAGGAAATGCAGTAACAGATACAATAAATCTAAAAGAAAATGTATCAAATATAAACATAGGATTAAAAGCAAATCTAAAATATGACTTAGAGTTAGGAAAATATATAAGCAAAGTAATAGTACAAAATTCAAAAGGAACAAAAACATATGAATGCAAAGATGAAGAAACGCTAAAGAAAATAGAGATACATTCAAAACAAATTGAAGGTTCAGTTGTTGTATTAGAATACACAATAAAAGTAAGAAACACAGGAGAAATAGCAGGCTATGTAACAAGTCTAAGAGATTACCTACCAAGTGGATTATCATTTAGTTCTGAATTAAACTCAGAATGGTACTTATCTGGACAAGACTTATATACTAAAACACTAGCAAATACAAAAATAGAACCAGGAGAAACAAAAGAAATAAAATTAATACTAACAAAAACAATGACAACAAGTAATGTTGGACTAATAAATAATAGAGCTGAGATTGCAGAATGCTACAACGAGCTAGGAAAACTAGACACAGATTCAACAGTAAATAATCAAGCAAATGATGAAGATGATATGGGAGCAGCAGATGTAATCATAGGAATAAGCACAGGTATGAAAACTATACTATACACAATCTTAATGACAATAAATATAGGATTAATATGCTTAGCAATATATTTAGTATTAGGAAAAAAGATGATAAAGCTACAGGGGGGTGACAAAAGATGAAAACAATTAAAAAAATAATGCTAATAATATTAGCAACAATATTTTTAATAATGATAAAAAGTAATGTATGTAGTGCATATCAAACACATACATCACAAGCAGAATACTTCAAGGGAGAAAGTGGACTAAACACAATAATACAACAAAAAGAAAAAGCAGTAGGGGATTATGTATATATTGGAGATAGTTATATGAAAACGTTGGGAAACAATATGTTATATTGTTCCCAACAACAAAAAAACAATGCTGTAGATCAAAATTACCAAGTTGTATACTATATGGAGATAAAGGGAAAAACAGCAAAATTCTCAAATGTTGAAAATGGACATGCAGGAAACAATACACCTCTTGTAGGTGAACTAAGAAATAGTACTATAGGTGGAAACAAAGAAACCTCAATATTAGCAACAGCGTTAGCAAGTTTTGAAAACTCAAGAGGCTATGCAGATGAAGGCCCAGACATAAAAAATGGAATTTCAAAGACTCAAAGGGTATTGTGGTATTTCTTATATGATCATAAAAGTTGGATAGACACTAACTTTGGTAGCTATTTTGAAAATACAAAGCTTAATGGAAACGCAGTATACGGAAAACAAGATTATAATAACATTGTAAATAAAGTTAATAATGGACAGGGTTATACAGGAATTATAAGAATATGGTGGATAGCAGCTACAAAATCTACAACATCACAAAACCTTATGCTAGTTGAAGTTGGAGGACAAGAAGATACATCAACAAAAGTAACAGTAGTAAAACAAGACTCATCAAATAAAAGAGCGATAATGGGAGCTAAATTCCAACTACAAATGAAATTCAATGGACAAACAACATATTTAAAAAACATAACACAAAAAGAAGATGGAAGCTATCAATTTGAATGGACATATGATAAAAGTTCAGCAACAACCTATACAACAGATAAATGGGGAAAATTATATTTCAACGATTTACCTGCAACACTGGATGTTGATGGAGTTCCAGTAAAGGCTGAATATGAATTAGTCGAAATTGAACCAGCAGATGGATATAAAAAGGCACAAAGCAACTATGACCAAAGAAAAACATTTGACCTTACGACAAATAAAGTTTTAAACATAACATTTGAGAACACACCAGATGAAACAGAAATGCTATTAATAGAAAAAAGAGATGGATCAGATGGTTCATCAATGGGTGGCGTAGTATTCAAAGTTAGAAACAATTCAACAGGAAAATGGATAAAAACAGCTACATTAGTATTAGAAGACGAAGAGGAAAATGAAAGAAATACATATGAAATTGGAAATGCTTCAGTAGGTCAAAATGAATGGTGGACAACAAATGAATCAGAAGCAATGAGATTTGTTACAGGAAGTCAAGACGAATATAGAGGAATAAAAATAATGAACTTACCAGGAGGAAGCTATACTGTAAAAGAAATTGCTAACCCATATGGTAAATATCAAAAAAATATAGGAAGAACATGGAATATATCAACTACAAAAGTAGATGACTACAGAAACACATATACAATACAAAACTATGAAGATGGTAATAATTATGGAAATGTAAAGATATCAGGAATGGTATGGGAAGATATATTCACAGGAAAAGGAGGAAATAATAATAATAGAAAAGACTCAAACGAAAAAGGATTAGAAGGAGTAACAGTAACTTGGAAAACACCTGGAGGAAGTGTACTAACAAGTACATCTACAAATTCAGATGGAGAATACACAATGTACTCTAGAATTAATTACTCATTCTGTCAATGGTGGATGGATACAAGCAAATATAATGCAATAAACAATTCTTATATAGAATTTACATATAATGGACTTGTATATACAACAGTTGCATATGCGTCAGATGGCTCAGAAGATAAATCAAAAGCAATGGAAAATCCATCATCAAGAGCAGCATTAGACAACTCATTTGCTGAAATAAGTAATAGAGGTATATCACCAAATGGTTCAAGAGTATCATATGAAAGTGGAAGAAATAATGGAATGGCAACATCAAAAATGACATCGCCACTAGGAATAACAGACTTTGGTGTAACTGCTGATACAAGAACGCCACTAAGATCATATAGATTACTAGAAACATATCCTGAATTAGTAACAGGAGAAAGATCAGGATGTTTAAGACACCATTATGTATCATGTTCAAAACATGGTAGTCACCATAGATGTGATGAACGTGGAAGCAAAACAGTAAGATGGGAAGTATACAATATAAACTGTGGACTAGTAAAAAGAGAGCAACCAGATATAGCAATAATATCAGACGTATCAAAAGTTGATGTAATAATGAAAGGTCAACAATATACATATAAATATGGTAATAGAGGAATTGAAGGTACAGGAGCAGACTATAAAGTCGCATTTGGAGATGGAACAACATATAGAAGAGCTGTAAACCCATCAGATATAGCATATATAAACAAAGATGGAAATAACTCAGAAGACCTAGAAGTATATGTAACATACAAAATGAAAGTTAATAACCAATCAAATACACTAGTTATGAATGGTGCAGAAATAGTAAACTATTTTGATGCAAACATGACTCTGGCAGATGATAGGTGGAGCATGACAAGTAAAAATGGAGACACCTATAACTCGAATGGATTTAAGGGAGCATATACACAGCAATTAAAAGATGAAAAAATCGGACCAGGGCAAACATCAAGTGTAATAGAAATAAGATTAAAAGTAAATAATGACACACTTAAGGACTTGATAAAAAAAGATGCATTATTTAAAAATGTATCAGAAATATATATGTATTCAACATTCTATGGAAGTAATACATTATGTGCTCAAGGAAGAACTGCAAGTAGTAATGGAGTTTCTGGTAGACAATGTGCTGGCATAGATGTAGACTCACAACCAGGTAGCACAAAAATGTCTGCAAGTGGAAGAACACTTGACACAAGCACATACGAAGATGATACAGATGTAGCACCAACATTTATGTTAGTAAAAGATAATTCATATAAAGAAATATCAGGAAACATATTTGAAGATACAAAAGTTGGAAATGACCATGACAGATTAGGTAATGGTATAAAAGATGGAGGAGAAAATGGGGTTGCAAATGTAAAAGTTGAATTATTAAGAGTATATGATGATGGACCAAAAACAGAAACTGCAGACTTATACACAATTAATGGAACAAGCCCATCAACAACACCTGCAATAACATGGACAGATCCAAATGGTAACTATAACTTTACAGGTATAGTAGTAGATAATTATATAATTAGATACACATATGGTGGAAGTTGTGGCCCAGATGGAAATGCCACAGTAATACTAAATCAATATCCAATAGATGGAAGAAACTATAAATCAACAATAGTAACACAAGATCCTGTAGAATCAATAATGAAAACAAATATAGATAATTCAACAGGTCTAACACAACAAGACTTATTATGGCATTTGAACTTAGCTGATAATGTATCAACAGCAGTTGATGATATAGATGACTTACATTGGAGTTATAGGAAGAAAGATAATACATTAGTAAATGTAAATGTAAATGGTAAAAATGAAGAAGAAGAATCAGGAAGAATGTTAGATGAAGATGCAAGATTACAAATAGAACCATTAATAAACAAAAACTTTAATGATCCTACAAATGTATCTGCATACAGTTTACCATTTAAGGTACAAGTAGAATACACCCCTGAACAAGAATTTACAGTTTCTACAGATGGTGGTTCATTCCCACACAATTGGAGCAAATTCAACTTTGGTATAATAGAAAGAACAAGAGAAGACATAGTTGTTGACAAAACAATAGATAGAATAAGAATAACACTTGCAAATGGACAAGTCTTAACAGAAGGCAGTCCATATGAAGAAGGAATGGATTATGTAAGAGCACTAGGACCAGCAATTGATGAAGCAACAAGAAAGGACACAGTAAATACAAGAGTTAAATATATAAATGCAATGTTAAGAGAAAGAGAAGTATTCATGGAAATGGACTCTGAATTAATACAAGGTTCAACACTTGAAATACTATACAAAATAACAGTTACAAATAATAGTGAAGTAGATTATGAATATGATAGTGTACTTGGAGGAAATGAAAAATACTATTATTATGGGGAAAGTCCTACAACACTAATAAGACCATCTGTTGAATATCTAGTAGATTATGTTGATCCGGAATTGACATGTGAAGTCGGAGAAGGAACGCAAAATGTAAGTTGGCAACAACTTTCGGCAGAAGATTTACACAATGCAGGAAATATCTCAGATGAGGTATATGAAAGAGTTAAAAAGGAGGCAGGAAATTATTCAATATTTGTAACAAATTCATTTAAAAATATTGAACCAGGAGCATCACATACAGAAACATTATATGCAAGTAAATTACTAGCAACACAAGCAAAAGACCATGTATATGAAAATCATGCAGAAATAGTACAATTAAATGGTAAAATAGCAAGAACAATAGACAGTACAACAAATGGTGAACAAGTTGAAAAAACATATAAACCAGGTAACTATATTCCAAGTAGAAACATTAGAATTAGAACAAATGGAGAGGATTCAGAAACAAAAAGAAAACACGAACAAGATGATGACTCAGTAACAGTAATAATTACACCACCAACAGGTTTAAAAAACAGAGAACAAACATATGACATAGCAAAACAAGTTGGTAAAAAAGTAAAAGAAATTGGAATAACATATATGAAAAATATTAACTGGTAAAAATAAAGAAGGAAAGGGCAGAAACATAGTAGAAATACTAAAGAATTGCCCTTTTCCTATTATATAAAAATCTAAAATCACTAGCCCTTTTAGATTTTTTCCTTTTAGTCAAAAACTCAAATCGGGCGAGAACAAATCAAAGAAAAATTGAAAAATTTTCTTATTTGTTCTTTAAAATTTACAAAAAAATGCAAAAAGTCTAAAAAAGTTTCAAAAATAAGCAAAAAAATGACTTTTTTCTTCAAAAAAAATTGTCAAAATCTGAAAATTGTGGTATCATATAAGAAGGGAAAAAAGTAGAATAATTATATAAATGGAGGAAAAAGGATGGAAAGAAAAATTTTAGAAAAAATGTTGGTAACAATATTAATTATCACACTAGTAGCAACCGACTTTTTTATGTTGGGTGCAAATCTAGTAAGTTATGCTGCTGATTCAAGCAAATCAACAAATAATAATAACATAGAGTTTTCTACATACTTCAAAAATGCAGAAGGAAAAAGAGTAGACACAACAAATGGAGATATAAACGATGAGAACATCAAAATGTATGCTGAAATAGCAGTAAAAAAAGAAGGATATTTCAATGGAGCAATTGAACTATCAGAAGGAAATTTCAATTTTAAAAATATCTCTTCGAACAAAAAGGTAAACAACATACAAGAAAATAAAATAACATTAAACCAAATAAATGCAGGAGATACTGTGGAAATTGAAATAGGCATAGATCCACTAAAAACAGAACAAATGGATTTAAGCCAATTAACAATGTCATCAAAAATCAAATTAACAGGTACATATATGGAAACATCATATAAAGGAAAAGACATCAATGCAGAAAAAACTGTTAAACTCAATTTAATAATGGATGAACAAAATACAACTGCTGAAATAAATAATGAAATAATAACAAACAAAGTGTTCAATATAAATGGAGAAAATAAAAGAATAGTACAAATGCTTGTAAAAACAAAAATAACAAACAATAACTATCCAGTAAAACAAACAACAATAACAGCAAATGTACCAGAAGCAAACAAAGAAAAACTACAAAAAATAGAAGTATTAGCACTAAGAACACCAGCAACAAATGGATTAGAAAGCAATTTAGCAGTTGCAACATCTTCAACTGAAAATGGAGAGCAAATAAAAGATGTTCAAATTAAAGTTGAAAACAGTGGAAACAAAATCAGTTGGAAAAAAGGAACAGCTGACGAATATGTAATAACATATGTATATAATGAAGATGCAAATACAAATGGAACAGAATTAAAAGTAAATGCAGAAATAGAAGCATATAATACAAACACAAAATTCAGTAAAGAAGCGACAGCAAAAGTTGACGAAAAAGAATTAAGCAACATAGTAGTATCAGAAATAAAAATGGAAAACACAGAAACATATAAAGGACAATTATATGCA
Source organism: uncultured Clostridia bacterium (assembly GCA_934162535.1). Classification (GTDB taxonomy): domain Bacteria; phylum Bacillota; class Clostridia; order TANB77; family CAG-508; genus CAG-269. Next base: position 13,353 of record CAKPJC010000023.1, on the reverse strand, counting down.
AACACAAAAACAGACAATAAAAAAGAAATAATATTTAACACAACAACAAATATAGTAGTAAGAGCATCAAATATAGCAGAAGCGATAAATATAAAAGAAGAAAAAGATATATTTACAGGAGCAGAAATAGATGCAAATACAAGGTATGTAAAATCATATATAAACAAAGATAAAATGTTAGCAATGCTAGGACAAGATGGATATGTCGAAATAATAGCAAATGGAACAAATTATAGATTAACAAAAGATAGTGATGTTGACGAAAATGGAAACATTGTTGTTGAATATGGAGAAACAGTAAAAGAAATAGAAATAAATACAAGCAAACCAGTAAATGCTGGAATACTTAGCCTACAACATGAAAAAGCAATAATGGCAAGTGATTATGTTGCAGAACAAATAAAAGCAGTAACAGGATTAAGAGCAACAAACATAGCAACAATGAAAGCAACAATAAACACAACAGTTGAAAAAGGTGTTCGAGAAGCGGGAGAAAAAATTGCAGGAGCAACAACAAAAGTAACAACAGATTCATCAGCAGATGCAATAAAAGAAGGGCTAATAAATGCTGGTAGCAATATTTCTAAAGAAATAACAGGCTCAGAAAACAACTCTACTGACAAAATAAAAGAGGGACTAATAAGTGCTGGCAGCAGTATTTCTAAAGAAGCTTCAGGAACAGATGACAAAACAACAGTAAAAGATGGTGTTCAAGAAGCAGGAGAAAAAATTGCAGAAATAATATCTAAAAACGAAAATTCAGCAGAAAAACCATTAAAAGAAACATATTCAAAAGCTGAACTAACAGTAAACAAAACAAATCTATCAACAATGGCAGCAAACAGTGGAGTAATACTTGGAGTAAAATTCATAACAAATGGAACACAATATGACTTATATAAAAATCCAACAGTAAAAATTCAATTACCACAAGAAGTTACAGGAGTTGAAGTAAAAGGAATAGACAAGCTATATGGAGATGAATTTAGTATAGCAAAATCAACATATAATAAACAAACAAAAACAATAGAAATCGAATTAAGTGGAGAGCAAAAAGAATATGCAACAAATGATGCAACACAATTATACTTACAAATAAACTTAGATATGACAATAGAGCAAACATCAGCAAGTAAAACAGAAAAAATAACAATGACATATACAAACCAAAATGCTACAAAATATGAAAACAACGGAATTGTAGAAAGAACAATAGGAATAAGTGCACCAAGTGGAATAATTGCAATAAACAAACTAAACACATATAACATAAATTCTGTAGCAGGTATAAGCCAAGACAAACAAGTTATAGACTTAAATAAAGACACAGCAGTAGGAACAAGTGCTGAATATCAAATATCAGTAGTAAACAACACAGGAAACAACATAAACAATGTAAAAATATTAGGAAACTTCCCAACAACAGGGGAAATAAACAGAAAAAATGAAGACATAGTAAATACATTAGAAACAAATGTTGTACAAGCAATAAATGCAGGAAATGCAAAAGTATATTACAGTGAAAATGATAAAGCTACAACAGACTTAACAAATACATCAAATGGATGGACACAAGATACAAGTAAAATAGCAACTGCAAAAGTATATCTAATAGATTTAGGAACAATGGAAATAGGAGCAAGCTATACAACAGGATATACAAGCAAAGTAGCAGAAAATATAGACTATGATTTATCATCATATGCAGGGTACAAAGTAATATATAATGATGAAGGAAGCAAACAAGAACAAACAGTAGAATCAACACTTGTAGGAATGACAACAGAGGGTGGAATAAAAGTTGAAGACATCAAAATGGAAACAAAAATTGAAGCAACAGTTGGAAAAACAGAACTAAAAGATGGTGACACAGTAAAAGCAGGAGAAGTAATAAAATTCAAAGTTACAACAAAAAATGTTGGAGAAAGAAAACTAAAAAATGTTACTATAAAGGGACAAATTCCGGCAGGGACAGTTGCTGTAGAACCTGAGCAAAACTATAAAGATACAGACTCATATTATACAGAAAAGGCAGATGTAAAAGAAGTTTCAAAAACAATAGAAAGTATAGAACCAGGACAAGAATACAGTATAGAATACTCAGTTAGAGTAAATATGAATGCAACAAATGGTTCAGAAATATCTAACAAAGCAACAGTTGAATGTGGAGAATACAAGCAAGAAAGTAATGAAATGAAACTTAAATTAGCAGAAGCAAAAATAAGGGTTACATTAAAAAAACTAACAGAAGATGATGTTAAAAAAGTACTTGTTGGAGAATACATGGAATACATGGCATATGTTGAAAACACATCAAGTGAAGCAGTAAAAGACTTAACATTAGAAATAAAAACAGTTGGAGCAGAACTTGTTGGAATAGACGACATAGAAGGAAATGAAATAGAAAAATCTAACACAATAAAAATAAATGAAATAGCACCAAACGAAAAAGTTGGATATGGATTTACAGTAAAAATAACAAATGATGCAATAAAACAATTTGAAACAAGTGTTACAGTAAAAGACTCAAACGGAAATGAATATAGAGCAAATGATGTTGATTTAGTTGTATATCAAGGTGGTGCAAAAATAGAACTAACAACACCAAACAATGGGGATTATGTAAAGGCAGGAGATGAAGTAATATACAACATAGAAGTAGCAAATACAGAAAAAAATATTGAAACAGTAAAAATATGTGACGAAGTACCATCAGAGCTTGAAATAAGAGAAATAAAATATTCTGGAGAAACTGTAATGCAAAACAGTAACTACGAAAATGAAGAAACATTTAGTGGAAACATATCTAATAGTGTAAATTATACAGCAATTTTACAACCAGGTGAGACAGCTGAAATGACAATAATAACAACAGTTAGAGAAAACAAAGAACTAACAGAAAATAAGACAATCAAAAATAGTGCAGAAATAAAAATAAATGACAACACAATTGCAAAATCAGAAGAAGTAACACACACAATAAAAGGAACAGTAAAAGAAGAAATGAAAAATGTTATAAGTGGTGTTGCATGGTTAGACACAAATACAAATGGTCAAAAAGATACAGATGAAACACTTTTATCTGGAATCACAGTAAGACTATTAGATGTAAAAACAAACAAATTAGCAGTTGACAAAGAAGGAAAAGCATTAGAAACGAAAACAGGAGAAGACGGAAAATATACATTTAGTAAAGTAGAAGAAGGCCAATATGTTGTAGTATTTGAATATGATACAACAAAATATGAGCCAACAGACTACATGGAACAAGGAGTTAGTGAAGGACTAAGTTCAAAAGCAATAGCGAAAACATTTGACGGAGAAGTAAAAGGAAATGCTGGAACAGATACTATTGACTTAAAAGAAAGTATATTTAACGTAAATATAGGATTAAAACAAAATCTAAAATTTGACCTTGAATTAGGTAAATATATAAGCAGAATAGTAATACAAAATAATAAAGGAACAAAAACATATGACTCTAAAGCAGATGAAACATTCAAAAAAGTTGAAATACATTCAAAACAACTTGAGGGTTCAGTTGCAGTAATAGAGTATACAATAAGAGTTAAAAATACAGGGGAAGTTGCAGGATATGTAACAAATATAAGAGATTACTTACCAAATGGACTAGTATTTAGTTCAGAATTAAATCCTGACTGGTATATATCTGGACAAGACTTATATACAAAGAGCCTAGCAAATGCAAGAATAGAACCAGGAGAAGTAAAAGAAATAAAACTAGTATTAACAAAAACAATGACATCAGGAAATGTTGGATTAATAAACAACAGAGCAGAAATTGTTGAAAGCTATAATGAATTGGGAAAAAATGATATAGATTCAACAGTAAACAACCAAGCAAAAGATGAAGATGACCTAGGATCAGCAGATGTAATCATAGGTGTAAGCACAGGTATAACAACAACATTATATGCGATATTAGTAATAATAAATACAATATTAATTGGATTTGTAATATATCTAGTATTCAGAAAGAACAAATTAAAATAGATAAGGGGTGATAAAGGTGAGTAAAGTAAAATTGAAGAAAATAATATTTGTACTAATGATAAGTATACTAATGTTATTATTAAAAAGTGGTACATGTCAGGCAACAGCACAAGATGTTCTAGGGCAAAAGGAAAATGCAGTTGGAACAACAGTATATACAGGTGGTTCAGAATTATACAACAGATGGGGTAATTTTGAAAATGTGTATTGTGCTAGACAAGACAAAACACTAAATGATGGACAAAACTACAATTGCGACGTTGTATACTATATTGAAATAAAAGGAAATGAAGCAAAATTCTGTAACAGGACAAATAAAGAATTAAGAGAAGTAACAGGTTCTGGAACAGATTACAGATGGGGACAATTAGGAAACATATTAGCATTAGGAAAAAATAAAGGATATAGGAATTCATCTGGATGTACAGACACACAATATGCATTATGGTATTTCCTTGGAACAGAAAATAAATGGGTAACAGATAATTTCGGTTCAAGTTGGGCAATACAATCATCATATTTCACACATGCAAGATGGCACACAACATTAAAACAAGGTAAATCATTAAGTGACAAATGTGCTAACTTAGCAAAAACAAATTCAGGATATAAAGGCACAGTTAGAATATATTGGTTAGAAGCAAAAAACCAATATAAAAACCAAAGTCTTATGATTGTAGAGTTAGAAAAAAGTGAAGGCCCTGAAATGATATTAATAGACAAACAAGACAGCAAAGATAAATCATATTTAGGTGGAGTATCATTTAAAATAAAAAATAATGCAAGTGGAAAATATATTAAAAAAGCTAACTCAGTAGAAGACAAAACAACTGATAGATTAGTATATGAAGTTGCAGAATCTTCAACAGATAATACAGAATATTGGACATCAAACATTGCTGAAGCAATGACATTTACAACAGGAACAAAACAAGATTATAGAGGATTGCAAATAAAAGGAATTCCAGCTGGAGAATATACAGCAATAGAGACATCAAATCCGTATGGAGGATATGACTCTAATATAAATAAGGAATTCAAACTATCAACAACAACAGTTGATGATTATGATAATTCAAATATAATATACAATGAAAGAGAAACGCAAAAAGGCAATGTTATGATTTCCGGAATGGTTTGGGAAGATTTATTTACAGGAAAGTCTACAAATGCCAATGGTAGAAAAGACAGTTCAGAAAATGGAATAGATGGAGTAAAAGTATACTGGAAGGCACAAGATGGTTCAATTATAGCAAGTGAAGAAACAAAAAATGGTGGTAAATACACAATGTATGCAAACATTAATTTAAGTTTCTGTGCATGGCAAATTGACCAAGATATGTATAACAGAATAAACAATTCATATGTTGAATTTGAGTACAATGGATTAACATATACAACAGTGCCATATGTATCAGATGGTGCAGAAGATACATCAAAAGCGATGGAAAGTACTTCAGGCAGAACAAGTTTAGACAATTCATTTGCTGAAATAAGTAATAAAGGTGTATCATCAAATGGAACAAGACTAGAATATACATATACAGGTTCAAATCCAAGAAAAGCAACACTATCAGCACCTGTTGGAATGGACAGCTTTACAGTTACAGCAGATACAAAAACACCATTAAGTAAATTTAAAATGTTAGAATCATACCCAGCACTAGATACAAGTGAAAAATCAGGATGTATAAGACACCACTATGTATCATGTTCAAAACATGGTAGTCACCATAGATGTGATGAATATGGAAGCAAAATAGTAGAATGGGAAATATCTAATGTAAACTGTGGATTAATTAAAAGAGAACAACCTGATATATCAATAGTATCAGATATAGAAAAAGTTGACGTATTAATGAAAGGTCAACAATACACATATACATATGGAGATAGAGGAATACAAGGTCAAGACTATAAATACCAAGTAAGCTTCAGTGATAGTAATTCAACACTATATAGAAGACCAGTAAACCCATCTGATGTTGCTTACATAAATGCAAACAACACAGAAGACTTAGAAGTATATGTAACATATGCAATGAAAGTAAATAACCAATCAAATACATTAATAATGGAAGTACCAGAAATTGTAAACTACTATGATGCAAACTACACACTTGCAGACAGTAATTGGAGTGAGAAGAGTCAAAATGGTGATTCATATAACTCAAATGGATTCAAAGCAGCATACACATCACAACTAAAAGGTAAAAAGGTAGAACCACAAGGAACATCTGATGTAATTAAATTAAGATTAAAAGTTAATAGTGATGTTGTAAAAGATTTAATAAAGAAAGATACATTATTCAAGAATGTTGCAGAAATATATAAATATTCAACATATTATGGAAGTGAAACACAATGTGCCGAATTTGAAACAGCAAGTAAAAAAGGTATGTCTGGTAGACAAAGTGCAGGAGTTGATGTTGACTCAGCACCAGGAAATGCAGAAATAAAAGTATCAAATAACTCAATAGACTTTTCAACATTTGAAGATGATACAGATATTGCGCCAACATTTATGTTAGTAAAAGATGACAAATATAAACAAATATCAGGAATCGTATTTGAAGATGAACAAACATCAGAAAGTGCAAAAAACAATGAAAGACTAGGAGATGGTCAAAGATTCTATACAGAAGAGAAAAAAGATAAAGATAAAAATGAAAAAGGAATAAAAAATGTAAAAGTTGAACTATTAAAAGTAAATGACGATGGAACAACAGAATTAGCATATTTATATTCAATAAAGAGTGGTCAAGCTGAAAAATCACCAGCTGTAACATACACTGATGAAAATGGACATTATCAATTTGGTAGTGACAGTGACGAAGGATGTGTTGTAGATAACTATATTGTAAAATATACATATGGTGATGACACAACAGAATTAGCAAATGGAGCTACAACGATAGATAATGGAGAAACTGTAATAAATGCAAGAAACTATAAATCAACAGTAATAACAGATAATACTATAAAAAATGTAATGACAAAAAATTATGATAACAAACAAGATAGTATTGATCAAAAAGATTTACAATGGCATTTAACAAAAGCAGATAATACATCAATTGCAGTAGACGATTTAGACAATTTACAATGGTATTTCAAAAAAGGAGATAATTCACTTGTAAAAGTAAATGTAAATTCTGATGAAACAGCAAATGGATATGATAAAGATGCGAGATTACAAATACAATCATTAATAAATAAAAATTATAATAATCCTGTAAATGTATCAGCATACAGTTTACCATTCAAAGTTCAAATAGAGTATACAGGTTCACAAGAAAGTAAAGTTGACAATAATGGTGGAAATTTTGAACATAACTGGAGCAAATTCAATTTTGGTATAATTGAAAGAGCAAGAGAAAATATAATTGTTGACAAGACAGTAAGTAATTTAAAAATAACATTAGCAAATGGACAAATATTAACAGAAGGTGATCCATATGCGATAAATATGGACTATGTAAGAGCATTAGGCTCAAAAGAAGTTGTTAATAGCAGAGAGGCATTTAGCAAAGCAGTAAAAAGTCAAAGACAACTATTTATGGAAATGGATTCAGAATTAATACAGGGTTCAACACTAGAAATCTTATATAAGATAACAGTAACAAATGCTAGTGAAAAAGATTATGAATATGACAGCAAAGACAATGGAAATGAAAAATATTACTATTATGGAGAATCTGCTTCAGACTTGATAAAACAATCAGTTGAATATATTGCAGACTATGTTGACCCAGAACTAATATGTGAAGCAGGAGAAGGAACACAAAATGCAAACTGGGTACAAATAAAAGCCGAAAAATTATATAATGAAGGTAATATTTCAGAACTAGTATTAAAAGGTGATGAAGATAAATATAGAGTAAAAGGATTAGAAAAAGACAACTATACTGTACTAGTAACAAATGCATTTAATAACTTATCAGCAGGGGAATCACATTCAGAAACATTATATGCAAGCAAATTATTAGCAACACAAGCAAAAGACCATGTATATGAAAACCATACAGAAATAATACAATTAAATGGTAAAATAGCAAGAACAATAGACAGCACAAATAAAGGAACACAAGTTGCTAAGAAATATATACCAGGAGATTATATGCCAAGCTTAAAAGTTAGAGCAGAACAAGAAACAGAGCTTACAAGACTACATGAGCAAGATGATGATGCAATAACAGTAACAATTACACCACCAACAGGTCTAGAAAATAATACAATAATATATATATCAGCAGGAGTAGTAGCATTGATAATATTAGCAGGTGGAGTATTCTTGATAAAAAGAAAAGCAGTAAATAAGTAAGTAATGTTAAATTTGAGTAGATGAATTCTTAGTGAATATTTCACTTTCAAACAAAAGGTCACAGGATTAACCTGTGACCTTTTAGTAAATTAAATTCCATTTAAGAATTTCATTGCATTTAATGCTTTTTCTAATTTTTCTTTTTTATCTGGATTAGACTCAGAAGCAGTCTTTTCCTCCAATTCTTGTATTAATTGCTTATTCAGTTTTTGTCTGACTGGGGGATTATAATGTTTATCTTTTAATTTTATTGCCCTTTTAGGAGAATTATCATTTTCACAAACTATGCACATACCAGACTTTAATTCCTGTAACACATTAGCTGAGATATTGTTTTTCAAATTCTCAGAAAAAAACTTTATTGTTTCAGTGTGATTTGTACCTAAGTAAAGTGCTAGATTACAACCTTGGAGGATAGAATTCAAGTCATTTTCATATATGTTTATTAATGGTTTAATATCATCAATAATTATAGCGTACATTATTTTTCTTTTTTTTGATGTAGCAAGTCTTTTATCAAACATTGATATATATCCGAGTTTTTCAAAATTATCCAAAAAACAATATGTTGGAATATTTAAAAATCCACTATTCTTGTCAGCTGAATCATGTAAACTTTTAATTAATTGTGTAAAAAAGATTCCATTAATTATTTGATTATCACTTGTATTTATATATAAAACTGTTTTTACATTTCCTATATTACTGAAATCTATTGATGCTGTAGTACTAATATTTTTAATATTTTCTTTACCCAAGGAATGCAATTTTTTCTCTAACAGTCTTACCAAAGAGTTATATGATTTTACATCAATACTTTCTATGATATTATAGTAATTTTTTATATATGTTTTATTATTTAACTCTAACATTATTGTTTTAAAATAATCTATATCATTTTCTTTTAAATCATTTATTATTTCTAAAACATATTTCAAATTGTGGTTTTCAATTTTTTGAGTTTTTAATATATATTTGACAATAATTCTAAACATAATTTCACATAAATCTTCATCATATTTATTTTTTGCTAATATAGTATTTCTTTTTATTAATAAATTTGAAAAAGTTAAAATATCTACATCTTTTTTTATATACATAAAAGGATTATAGTTAGTTTTAGATTTTAAATCTACCGTTAGTATATTATAATCTTTTTCTCTAAACAATTCATTTGTTTTATCATATATTATATTATTGGTGTCTACTAATATATAAGAACCTAGTAACTTTCCTATGTTAGGAAATATAAATGATTCATGTTTTCCAGAATTATCATTTCCTATTACTAATGTATTTATATTACCTTTTCTTTTTACGTCAAATTCTATATCTTTTGCTAAAATGAATGATTTATTTAACATTGGTTACCTCCATTTTTATATAAAGGGCGACTATGTCGCTTATTAGACAAAATTTTAGGTTGTCTTATTTAGTAATATCACAAATTACACTTTTTTTCAATAAAATTATATTTTAAGTTTAGCTTTTTTCGAAAAAATGCAAAACTTGATACTTCAAACTATTGACATTTCAATAAAAAGATACTATAATTGTAAATATGAATTTGATATGCACCATTAGCTCAGCTGGTAGAGCAACAGACTCTTAATCTGGCGGTCCTCGGTTCGATTCCGAGATGGTGCACCAACCTTAAGAAGAATAAAAAAATAATCCCTAGACTTGCACTCTAGGGATTATTTGTGAATCTACACAAATGAATTTCTTAAATTACTAGCTTAAGCTATATAATTGTAATACTTTTTAGTATCATAGTCAATACCTTATTTATTTTATTCTAAAATTATTCATTCACAAGACAAAAATGAAATTTTATGTTACTATTGTCTAAAAGTAGAGAAGTAGCGAATTTGTACAAATGAAAAAATTTTTATTTGTTCTTAAAACACTAAATCTTCACCCATAGTATTCTTAATCTTAGTAAGTTCTGCTTTCAATGTAGAATAGCTAGCAGAGCCAATTGACCTATCTTCTCCAGAATCATAATTTTTAATATTTTTCTCAATATCTAAAACACGATATTTATGAAGTTTCTTACTAGAATCCTTATACATATAAATAGGCACATATGAAACAGAATTAATTAAAGTCTTATTTGTTTTACCATTTTTAGTGAACTTCATATCAAGGATAACAGAATTACGAGTATTAGCCTTATTCTGACCAGACATAAAATTACCTAAAGAATATATAACAAAACAATTCTTAGTAGAACCATCTTCAAGAGTAACAGTTTTTTTCTCCATTGGTTGTAAAACATGAGGATGACTACCTAAAATAACATCAACACCATTTTTGAACAAGAAATTAGCCAAATCCTCTTGCTCAGAATTTTGTTTAGTTTGATACTCAATTCCCCAATGCATACTAACACAAATCAAATCAGGAGACTGTTCTTTAGCAAGTGAAAGTTGTTTTGAGATAAAATCTTTATCAATTAAATTTACACAATAAGATTTATCTTTTGGTATAGCAATACCATTAGTGCCATAAGTAAAAGCAAGAAATGCGATTTTTACACCTTTTACATCTTTTATTAAAATAGTATTTTGAGATTCTTCAGAGCTATAAGTACCCACATGTGATATACCTGCTTCATCAAGATAATTTAATGTACTTGTAAGTCCAGAATATCCGGTATCCATGCAATGATTATTTGCAGTTGAAACAACATCAATACCAAAAGTTTTTAAGTTTGTAGCTAATTGCTCAGGAGTATTAAAAGTTGGATAGTTACTATAGCCCCTTGCTTTACCAGCGAAAGTAGTTTCCAAATTGCCAACAGCAATATCAGCAGAACTAATATACGACTTTATATCTTCAAATACATAAGAAAAGTCATATGTACCACTTGAAGAAACGTATGCGTCAACATATTGTGAGTTATGGCACATAATATCTCCAATAACACTCATTGAAAAATTAATATCAGGCTTGGTTTCTTTAGCAGTAGTGGTAGTATTATTTTCCGAAATATTTGAAATGGTTTCTTTACTACTAAAACTTGAACTCAAAAATTTAAAAATAAAAAAGCAAATAAGAATAAGTACAATTATAAAAATGCTAAATCTAGTCTTATTTACAATTTTTAATTTCTTTTTACTTTTCTTCATATAAACACCCCATTTTCATATAAAATATCATAATTCTACATAAAATGCAATAATAAAAAAGTAAAACGCCAAAATTACTTGTTAAAACTGGAAAAATATGATATAGTATATAGGCAATAAAAAGAGAAAAAAGGAGGAAACCATGCTAACAACAAACGGAGTAACAGTAAGGTTCGGAAAAAGAGTATTATTTGAAGATGTAAACATAAAATTTGGAAAAGGAAACTGCTATGGAATAATAGGAGCAAATGGAGCAGGAAAATCAACATTTCTAAAAGTACTATCAGGAGAAATAGAACCAAGCAAAGGAGATGTATCATTAGAAAAAGGAGAAAGACTATCTGTATTAAAACAGGATCACTTTGCATATGAAGAATATACTGTAATAGACACAGTAATGATGGGAAATAAAGAACTGTATGACATAATGAAAGAAAAAGAAGCAATATACATGAAGCCAGACTTTTCAGAAGAAGATGGAATGAAAGCTGCAAAACTAGAAGAAAGATTTGCAGAGCTAGATGGATGGAATGCAGAATCAGATGCATCAATACTATTAAATGATTTGGGAATAATACCAGAAAATCATTATAAATTAATGAGTGAAATAGAACCAAGAGAAAAGGTAAAAGTATTATTAGCACAAGCTTTATTTGGAAATCCAGACGTATTATTACTAGACGAACCTACAAACGACTTGGATTTAAAAAGTATAAATTGGTTACAAGAATTTTTAATAAACTTTGAAAACACGGTAATAGTAGTGTCACATGATAGATACTTCTTAAATAAAGTATGTACACATATTGCAGATGTTGATTTTGGAAAAATAAAAGTATATCCAGGAAACTATGATTTTTGGTATGAATCAAGTCAACTTGCACTAAAACAAATGAAAGAGCAAAACAAAAAGAAAGAAGAGAAAATAAAAGAATTACAAGACTTCATTGCTAGATTTAGTGCCAATGCTTCAAAATCAAAACAAGCAACATCAAGAAAGAAAACACTTGAAAAAATAGAATTAGACGAAATAAAACCATCAAACAGAAAATACCCATATGTTGATTTCAAGCCAGATAGGGAGCCAGGAAAAGAAATATTACAAGTAAAAAATATATCAAAAACAATAAATGGTGAAAAAATATTAGACAAAATTAGTTTTACAGTAAAAGCTGGAGACAAAATTGCTTTTTTAGCAGATAATGAAAATGCAAAAACAGTGTTATTCCAAATAATAGCAGGAGAAATGGAACCAGATGAAGGAGAACTTATTTGGGGGACAACAATAACAAAATCATATTTCCCAAAAGACAATAATTATTTATTTGATGTAGATGAAAACATAACAGAATGGCTTAGAAAATACTCAAAAGATCCAGATGAAACATTTGTAAGAGGATTCTTAGGTAGAATGTTATTCTCAGGAGATGAATCACTAAAACAAGCAAGAGTATTATCAGGTGGAGAAAAAGTAAGATGTGTATTAGCTAAAATGATGCTTTCAGGAGCAAACTTCTTAATATTTGATGAACCTACAAACCATCTAGACATGGAAAGTATAACATCAGTAAATGATGGAATGGCCAAGTTCAAAGGAAATATAATATTTACATCACATGACCACCAACTAACACAAACAGTTGCAAATAGAATAATAGATATTCAAAAAGATAAAATAATAGACAGAGAAATCACATATAATGAATATTTAGGAATAGAATAGAAATTACCCAAGCAATAGTTAGTAAGAACTAATACTTGGGTTTTTCCCATTTTAGTTAAAAACCTAGATCAGTCAAGGGTAAACAAGTGCTAATTCGTAAATATTTTTTTGCACGAAAAATCTTGTTAAAAACCGAGAATATGATATAATTATTTTAG
>CAKPJC010000022.1 GCA_934162535.1 uncultured Clostridia bacterium | reverse complement strand
TGTAGAAAACAAAACTTTTTAAAGAATATAGCTGGTATGGAATATAAAGTATACCCAGTTTATTATCCTATTGGAAATGGAATGATGAATATAGACAAAGCAATTGAAGACTTAAATTTTATTATAAAAACAAATACAAAAAGTTAATCAGTAAAAAGTTTATCAAATCATATATTAGAAAAACATTTGTATTCTTGTGTAACAAGAGATTTAGAAAATGCCAACTTAGAGATAATAGATGAGCTAATAGGATTATTCAAAAAATTTAATAAATAATACGAAAAGAGGGAAAATATGGATTTTACATTTGAAAGAAACATTAATTATTATGAAACAGATAAAATGGGAGTAGTACATCATTCTAATTATATAAGATTTTTAGAAGAAGCTAGATGCTATTGGCTACAAAGTATAGAAATGCCATTTGATTTATTAGAAGATAATGGAATAACAATACCAGTATTAGGAGTAAACTGTACTTATAAATATCATGTTACATTTGGAGATACAATTATTATAAAGCTTTATGTGAAAGAATATTCAGGAGTAAGAATGACAGTTGGATATGAGATAGCAGATAAAAAAAATGGTAAAATTGTATTGACAGGAGAAACAAAACATTGTTTTACAGATAAGAGTTTAAAACCAATTAATTTAAAAAAGTATAATAAAGAATTTAATGATAAATTTGAAAGTTTATTAAAAAAATAGAAAGAGGGTAAAAAATATGGAAGAGATAAAATTAAATGTTAATGGAATGGTTTGTGGAGGTTGTGAAAAAAGAGTAGTAAATTCTTTAAGCACAATAGATGGTGTCAAAGAAGTAATTGCAAATCATAATGAAGGAACAGTTGTAATTAAGTCAGATGAAAAAATTGATAGAAATATTATTAAGGAAAAAATTGAAGATCTTGGTTTTGAAGTAAAGGAAGATTAAAAGTATGAAAAAAATTATTTTAGGAATAGATGGAATGACTTGCAGTGCTTGTTCAAATGGATTAGAAAAATACCTAAATAAGCAAAATGGAATTATAAATGCTTCCGTTAATCTAGTAATGTCAAATGCTAGTATAGATTATGATGAAACAATATTAAATCAAGAAAAATTAGAAAAATGTATAAAACAAGCAGGTTTTACAAGTTTAGGAATATTTAAGGAATTTAAAATACAAAAGCAAACTAAAAAAGAAAAAATTAAATTTATAATATTTACGATACTAGCAATTATATTAATGTATATTTCAATGGGACACATGATAAATCTGCCCATACCAAAAATATTTAATCCACATTATAATCCAATCATATGTACTATAACATTATTAGGATTAACAATATTATTTTTAATATATGGTTTTGATATTTTAAAGAATGGATACAAAAATTTAATTCATAGAATACCAAATATGGATACATTAGTTACAATAGGGGTGATTAGTAGTTTTTTATATAGTGTATATGGAATGTATATGATACTGAAAGGAAATCACAACTACACAATGGATTTATACTTTGAATCATCAGCTATTGTAATTTATTTCATAAAGCTAGGAAGATATTTAGATGGAATAAGTAAAGACAAGACAAAAGAGGCAATACAAAAATTAGTAGAAATAACACCAAATCAAGCAACTATTGAAATAAATGGAGTAGAAAAAATTGTTACATTAGATGAAATTAAAAAGGAAAATATAATTATAGCAAAACCAGGAGAGAAAATTGCAGTAGATGGAGAAATAATAGAACGGAAAAGCACATTTAGATGAATCTTGTATAACTGGAGAAAGTAAGCCATCTTCAAAGACAATAGGTGAAAAAGTAGTTGCTGGTAGTTTAAATTATGACGGATTTATAAAATATAAAGCAGAGAAAATAGGAAAAGAATCAACAGTATCAGAAATAGTAAGACTAGTAATAGAAGCAAGCAACACAAAAGCACCAATAGCAAAAATCGTAGATAAAATATCAGGTGTTTTTGTGCCAGTTGTTATAATCATTGCAATTATCACATTGATAATATATTTACTATTAGGATTTTCAATAGGAAAAGCAATAATTACATTTGTTACAATACTTGTTGTTGCATGTCCTTGTAGTTTGGGACTCGCAACACCACTTGCAATGGTAATTAGTGAAGGATTATGTGCAAGTAACGGAATATTAGTAAAAAAAAGTGAGATATTAGAAAATGCTTCGAAAATAAATACTATCGTTTTTGATAAAACAGGAACATTAACTTATGGAAAATTAAAGATTTCTAAAATATATAATTATAGTAATCTAAAAGACAATGATATTTTGCAATTAGCAGGAAGCATAGAAACAAAATCTACACATCCAATAGGAAAAGCATTTACAGATTATATGAAAGAAAATAAAATTGCAAAACTACAAGTAAATAATTTTGAAGATGTATCTGGATTTGGAATTATTGGAGAAATTCAAAAACAAAAAATAATATTAGGAAATAGGAAAATACTAGCAAAATACAATATTGAAAATAAATACGAAGAAGATGAAAAAGAACTTGCAAAACAAGGGAATAGTATAATATATGTAATAAAAGATAGTAAAATAATGGCTCTTATTGGTGTAAATGATATTATAAGAGAAAATGCAAAACAAGTTATAGAAAAGATAAATGAAAAGAATATTGAAACAATTATGCTCACAGGAGATAATAAAGATACAGCAGAAAAAATAGGAAAAGAATTAGGAATAACAAAAGTAATAGCAAATGTTCTTCCAAAAGAAAAAGCAGAAATGATAAAAAATCTAAAATTACAAAATAAAAATGTTATGATGTGTGGGGATGGCATAAATGATAGTCCAGCTTTAGCAAATGCCAATATTGGAGTAAGTGTAAAAAGTGGAACAGATATAGCAATGGATTCATCAGATGTTATTTTAACTAAAAATGATTTAGAATCTATTTTAAAATTAATAAATATTAGTGAAAAAACTATAAAAAATATAAAACAAAATTTGTTTTGGGCATTTTTCTATAATTCTTTAATGATACCTATTGCAATAGGTATATTAAATCCAATAGGAATAACTATAAATCCTATGTGGGCAAGTTTATCGATGGTGTGTAGTAGTTTAACGGTTATACTAAATGCTTTAAGATTAAAAAAATATAAAGTGTAAATAGATTTAGATAATCAATAAATGTAGTAGTAATTTTTGTAAAAATATTAAACAAAAACAAAATATTTCATTACTATTTATTAAATTCCGTATAAGCTAAAAATGTCCAAATTTTTGAGTAAAATAAACTTCTAAATTGGACATTTTTTATAATTAGAAAAACCAGCAATATCAATGATTTTAAACAAAATAGATGACATATTTTACTATACTGGGTAGGTGTGTGATAGTGAAAACTATCGCATAGCTACCCTTAAACTATTTATGAGCAAATGTGGATATATTAAAAAATATTAAAATAAATTTTAATATAGGGGAGAATTTTTATAAGAAAACAGATGTATATATAGTATAGGGAGAGTGAGTTAATATGAGTGAAACTTTCAAAATCAATATATACTTCGATGAAAAAGGTGAAGAGTTAGAAGGATTAATAAAACATTTAATAATTAATATCTTAAAAAAAGATATTTTTGAGCATTAAAATTTTATTCAAAATAAGATATAATAAAACTTAAATTCAAATTGTTTTTATCAAGTATAGAAGGGAGGAAAAATGCTTGAACAAATAGAAAAAACAATATACAAGGTAGCAATATATATAAGGTTATCAAAAGAAGATGTAGATAGAGGCTATGATGAAAGTGAAAGTATAAAAAATCAAAGAACATTACTAACAGAATATGTGCAAAAATTAGGATGGAAGTACCAATTAATAGATACATATATAGATCAAGGTTTTACAGGAACAAATTTTAATAGACCAGATTTTCAGAGAATGATAAAAGATATAGAAAACGGAAAAATTAATATGGTTGTAACAAAAGATTTATCACGTTTAGGTCGTGATTATATAGAAACAGGAGAATATATAGAAAAATGGTTTCCAGAAAATAATGTAAGATATGTTTCAGTAACAGATGGAATAGATACTTTTGAAACATCAAATGGTAACAATGATATTGCACCTTTCAAATCAATATTAAATGATATGTATTCAAAAGACTTATCTAAAAAAATTAGGACAGCTCTACATACTATGCAAAAACAGGGAAAATGGGTAGGGGGAAAAACACCACTTGGATACATAAAAGATTCAAATGATAAAAATAAACTAATAATTTATGAACCAGAGGCTCAAATTGTAAGGACTATTTTTAATATGGCATCTAGTGGAAATCAAGTTGGAACAATAAGAGATTACTTAAACAATAGCAATATTCCAACGGTTAATAAATCAAGATATAATAAAGAAACATATTGGGAAAATAAAACAGTAAAGAACATATTGAAAAATAAAGTATATATAGGCACAACAGTGCAAAATAAAAGGAGTAGAATAAGTTATAAAAATAGAAAAATTAGACTAAATTCAGAAGAAAAATGGATTTCAGTAGAAAATACACATGAACCGATAATAGATAAAAAAGTATTTGATACTGTGCAAAAAATGGTAATAGTTCAAAACTACAATAGAAATGAAAAGAAAAATATGTTTTTATTAGATGGTTTACTTTTTTGTTACGAATGCAAACATAAAATAGGAGTAAGAGGAAAAAAGAATAGTAATTATTATATGGTATGTAATAATTATCGCAGAAATTCAAAATTAAAACTTTGCACATCACATGGTTTTAGCTATTCTAATTTAGAAGATACAGTAATTGATTATATTAAAAATTTATTCAAAAAAATAGATAGTGAAAAAATAGAATTAGAAGTAAAAAAGGAAATGACAAAATATGATTATGTAAAAATGCTTCAAAAATTAGAGAACGAGATAAAATTGATAAATAACAACATTGACCAAATGTATATAGACAAATTAAACAATAAAATAAGTGAAGAAATGTATGAAAGATTATTGAAAAAATTTAGAAACGAAATAGGGAAAAAAGAAAACGAATACATAGAAATTAAACAGCAAAAAGAAGAAGCAAAACAAGATGATACAGAAAAAATAAAAAGTGTTGTACAGGATTTTCTAAGTGTAAATAAACCCACATCAGAAATTATGAAAGTAATTATTAATAGAATAGAGATACATCAGGATAAACAAGTAGATTTGTATTTTAATTTTAAACAATTAAATAACTTAAAAGAAAAAATATAAGGCTAATTTAATATTAAATTAGTCAAAAATAAAAATCAAAACGGCCTATTTTTATATCAACCAGAAGCGATAAGCATGTCAGACAGAATAGTAGTATTAACAAAAAGGCCAGCAACAATAAAAAACATTCATAAAATAGAATTTAATGTAGAAAATCGAACTCCTCTAAACTGTAGAGAAAGTCCTAAATTTAGTCAATACTTTAATCTATTATGGAAGGAGTTAGACGAACATGAAAAAAAATAAAATCCAAATATCAGAAGACAGAAAAAAATACTTAAAAAAAACAAAAATAAGAAAAATAGAAATTGTATTCACACAAATATTTATATTAGTAGCATTTATAGCAACATGGGAGATACTCGCAAATAAAGGCATAATAGACAGCTTTATTGCAAGTCAGCCATCAAGAATACTAAAAACATTTTTAAATTTATCATCAAATGATTTATTAGAACATCTCAAAATAACATGTATAGAAACACTTATAGGATTTTCACTAGGAACAGTAATGGGAGTGATTACAGCAATAATATTGTGGTGGTCACCATTTATATCAAAAGTATCTGAACCATTTTTAGTTGTATTAAATAGTTTACCCAAAATTGCATTAGGTCCTGTAATAATAATATGGGTCGGAGCAGGAATGCCAGCAATAGTAGTTATGGCATTAGCAATTTCACTAATAGTAACAATATTAGATATATTAAATGGATTTGTAAACACAGATAAAGAGAAAATAAAAATGGTAAAAACATTTAATGCTACAAAAATACAAATATTAACAAAAATAGTTATACCATCAAATATAGCAACATTTTTCAATACATTAAAAGTAAATATTGGATTAACTTTAGTAGGAGTAATAACTGGGGAATTTCTTGTATCAAAAGGAGGATTAGGATATTTAATAGTATATGGTGGGCAGGTATTCCAATTAGACTTGGTAATGACAAGTGTAATAATTTTAGCTATAGTAGCAGCCTTAATGTACGAAAGTATAGTTTTATTAGAAAAGAAAATTGTAAAATAAAATTGGAGGAAATATGAAAAAATTTATAATAATAATAATTTGTATCATACTTATTATAGGTGCAGAATTGATTATTTATAATAATCGTTCAAAAGAAGAAAAAACAGCAGACCTGACAACTATTCAGCTAAATGAGGTTACAAGATCAGTATTTTATGCCCCACAATATGTAGCTATATCAAATGGTTTCTTTGAAGAAGAAGGAATAAAATTGGAAATAACAACAGGTCAGGGAGCTGACAAGGTAATGACAGCATTATTGGCTGGTCAAAGCGATATTGGTTTATGTGGACCAGAAGCAGCAATATATGTATACAATGAAGGAAAAGAAGATTATGTTGAGGTATTTGCTCAATTAACACAAAAAGATGGATCATTTTTAGTAAGTAAAAATAAAACAGACAATTTCTCATGGAATGATTTGAAAGGAAAAACTGTAATACCAGGTAGAAAAGGTGGAGTACCATATATGACATTAGAATATGTGTTAAAACAAAATGGGATAAATCCTCAAACAGATTTAACATTAGATGATAGTATTAAATTTGACTTAATGGCTGGTGCATTCACAGGTGGTACAGCAGAATATGTTACACTATTTGAGCCAACCGCTTCTATGACAGAAGATGCAGGAAAGGGATATGTTGTAGCGTCTGTTGGAGAATCAGCAGGAGAAGTACCATATACTGCATATTGTGCTAAAAAAAGTTATATAAATAATAATAAAGAAATCGTAGAGAAATTTACAAAGGCGATATATAAAGGAGAACAATGGACTAAAAATCATACTTCAAAAGAGGTGGCAGAAAAAATACAACAATTCTTCCCAGATACTACCGTAGAATCATTAGAAAAATCAGTACAAAAATATAAAAACATAGATGCATGGAAAGAAAATCCTATATTAAAACAAGAAGCTTTTGACAAATTGCAATTAATCATGACAGAAGCAGGAGAATTACAGAAAAAAGCACCATATGACAAAATTATAAATAATGCTTTTGCAGAAAAAGTTGTAAAATAAAAAATTATGTAAATCACTTTATGGATTTTTATCGTACGGCTTATCGAGGCAATGTCCAGGACCAAGTACCATAATTTTGGTACTTGGTCACTTGGTTAATTTATTTTTAGGAGATGAGAAAATTACAGTTTTCAATAAATTAAAAGAAAAAATAAATTTTGAAAAATACAATTTTAGAATATATAAATGGTGCTATAGAATCAAAAAAAATTTTTAAAAGTATAGACAGATTATAAAATATACGATATAATAACATCTAGTAATCAATACTAGATGTTATTATTTTGAATAGGAGTGATAAAAAATGAAAAGAACAAAATTATCAGATAGGGTTTTACCAACATATACAAAAGGAGAAGAAATATTTAATATGGTATCACACATAGTTGGTGGTGTTGCTGGTATTGTAATGATAGTACTTGGAAGTGTATTTGGAGCAATACATCACAATCCATACGGAATAATAAGTGGAGTTATATTTGGAGTATCAATGTTATTTTTATATTGTATGTCAAGTATATATCATGGATTAAGTCCTAAGCTAAAATCGAAAAAAGTATTCCAAATATTAGACCATTGTGCAATATTTGTATTAATATCAGGCTCATATACTCCGTTTGCATTATGCGCATTAAGAGGATATTCACCAGTAATGGGTTGGACAATATTTGGAATAGTATGGGGATTTGCAATATTAGGGATAATACTAAATGCAATAGACCTAAAAAAATTCAAAGTATTTTCAATGATATGTTATTTAGCAATGGGCTGGTGTATCATAATAAAAGCTAATATATTACCAACGTTATTAGGAATGCCAGGTTTTGTATTACTTGTTACAGGGGGAATAATATATACAATAGGTGCAGTATTATATGGTGTAGGTAAAAAACGCAAATATATGCATTCAATATTTCACTTATGTGTATTCTTTGGAAATATGTTACACATGCTATGTGTCTTAATGTATGTAATTTAAAAATACATTTATGAAAAAACATTACATTTTCGACAAAAACTCTTTTATATTCATATTATATATAAAGGGGGCATATAATATGAACTTAAAAGAAAAGAAAATAGGATTTATAATTACAGGCGTGAACTATGCAATTAAAAATACAATAATTGAAATGAAAAATCTGGTAAAACAGCAAGCTAGAATTATACCAATAATATCAGAAGAATGTTATATGGCAAATACTAAATATGGAAGAATTGAAGACTGTATAATTGAAATAGAACAAATAACAAAACAAAGAGTAAGAAGTAAGCTAAATGAAATAGAATCAATAGGCTATAGTGAAAAATTAGACATAATCATTATTGCCCCAGCATCAGGAAATATAATAGGTAAATTAGCAAATAACATAAACGAAGATATTGCAACAAACACAGTAAAAGCACATTTACGAGATGAGAGACCCGTTGTAATTGCAATAGCAACAAATGATGGACTATCAGGTTCAAGTGAAAATATAGGTAAATTATTAAACAGAAAAAACTATTATTTTGTGCCATTTAGACAAGATAATCCAATTACAAAACCACGCTCAATAGCATTTTCTCCATCATACTTAACAAAAACTATTGAATGTGCATTAGATGGAGAACAAATTCAGCCAATACTAATATAATAACCAGTAATCATGTGGATTACTGGTTATAAATTTGCTAAAGGATTACTTTCAACAGCATTACGAACCTGTTCATTACTCACATGAGTATATATCTCAGTAGTTGAAATACTTTCATGACCTAAAAGTTCTTGTAATGCTCTAATATCAACATCTCCATATTGATACATAAGAGTTGCAGCAGTATGTCTTAACTTATGTACAGAAAGATTTTTGTTATCTAATCCTGCTTTTTTCAATTCCTTACTAACAATATCTTGAACAGTCCTATTACTAATACGTTTTTTTTGTTCACTTATAAATAAAGCTTTATCAGAATTTTTGGTATCATGTTTTACTGTAGTGGGTCTAACAGAAAGATAATCATTAATTGCCAACATGCAAGCTTTATTCAAATAAATAGTTCTTTCCTTATTGCCTTTTCCAATAACAGTCATTTTACATTCACTGAAATCTATATCATTAATATTGATTCCAACTAATTCAGAAAGTCTCATGCCACAATTAAGAAAAAGAGTCGTAATTGCATAATCTCTTTTATAATTTCTATTATCTTCGTGACCTGCTGCTTCTAAAAGTTTTTTACTATCATCTAATGACAAATATTTTGGCATTCTTTTTTCAAGCTTTGGCGTTTCCAAATTTTGAGCAGGGTTAATCTCTAATACATTAGTTTTTTGAGACAAATACTTAAAAAATATTCGTATAGTAGATATTTTTCTTGCTCTTGTAGTTGCTTTACTTCTATTATCAACAGCCAAATGAGAAACATAAGCATGTATATCCTCAAGAGTAATTTTTCTTAAATCATTTTCTGCAAAATTAGAAATATCAATTTTATCATAATCGTTTTCATTTGTAAGATTAAAACGTATCATCATATATTTCAAAAAATTAGTTAAATCATAATTATATTCTTTTACAGAATTAGGAGATTTATTAAGTATAGTTATAGAATAGTTTAAAAATGAATTCAAATATTCTGGATTTTTTTCTTTAGAAATCATATATTATTCCTCCACAAAAATTTTATATTGTTATAATATCACTTTTCAAAAAAAAAATAAAGGAAAATGAAAAAATATATTACAAACAATTGTTTACAGCAACGTGAAAATATGATATATTATAGCTAGCAAAAGGGGGAATGTATTGTGGAAAGAATATATGCATCTATTGACTTAAAATCATTTTATGCATCAGTAGAATGTAAAGAAAGAGGGCTAGATCCACTAAAAACAAATTTGGTAGTTGCAGACAATTCAAGAACAGAAAAAACAATATGTCTTGCAGTATCTCCAAGTTTAAAAGCATATGGAATACCTGGTAGAGCAAGATTATATGAAGTTATCCAAAAAGTAAAAGCAGTAAATAATGGTAGAAAGATATATGCAACAAATCATACATTCACAGGTAAATCATATGATGACATAGAACTAAAAAAAGATAAAAATTTAGAATTAGCTTATATAATAGCACCACCAAGAATGGCCCATTACATGGAATACAGTACAAAAATATACAATATATATTTAAAATATATTTCATCAGAAGATATATTTCCATATTCAATAGACGAAATATTTTGTGACTTAACAAATTACTTAAAAACATATCAAATGACAGCAAAAGAGTTAGTAACAAAAATAATAAGAGATGTATATGAAACAACAGGGATAACTGCAACAGCAGGGATAGGGGCAAACATGTATTTATGCAAGATTGCAATGGACATTGTCGCAAAACATACAAAACCGAACAAATATGGAGTAAGAATAGCAGAACTTGATGAAATATCATTTAGAAAAAAGCTATGGGGGCATAGACCAATTACAGACTTTTGGAGAGTTGGAAAAGGATATGCAAAAAGACTTGAAGAGCGTAGAATGTATACAATGGGAGATGTAGCAAGATGTTCAGTGGAAAATGAAGAACTACTATATAAACTATTTGGGATAAATGCAGAATTACTTATAGACCATAGTTGGGGATGGGAATGCACTACAATAAAAAGTGTAAAATCATGTAAACCGGCAACAAAAAGTATAAGCTCAGGTCAAGTATTGCATTGTCCATATGATTATGAAAAGGCAAGACTAATTATAAGAGAAATGGCAGACCTAATAGTGCTAGAAATGGTAGAAAAGCAATACATAACAGATATGTTAGTATTGCACATAGACTATGATGTAGAAAACCTAAAGAACGCAAAATATAAAACAGTCTACAACGGAGAAATAACAGAGGATAGATATGGCAGACAAGTCCCAAAACCAGCACATGGTACATACAGAATTGAAAAAAAGACTTCATCAACAAGAATAATATGTGAGGGATTTATAAAATTATATGATAGCATAATAAACAAAAATATGTTAATAAGAAAAATAAATTTAACTGTAGGAAATTTATCAAATGAAAAAGAAGAGATGAAAGAAGCAAAAAAATATGAGCAAGTAAATCTATTTACAAACTATGATGAAATATACAAAAAAGAGAAGATTGAGAAAGAAAAGCTTAAAAAAGAAAAGAGTATACAAAAGGCAATAATAGAGATAAAGCACAAATACGGAAAAAATGCAATAATAAAAGCAATGAACCTTGAAGAAGGTGCAACTACAATAGAAAGGAATGGACAAATAGGAGGACATAAAGGATAAGGAGGGAAACGAAGTGAGAGATGAACACAAATATGATGACATAATAAACTTAGAACACCATGTATCAAAAAAGCATAAACAAATGAGTTTAGAAAGTAGGTCTGCACAATTTGCACCATTTTCGGCATTAACAGGATATGGTGATGCTGTTGAAGACACAATAGAAAAGAATATAAGTAAATATGCCGAAAAAGAAAAAGACGATTATGATGAATACAAGTACTTGTAATTTTAAAAAAATATAGTCAACCAAATTTATATATGATATAATTCATATATAAATAATAAAGAAGGTGTATAAATGGAACAAAATCAAATAAGAGAAGAAATACCACAACAAAAAAAAATAAAAAAGAGAATACTACTGGCAATTATAATAATAGTTATTATCCTAACTGTAATTTTGGGAATAAAAACTGCATTTGCGATAAATGGCTGGAAAACATTAATAACAGAGATGTCAACAAACAAAAATTCAGTAGTAAAAGATATTGGTGGAAATGTGATTGCAGAGATAGGTAGTGAAAAAGCAAAAGAAACAATATCCTCAGCAGAAATACCAAACAATCTAAAAAATGCATATGTATCGATAGAAGACGAAAGATTTTATAAACATAATGGTGTAGATGTAAAAAGAACAGGAGCGGCAATAGTGTCATATATAATACATAGAGGTTCATATTCATTTGGAGGGAGCAGTATAACACAACAAGTAGTAAAAAACTTAACAGGGGATTCATCTGGCAAAGTAACAAGAAAAGTAAAAGAATGGGGAAAAGCGATAATATTAGATTCAACACTAGATAAAGATGAAATATTATCATTATACTTAAATGTAATATATGTTGGACCTAATATATATGGTATTGAAACTGGTTCAAAATATTATTTTAATAAATCTGCAAAAAATCTAGCACTAGAAGAATGTGCATTTTTAGCAGGGATAAACAATTCTCCAAATTCGTATAATCCATATGGAGATACAGATAATACTGAAAAAATCAAAAAAAGAACAAAAACGGTATTATCGAAAATGAAAGAACTTAATTATATAAATGAAAGTGACTACAATACAGCAGTTGCAAATGTTGAAAATGGTTTGAATTTCAAAAAGGGCAAAATAGAAACAAATGACGCAATATACTCATATCATACAGATGCACTAATAAATGATTTGATAGAAGATATTTCAGTAAAAAAGAAAATAACAAAAACATTTGCTACAAACTATGTAAATATGGCAGGACTTGTAATATATAGCACTCAAGACTCAGATATTCAGAGTAAAATGGAAAAAGAATTTGAAAAAACAAAATATGAATTAGCCTCAAATACAGGAGGAAAACATTCACAATCAGCAATGGTTATAATTGATCATAAAACAGGTCAAGTCGTTGGATGTGTAGGAGGTCTTGGCAAAAAAGAAACGTCAAGAGGGTTAAACCGTGCAACACAATCAATAAGGCAAACCGGCTCATGTATAAAACCAATAGCAGTTTTAGTTCCTGGAATAGCAGAAAAAAAATTTACTGGATCAACAATTTATTTAGACGAAAAAACTACATTTCAAGGCAACTATAGTCCGGAAAATTATAGTAATTATCTGGGAGACATTACAGTAAGAAGAGCTTTAGAATCATCACAAAATATACCATTTGTAGAAATGATGAAAGAAATTGGACCAGAAACTTCTATAAAATACTTAGAGAAAATGGGTATAACAACACTTGATAAAAATGATGAAACATTAGCATTAGCACTAGGAGGATTAGATAAAGGAATAAGTCCATTACAGATGGCGAGTGCATATGCTACTATTGCAAATGATGGAGTATATATTGAACCAATATTTTACACGCAAGTAGAAACAAATGATGGGAAAATAATATTAACACCTAAACAAAAAAAGAAAAAAGTATTTTCAAAAGATGTAGCGTATATAGTAAAAGAATTACTTACAGAACCAGTGAAAGGCAAACATGGAACAGCATCATATTGTGCCATATCTGGCATTGATGTTTCAGCGAAAACAGGTACTACAGACAATAATTATGATAGATGGCTATGTGGATTTACACCATATTACACAGGAGCAACATGGTATGGATATGATAAAAATGAAACAATCAATTTTCAAGGGAAAAAGAATCCAGCAGGAATAATATGGGCGAATGTCATGAGTAGAATTCATATAAATAAGAAAGATGCAAAATTTGAGAAACCAAATGATGTTATAAAAATTACTGTATGTTCAAAAACAGGAAAAAGTGCAAATACAGGATGTTCAAATACATATGATGAGT
The DNA here is from genome assembly GCA_934162535.1 of uncultured Clostridia bacterium. Classification (GTDB taxonomy): domain Bacteria; phylum Bacillota; class Clostridia; order TANB77; family CAG-508; genus CAG-269. The sequence continues at coordinate 13,262 of CAKPJC010000022.1, read as the reverse complement.
ATTTCTTATCAGGTACAGTTCCAGAAAAATGTGATGTACACGTAGGAAATAAAGTAAAAGATGAAAATACAACAAAGCCAAGCAATGATTCATTTGATACGACAACAAAAGATGATGTTGATGTAATTACGAGACCTAAAACAGAGGAAAACACTCAGCAAGATACAACCAATAATAACAATAATACAACTATAGAAAAACCAAGCAATAATAATAATGTAACAAATAACACAAGTGTAACAAATACAACGAATAATAATAATACAAATGCAAATAATACAAATAGAACAGATGCAAATTCACAAAATAATACAAATTCAAATAGTAATAGGAATAATAATACAAATAACACAAATACTACAAATAATAATAATGTTAGTAACACAAATTCAAATAGTGATACAAACAATACAACAAATGAAAATGTGAATAGGACGTCAAATAATACATAAATTAATATTGACATATTAAATTTATATGATTATAATGTAGTCAAATCATAAAAATGGAGGATAAAAGAATGAATAATGAAATGTATGAAATAATGAAAAACAAGAAAGGATTTATAGCTGCACTAGACCAAAGTGGAGGGAGCAGTAGCAAAACACTAAAAAATTATGGAATACCAGAAAGTGAATATAACACAGAAGAAGAAATGTTTGACTTAATACATGAAATGAGAAAAAGAGTATTCACAAGCAAAGCATTTACAAAAGAACACATTATAGGAGCAATTTTATTTGAAAGAACAATGCTATCAAAAGTAAATGACCAATATACAGCAGATTACCTATGGAATGAAAAGAAAATAGTATCATTCCTAAAAGTAGATAAAGGATTAGCAGAACAAGAAAATGGTGTAAAATTAATGAAAGAAATACCAGAGCTACAAAAAGAACTACAAGAAGCAAACGAAAAAAATGTATTTGGTACAAAAATGAGATCAGTAATATATGCAGCAAATGAAGAAGGTATTAAAGCAATAGTAAAACAACAATTTGACTTTGCAAAAATAATATGTGATGCAGGACTTGTGCCAATAATAGAACCAGAAGTCGACATACATGCACCAGAAAAAGAAAAATGCGAAGAAATACTAAAAGCAGAAATAAAAAACAGATTAGCAACATGGAATGAAGAAGATAAAATAATGTTCAAATTCACAATACCAACAGTTGCAAACCACTATTTAGACTTATACGACTATGCATGTGTAGTTAGAATAGTAGCATTGTCAGGTGGATATGATATTGAAGAAGCAGTAGAACTACTATCTAAAAATAATAGAATGATAGCAAGTTTTTCAAGAGCATTATTACAAGACCTAAACGCACATCAAACACAAGAAGAGTTTGATCAAAAACTACATGACGTAATAGTAAAAATATATGAAGCATCAATAACATAACAGTAGGGCAGTAGAAATACTGCCTTTTATGAAAGGAATAAAAAATGAAACAAGTAAAATCAATATTAAAAATATTCTTAACAATATTATTCATAATAATAACAATGAGTTTTGCTGTTGAAAATATAATAACGAAAACAATAGCTGAGAATTTAGTGGCAAAAAAAATTTCTGGTTATATACTAGATGAAGTAATTTATAATTTTGATATAGACACACTTGGAAAAATTGAAGATAAAGTAAGAAACAGCAAATATATACAAGAAATTACAGCAAAATATTTAGATATATTAATTAGTAATTGCATATATAATGAAAACAAAGAATTTAATATAAATAATGAAATAAATAAAATACTAGATAAAGAATTAGATGAATACTTATCACCTGAAAAGAAAAAAGAAATAATGAATTATGTAGGAAAACAGGGTACAAGAATAAGTGAAATATTACAAAAGAATGTTTCCGACGGATTTGATACATATAATTTTAGAGGATATTTTGAAACATATAATGTAATAACAAGTCCTGTGACAAGAATATTAATATTGATTTTTATAACGGCAGATATTGTTTTACTTATAATCTTAGAAAAGAAAAAAGCACTAAAAGCAATAAAAAATTCGCTTATAATTATCGCAATAATCACAGCTATTTGTGCAATATTGATAAAATTAGGAACAAGATTTATTGGACAACATTATACAGGTGGATGGATAGATAATATTAATATAAATATTTTAATATATTTATTTATTGCTGAAATAATAATTAGTGGTATAATATATTATTTTATATGGAGGGATAAAAAAATGATAAAATTGGTATTAGTCAGACATGGACAAAGCATGTGGAATTTAGAAAATAAATTTACAGGTTGGACAGATGTTGAATTATCAGAAAAAGGGATAGAAGAAGCAAAAGAAGCGGGAAAAGTATTAAAAGAAAAAGGATTTGAATTTGACTTAGCATACACATCAGTATTAAAAAGAGCAGAAGACACACTTGATTACATATTAGATGAAATGGGAGAAAAAAATATAGAAATAAAGAGAAGTTGGAGATTGAATGAAAGACATTATGGTGCACTACAAGGATTAAATAAAGATGAAACAAGAGAAAAATATGGTGCAGAACAAGTATTACTATGGAGAAGAAGTGCAGATGTAAGACCACCAGAATTGGATGAAAAAGACCCAAGATATCCTGGAAATGACCCCAAATACAAAGAATTGACGAAAGGTGAATTACCAAAAACAGAAAACTTAATAGATACAATAAAGAGAGTGGTTGAGTACTGGAATTCAGATATAAAACCAGAGCTACAAAAAGGTAAAAAAATCATAATAGCTGCACACGGAAATAGTTTAAGAGGGCTTATAAAATATCTTGATAATATGAGTGATGAAGATGTTATAAAATTAGAATTACAAACAGGTAACCCAATTTGCTATGAGCTAGATGAAAACCTAAAACCAATTAAACATTATTACTTAAAATAAAAGGAATTTTGAACAATCATCATACAAAAATTGACAAATATGCAAATGTATGATAAAATAAGTGAACAAAATTCCTTGCCAAGAGCAAGTTTATATAAAAGTACCTTATACCAAAATACGTATAGGAGAACGAACATATGAAAAAATATCTAGGAATCGTCAGATGTGTGAAGGGTAACTTCTATGGAGCAAGAGTATGGCTTGTTGCACGGCCTGGAGACACCAAGGAGTATCTGGAGAAGTGGATGGAGTTATTACCGTACAAGGACAAGTTCACGATAATCGAAAACTCTGAGGAACTACAAGAAATATTCTCGTACTTCATGGATTATACGCCAGTGACAGAGGAAGAGAAGAAGGAAATGGAAAAGGTCAAGAGGATTTATGAAAGGATAATGGGAAAACATGATGATTAATTATAGGAGGGCATACGCATGAAAAAGTATATCGCAATCATCAAGTTGACAACGGAGTATGCAATAGGCACAAACATTAGAATCGTTACCAGATTCTCAAACTCCAAGGATTATTTGCAAAAGTGGATGCAAATGTATAGATGTGGTCAGAAGGCCATACTGAACAACACGGAAGTGTTGCAAAGCCTGTTCTACGAGTTTAGGGACTTAACCCCTATTACGGAAGAGGAGAAGGCAGAAGCTAGAGAAGCCCAAACATATAAAAAGCCTATTAGATTGGACGACGACGAGGATAAGTAAATAAAATCAAAAGAGATACCTATTAAATAATATTATAGGTATCTCTTTTGATATAATAGGAAATTTCGTCGAAAGTTTAAATCGGGAGAGAACAAAAGAAAACTATGTTGCTTGTAAAAAAACAAAAAAGGGTTTCACATTTAAAGAAATTATGATAAAATACAATCATAAACAAATTATATTTTCAAGGAGGAAAATATGTTATTAAAAAATAAAAAAATCCTTATAATGGGAATAAGAAATAAATGGAGCATAGCTTATGGAATTTACGCAGACAATGGATATAATGTGATTGGTATATAATGATTGCAAAAGATTATATATAATTGGAGGAAATATGATTAAATTAAAAATAATAGAAAAAAATAAAGAAAACTATAAATTAATTAGCAACAAAAAAGATATATATGAATTAACACTACAATTTTTCGATATAAACGATGAGGAAAAACCAGATGTGAACGATTATATAAATATTTCAGCAGAACTACTAAATCCAATGTATAAAGAATATACCACTTTTTTTGCATTTGGCAAATTAGACAATATATGTGGAAAAACCAATATTTCATTAAATGATATTGATGTAATAAAAATAGAGAAAAACAACAAAGAAATTATTTTAAAAAGGCTATATGGATAGGAGAAAAAGTTTATGTCACAATCAGATGAATTAAAAAAGATTAAGAAAATGTATGGCGAAAAATTTAGCAGGTTATGTAGAGAGTTGTTCCCACAAATATTAGAACAAGAAGGAGAATTGCTAAAAATCATACAGAGAGTATTTTCAAGAAATTGTAATACATCATTGTATAAAAGCATTGAAGATAACAACATAAAAGAAGAATTCAAAAATTTAATATATAGTTTTTTTGATAGAACCAGAGGAAAAGTGGCTAAAGAAGTAACTAGCCGAACTCCATATGAGATTTTAGATGAAGCTGGGTATGAGCTGTATGAGTGCTTAACAGAAGATGACATACAAAAATATAGAAAATTTTATAATGAATGTGAAGTATTGTGCACCATAAAAAATGGAGGAAGACTGAATTCGAAAGTATGTTTTTGGGCAGTAAAAAAGGATGTTGATAAAATAAAAAGAGAAGATTTTGAGCAACCAAAAAAAGATGATGAATACAGTACATCAGTATTAGCAATACAATTTGATAAACTTCCAAAAAGTCGTGTACAAATTATAAGTAGATATAATCACACAGTTCCAAATCCAAATTGTACATTAAATAATGATTTAGATAATATAGCAGAAGGTCTAGAAGAGAGTTTTACAAGACTACTGGAAAAGAGAGGATATTTCTTAAGTGAAACAGAAAAAAGCTATTTTAATATACCAGGGTATACTTTAGCATCTGATGGAAGATATTATAAATATAACTTGGAAATAGATGGAATATATTATTGCCCAGGAAATATTGTTATAAGCAACATGGCAAAAGAAATAGGAAAACCTGAAGAAGTAATATTATGTGACTATTTTAAAGTTGATTTAAAAAATAAAAGGATTAAATCCTTATTAAGAGGTACTTCTCATGACTCATTTGTTGATGACCTAACAGATATAGAAAAAATAGAAGTAAAGAGTGTAAAAGAAAAAGGCAAAAAACTTATAATTATTCATAAAAAGAAAAAAGATAGCCAAACCAATAATCGTGAACCAATTGTAATTGAATTAGATCAGTACAATCAAATAGTTGGTTATACAAATAAAGAATTACAAAGTATTGGAGAAGGTTTCTTGCGTTATAATGCAACTTTAGAAAAGTTAAACTTACCACAAATACAAGGTATTGGAGATTCTTTTCCATGTGAAAATAAAAAAATATCCCCAACAAGCGTTCTGAGAAATGCACTATTACAAGGAACAATGACAGAGCAAGTTATCCAAGCTAACATAATTGAACAAGAACAAACAAAAGAAAATATCAACAAAGGAGATTCGATAGATGATAAATAATACATATGCAAAAGCATATACAGAAATATTAGAAATAATAAAACATTTCTCAGAAGAAGATTATTCTAAAATACCTGAAGAAAAAATAGAATTTTATAAGAAAAATATGGATGTTAATTATAAATTCACTATAAATCCAGAAATTGATTTATCAGAGCAAAATATATCAAAAGAAGCTAATGCAATTATAGTAAATTTATTTAGAGAATATTTTGCAACAGAAGAGCAAAAGAAAAAGATAAGCGAAATATTAGAATTAAATCAGTTAAAATTAGAAAGAGAGAAAAGAGAAAAATATAACCCAGTAGATATATTTAAAAATAAAACAACTGAAAGAAAGAAAGAAAATAAAACAACTGATATTGCATTGATAGATAAGAAATATTCATTTTTTAATAAACTAAAAAACTTTGTATTCAAGTTATTACACCTAGATAAATAATAATGGGAGAGACATAATATGGCACAGTTAAACGAATTAAAAAAAATCAAAAGACTATATGGCGAAAAATTCAGTAGGTTGTGTAGAGAATTATTTCCACAAATCTTAGAGAATGAAGGACAATTATTAAAAATATTGCTGGAAATATTCTCAAAAAATTGCAATACATTATATGAAAGTATTGACGAAAACAATTTAGTAGAAGATTTCAAGAATTTAATATATAGCGTCTTTGATAATGAAAAAGAAAATAAAAAAGAAAAAATAGAGACAAGAACTCCATATGAAATATTAGATGAAGCTGGATATGACCTACATGAATGTTTAACAGAAGATGAGATACATAAATATATAAGATATTATGAAAATAAGGAAGTGTTATGCACTATATATAATGGAGGAAGATTAGATACAAGGTTTTGCTTTTGGGCTGTTAGAAAAGATGCAGATAAAATAAAAAGAGAAGATTTTAAAAATCCTAAAAAGGATGATAAATATAGTACATCAGTATTGGCAATACAATTTGATAAACAGCCTAACAGTCGTGTTGAAATAATAAGTAGATATAACCATACAGTTCCAAACCCTAATTGTACATTAGACAATAATTTGGACAATATTGCAGAAGGATTACAAAGAAGTTTTGCCCAAGTTTTAGAAGAGAGAGGAGTTCTATTATATAATAAGACAAAAGCAGATTATTTTGAGATACCAGGATATACATTGGCAATTGATGGAAAATATTATAAATATAATTATGAAATAGATGGAGATTATTATTGTCCGGGGAATATTGTTATAAAAAAGGGCAGAGCAACGGAAATAGGAAACCCTGAAGAGATAATTTTATGTGATTATTTTATTATCGATTTAAAAAATAAAAAAATTAAGTCTTTATTTGAGGGAGTTTATCAGGATTCATTTGTTGATGACCTAACAGATATAGAAAAAATAGAAGTAAAGAAAGACAAAGAAAAAAATTTAAAGAATGTAATTATTCATAAAAGCAAGACGAATGTAAAAGATGATTGCTCAGAACCTATTGTAATAGAATTAGATAATGACAATCGAATAATTGGTTATACAAATAAAAATGTACAAAATATTGAAGATATGTTTTTATACTATAATGAAAAAGTACAGGAAATAAATTTACCACAGGTAAAAAGAGTAGGGCACCATTTCATGGAATATAATGTGAAATTAGTAGAACTTAGTATGCCACAGATTGAGAGTATTGGAAATAGTTTCATGCCTTGGAATGAAAAATTAGAATATATGAATATGCCGAAATTGCAAGAAATCGGAGATGAATTTCTATTTTCTAATACATCTCTAACAAGCTTAGATTTACCTCAAGTACAAAAAATCGGAAATGATTTTTTGTCATATAACTCAGACCTAGAAGAACTGAATATGCCACAATTGCAATTCATAGAAAATGGATTTTTATATAATAACATGGCACTAAAAAAAGTGGATATGCCAAAAGTTTTAACTATTGGAAATTGTTTCATGAGAAAGAATACATCATTAATTGAATTAAATATACCTCACGTTAAAAAGATAGGAGCATATTTTTTACCTGATAATCAAGCTTTGACAGAATTAAACATGCCTTTTAACCAGTATTTTAAAACTGTTACAATATTAAAAAAGAAAACTCCAGGAGAAATACTAAAGGATTGGATTATATTAATGGGAAAAAAATTTGGAAATGCGATAAAAAAAATATGTCCTAAAGATGCTCTGAAGAATGCACTATCACAAGGAATTACAATGGAACAAGTAAATCAAGCAAATATTGTAGAAAACCAAATACAAGAAGAAAAATTTGAAAATGAAGAAACATTAAAAGACAGATAATTGTTTAATGAGAAAGGAAAAATGGAATATGAACAAATTTATGAAAATTGCAAAAGAAAATGCAGATAATGGTATACTAAAAGGAGAAGGAGGCCCATTTGGAGCAGTCATAGTCGATGAAAATGGTAAAATAATTGCAAATGGAAATAATAAGGTCATATTGTTAAAAGATCCAACAGCACATGCTGAAATAATAGCAATTAGAGAAGCATGCAAAAAACTAAACACATATGACCTATCAAAATGCACATTATATACATCCTGTGAACCGTGTCCTATGTGTTTGTCTGCTATTATATGGGCAAATATAAAAGACATATATTATGGTTGTACAAGAGCAGATGCAGAACATATAGGCTTTAGAGATAATATTATTTATGATTATCTTGAAGGAAAAAATAATAATGTTATAAAATTAACAAAAATAGATAGAGAAGAATGTATAAAAACATTTGAAGAATACAAAAATAAAAATGGATTAATATATTGACATGAAGTGATATAATTATATTGCAAAATACTAAAGGAAAAACAAAAATGATAGAAATAATAAAAAAATAATAGAAGATATAAAATCATTATATAAAATCAAATAAGGGAGTAGGAATGAATATATTTATACAAAATTTTAAGAAAATTATATGCATAATATTGTCAATGCTTTTTTATATAATTGGAATAATAGGACTAGCATTACCAATTGTACCACAAGTGCCATTTTTTATAATAGGAACTATTTTCTTAGTAATTGGATTCAAATCAATAAAAAGTAAAATAGTAAAAAGTGAACTATATACTAAATATTTGGAAGAAATAGTAAATAAAAATAATATATTAAAAAATATATTTGAACAAGAAAAATAAAACATGGGAGAAAAAAATGTTAGAAAAAGTAAAAGAATATATAATAAAAAACATAAAATGGATTATACTATTTATTTGTTTAATTGGATTTTTAGCCTTGGCAGAAGACGTATTTAATAAGGAAATAATGAAGGGAGACATTATAGGCTATAACTTAGTATCAACATTTCTGATTTCCGATTTTGCAACACCAATAGCAAAATTTATAACGAACTTTGGAGGTGCAATCTTTTTAATAGTATTAACAATAACACTAATTATACTAATAAAAAATAAAAAAATAGGTTTATCGATATTTACAAATTTGGCTGTTATAACGATACTAAATCAAATATTAAAAAGGATATTACAAAGACCACGCCCAACCGAATACAGAATAGTAGAAGAAACAGGCTATAGCTTTCCCTCAGGACATTCAATGGTTAGTATGGCATTTTATGGATACCTAATATATTTAATATATAAATATGTTAAAAATAAGTACTTAAAATGGACGCTGATTACATTACTAAGCTTTTTGATAGTTTCAATAGGGATAAGTAGAATATATCTTGGAGTACATTATACAAGTGATGTTATTGGTGGATTTTTAATTTCAATATCATACTTAATAATTTACATAACGGCGACAAACAAATTCTTGTTAAACAAGAATTAAATATATTAATTAAATTGCTAGAAAAAGATAGAAATATCTTAATCTAGCAATTTTGGATTTAACTTCAAAGGTAAACTATGGATAAAACCGACAATTTGTCATCTCAATATGAAAAAAGTTTCATGTTTATATTGACATTATTAAAATATAAATATATAATCTAACAAGAATATGAATGATATTTCATATAGGAGGAGGTAATATGAAAAAAATAGTAGAATTAAAAAATGTAAGCAAAATTTACAATATTGGAGAAAAAGAATTTAAGGCATTAGACAATATTGACTTATCGATAAATAAAGGAGAATTTGTTGTAATTCTTGGACCATCAGGAGCTGGAAAATCAACATTACTAAATTTAATAGGTGGAATGGATACACCTTCAAGTGGCAATATAGAAATCGATGGAGAAGACATTTCAAAATATAGTGAAAACAAACTAAGTGAATACAGAGCAGAAAATATCGGATTTATTTTTCAATTTTATAATATTTTGCCAACACTTACAGTATTAGAAAACGTAGAATTAGTAAAAGATGTAATAAAAAATGGAAATGATAGTAAAGAATCAATAAAAGCAGTAGGACTGGAAGAACATATGAACAAATTTCCAAATCAATTATCTGGAGGAGAACAACAAAGAGTCTCAATTGCAAGAGCGATAGCTAAAAATCCTAAATTGCTTTTATGTGATGAACCAACAGGAGCATTAGATTCAAAAACAGGAGTAGAAGTTTTGAAACTATTAAAAAAGCAATGTGACGGGAACAATGGAGCAAATACAGTAATTATTGTAACACATAATAGTTTAATAGCCGAAATAGCAGATACTGTAATAAATGTCAAAAACGGAAAAATCGAGAGTGTAATTTCTAATGAAAATCCTAGAGAGATTGATGAGGTGAAGTGGTAATATGTTAAGAAAAAAGATGATTCGAGATATAAAGCAAAATCTATCACAATTCATTACGATATTCTTAATGGTCTTAATAGGAGTTATGGCCTATAGTGGCATAGAAAGTTATATGGAGGGAATGAAAAAAACTGCAGATAATTTTTATACTGATTATAATTTACAAGATTTGAACATAATGGGAGAATTATCAGAAAAAGATGTAGAAACAGTAAAACAGATTGATGATGTAAAAAATGTAGAAGGAAAGCTAAATGTAAGTACAATTTTAGAGGATAACACTGATATTACACTTTCTATGAATTTTATAGAAACAAATGAAATATCAAAATTTTATATTGTTGATGGAGAAAAATTTGATTCAAATACAAATGGTATATGGCTTGATAATTTCTTCGCACAAGAAAATAATTTGAAGGTAGGAGATACATTAAAATTAAAATATGATGGTTATATTTTTGAAGAGAAAATCATAGGACTTATAAATGTGCCAGATCATGTTTATGATGTAAAAGATGAATCTCAATTATATCCCGATCATAAAACATTTGGTTTTGCATATTCATCTATAAATGAACTTGAGGGTTACATAAAACATCAAGTCATGGAAGATATGAATATTACGGATACCAATATGTTTGATGAATTATTAAAAGATTTTAATTTTAAGGATTATATAAAATACAATTATTTAATGGTTGATGTAGAAAGCAAAGACAAAATAAATAATGTGAAAAGTAATATTGAAAATGATATAAAAAATGCAGTTGTTATAAAAATAGAGGATACTGCATCATATGCACAATATCAAGGAGAAATAGAAGAAGGGGAAACATATATAGGAGTATTTTCAGGTTTATTCTTATTTATAGCGTTACTTTCTGTTATTACTACAATGACAAGAGTTGTAAAAATGCAAAAATTACAAATAGGGACATTAAAAGCATTAGGATTTAAGAATAGAAAAATCTTATTACATTATATAAGCTACAGTTTTTGGATTTCATTATTTGCATCAATTTTTGGACTGATTGCAGGAAGATATTTTATTGGAAATGTATTTATAGGAATTGAAATGAGCTTTTTCCAAATACCAAATGGAGCACCTATAATAAAAAGTGATTCATATATTGCAGCACTTCTTGTTATATTATGTGTATCATTTGTTACGTATTTATCTACGAGAAAAATATTAAGAGAAACAACTGCTAATACATTAAGAAATGAAATACCTAAGGTAAAAAATAATTCATTAAATATTACTACAATAGGATTATTTAAAAAAATGAATTTTAGTACAAAATGGAATATAAGAGATATGTTCAGAAATAAAGCTAGAACAATTATGGGCATTGTAGGAATCACAGCTTGTACGATGCTAATTACATGTAGTTTAGGAATGCTTGACAGCATGAACTATTTTATTGATTTGCAATTTAATAAATTATTTAATTTTGATTATAAATTAAGTCTAAAGTCAAACATTAATAGCGAAAATCTAAAGAAACTCACTGACAAATACGGGAATAATACATCTCAAAGTATTTATATAGAAATAAAAGATAAAGATGGAAATATTGAATCAAATAATATTTTTGTTACAGATAGTAATGATTACATTAGATTTGTAGATAATAAAGATAACTTTATAAAATTGAATGATAATAGTGGTGTTTATATAACATATAAACTTGCTGAAACAAAAGGATATAACATAGGGGATGAAATAAACTGGCATATATCTGGAAATAGCACTTATTATACATCTAAGATTGTTGGATTTAATAAAGACCCTCAAAACCAGAACATGACAATGACAAGAGAATACTTAGAAAGCCTAAAAATATATTATGTTCCGGATTCATTGTATACAAATGCTGATTTAAGTAATGTCCAGGATATTGACAATGTTGAAGTAATATCTGATATTAATAAATTAAAAGAGGGAATGGACGGAATGCTCCAGACAATGAAGACAATGATTGTTCTTATTATTTTTATAGCAGTTATTTTAGGTACAGTTATTATTTATAATTTAGGAATATTATCATATACAGAAAAACAATATCAATTCGCTACATTGAAAGTTTTAGGTTTTAAGGATAAGTTAGTTAAGAAGATATTTATAAAACAAAATAAGATTATATCTGTTATATCTATTGCTCTTGGACTTCCTGCAGGATTTTATTTGACAGATTGGTTATTTAAAACTGCTATTGAAGATAGTTATGATTTTGGCGCACATATAAATTTACAGACTTATATTTTTTCTGCAATTGGCACTTTTGTAATTTCATATTTGGTTTCAGTTCTTCTTGCTAAAAAAGTAGAGAGAATAGATATGGTTACAAGCCTAAAAGGAAATGAATAGAGAATAATGTCAAAAGTTCAATGAAATAAACAAGGAGGGAGGAGTATACAAGCTCCTCTTTTGTTATACACAACATTGCGCAAAATCAAAGTAATATGACCAATTAAAAGCAAAATTTTAAAATATATCTTGTATAATTTATAATAAGGTTGAACGATTGAACGATATTTTGAACGATTGAACGATTAGAAATGGAGGTAAGTAGCATGAATGAGAATGAATCAATAGAATTTAAAGAAAATTATACAGAAAAAATATATAAAGAGATCATAGCTTTCTTGAACACAAATTCTGGAACTATATATATTGGATATGATGATAATGGGAATTTAATAGGAGTGGATAATTGCAAAGACCTTGAAGAAAAGATTTCTAATGGAATACGAACAAATATATATCCAGATGCTAGAATTTTTGTTTCAATAAATGCAGGAAAAATTGAAGATAAAGAATATATTATTATAAAAGTTTCGAAAGGAATTGATATTTATTATCTTAAAGAAAAAGGAATTGTAAAAGGAACATACTTAAGAACTGGCTCTTGCTCGAT
>CAKPJC010000021.1 GCA_934162535.1 uncultured Clostridia bacterium | reverse complement strand
AGAGATACAATACAAAAACTAGCCCAAAGAAGTGGAATTACTATTACAGAAGAACAGGCAGAAGAATTAGGACTAAAACTTGATGATAATATTGGACAAAAATTGGATACTATAAAAAAAGCACTTAAACCTGACAAAAATAGCAAGCATAAAAGAACTCCACCAACTGCAGAGCAAGTACAAGAGTTAGAAGAACTAGGAATTAATCTAGTTGCAATAGATAAAAATCAAGAATTTATAGAAAAACTAAAAAAGCTACAACAAATAGGAGTAGATGTTTCTAAAATACAGAGAAGAGATACAATACAAAAACTAGCCCAAAGAAGTGGAATTACTATTACAGAAGAACAGGCAGAAGAATTAGGACTAAAGCTTGATGATAAAGTTGGAAGTAAGTTAAGCGATATAAAAAGAGCCAATCAACGGAAAAGGCAAATATAGCCCACCAACTATAACGCAAGTACAAGAGTTAGAAGAACTAGGAATTAATCTAGATGCAATAGATACAAATCAAGAATTTATAGAAAAACTAAAAAAGCTACAACAAATAGGAGTAGATGTTTCTAAAATACAGCGAAAAGATACAATACAAAAACTAGCCCAAAGAAGTGGAATTACTATTACAGAAGAACAGGCAGAAGGATTAGGATTGAAACTTGATGATAACATTGGAAATAAATTGAGCAGAATAAAACAAGCACTTAAACCTGACAGAAATGGCAAGAAGAAAAAAACTCCACCAACTCCAGAGCAAGTACAAGAACTAGAAGCAATGGGACTTAACTTAGAAACAAAAAAACGTAAAGCCAAAGAAGTAGCAGAAGCAACAATAAGTGCAATAAAAGATGTAGAATTAGCAGACAAAGCATATGGAGAATTACAATCACTAGTAGAGAAAACAAAAGAAGAAGGAAGTGTTGAAAAATAATTACAATTTTGAAGGAGTGTCAACTTTCATTTAAAACGTGGTTATGAACAACTTATATGTGCCCTTACATTTTAAATAAAAGTTTCCTTGCCAAAGTTTAACTTTTTCAACCAAAATTGCACTCTGAGAAAGGAATGAAATTAAATATGGAAAACGGTAAAAACTCATATACAGAGGTATATACAATATTACAAGACTTAGATAATGAAGAATACAACAAAATTCCTCCTGTATTAATAAAAACATTAGAAGAAAACATGAATAAAGACTATGAATATGAGCTAGATGATGATTTAGAATTAAAAGACCATAAAATGTTACCAGAAACAAAAGCAATATTATTTAACTTATTCAGAGATTATTTAGCGACATCAGAGCAGAAGCAAAAAATAATAAAAATGCAAAATGAAGAAAGAGCAAAGAATGAGCTAAAAAAACAACAAAAATATGAAACAGACATATTCAAAAACAAGAAAGTCGAGCAACAAGCAAATGCAATTCAAGATGAAAAGTCATTAATAAAATATAAAGAAAATATATTTCAAAAAATAATAAACAAAATCAAAAAATTATTTAAAAAATAGGAAAAACTCTCCCAAATAAAGGGGGAGTTCTTTCAAAAATTCTCCATCTATCCAAGTAACATCTAAAAAATCATAAAAAGGCCGATAATTCCAAATATAATAAAAATGCAATTTGAAATAAAATCAATTAAATTAGATGGCATTTTAGAACCCAACCATCGACCAAGAAAAATAGCAATAGAATCACTAGCAACCATACCAGCTATAGATCCCAAAATCAAAGAAAGCTTGTAATCAGGATAATCGATACCTAGCCCCATGGAAGCCAAAAAAGTCTTATCTCCGTATTTCTCCAATACCAATAGTAACAGCAACAACAAAAATAGAATTTTTAAATAATGAACCTAAAAATTTCATAATAGAATTTTTTGAAGAGGTATTTTTGTCAATCTGCTTTTTAAAAATTAAATTTTTAAATCCAATTAGTCCAAAAATTATAAAAGTTAAATAAGTAAAAAATTTCAGATAACTAACAAAGGAGTCAGAGCCAATAGAAGAAAGACTGCTTCCAAAAGTAATAGCAACCCCATGGCTGAGTAAGGTCCCAATAGCAACTCCAATTAATATATTTATAGCCTTATTCTTAGAAGAGAAAGACAGCACAAGAATTTGAGTTTTATCACCCAATTCAGAAAAAAATATAAATGAAAAAGAAATTAAAAAAGGATATAAATATTGCATAATAATGGCCTTTCTATACTAAACTTATTGTTAATAAATATGAAAAAAAAATGAAAATATGTTAAAACCAAAAAATTGTGAAAATTATGTGAATACTATTTACAAAAAAAAAGCTAAATGTTAATATTATTTAAGTAGTAAAAAATGAGGAGGGAAAACCGTGATTCAGATTGAAAACGTTACAAAAAAGTATGGAAACTTTACAGCTGTAAACAACATAAGTTTCAAAATTGAAGAAGGAGAAATAGTAGGTTTCTTAGGTCCAAATGGTGCAGGTAAAAGTACAACAATGAATATGATAACAGGATTTATAGAACCAAGTTCAGGGAGAATACTTGTAGATGGAAATGACATATCAAAGAAACCAAAAAAAGCAAAAAAGCAAATAGGCTATATGCCAGAAGGAGTACCACTATATAATAACTTAACTGTAAAAGAATTTGTTACATATATGGCAGAATTAAAAGGGGTAAACTCAAAAGAAGTAAAAGAAAAAGTAAAAACAGTAATAGAAGACATAGGGATAACAGATGTACAAAACAAATTGACAAGAAACTTATCTCGTGGATATAAGCAAAGAGTAAGTATGGCAGGAGCATTAGTTGGAAATCCTAAAGTAATAATACTTGATGAGCCAACAGTTGGACTTGATCCAAAACAAGTAACAGAAATAAGAGCATTAATAAAAAGATTAGGGAAAGACCATACAGTAATATTAAGCTCACATATATTATCAGAAGTTAGCCAAATATGTGACAGAGTTATAATAATAAACAAAGGAGAAATTATTGCAATAGACACACCAGAAAACTTAGAAAGAAAGGTAAAACAGGATAATTCAATATATGTTACAGTTGAAGATCTAGAGAACAAAATGGACTCAGTAAAAGAAAAACTTTCAAATGTAAAAGAGGTTAAACTATTAGAAAAAAATGAAGATAATACAAAAAAATATAAAATAACAGCAGAAGAAGGAATAGATTTAAGAAAAAATATATTTGAAGTATTTGCAAAAGAAGGAATAACAATATTTGAGATGAAAAAAGCAGATGTAACACTTGAAGATGCATTCATGCAATTAATAAGCAAATCACCAGAAGAGATAAAAGGAGAAAAAGAGGAAAAGAAAAATGAAGAAGAGAAAAAAGGAGGAAAAGAATAATGTGGGCAGTATTTAAAAAAGAATTAAAAAGCTATTTTTTATCTCCAATTGGATATATAGTTATAGGTGTTCTTTTGTTTGTATTCAGTAGATTTTTCTATTTAACAGCAGTAAAAATGGGAACAGTAGATTTAGCATCATTATATTATTATACAGCAGTATATGGTTTAATTATAGTAGTGCCACTATTAACAATGAGAATGTTTGCAGAAGAAAGAAAATCAGGAACAGAGCAACTTATACTAACATCACCAGTAGGAATGGGAGGAGTTGTATTTGGAAAATTTCTAGCAGCAATGGCAGTAATAGGGATAACATTACTAACAACATTTATGTTTTTTATAATAGTAAGCTTTTTTGGAAAGCCAAACATCATTACAGTACTAGTAGCAATGCTAGGTTTTGTACTTTTAAGTTCAGCAGCAGTATCAATAGGCATGTTTGCCTCAAGTATAACTGAAAATCAAATAATAGCAGGGATACTAACAATTGCATTTTTAGTAATGACATTATTTATACAAAGCGATAATGAACTAATAAACAACTTAACATTAATGGGATTCTATCAAAAATTTCCTAGTGGAGTAATATCATTAAAAGACATAGTTGGATTAGTTTCATTTACCGGAATGTTTACGGCATTTACAATAATGGTTATGCAAAGAAGAAAATTAGTAAAATAGAATAGGAGAGCAAAAAGTGAAAAAGTTTTTAGAAATCATAAAGAACAAATGGCTAATTAGAGGAACAACAACAGTTGCACTAATAGCTATAATAATTGCAATATATATCCTACTAAACTGGGGAGTTGAAAAAATCAACCTAGAAGACCTAGACTGTACAGAAAAAAAATTATACTCTTTATCAGATGAAACAAGAACTAAGATAAAAAATCTTGATAAAGATATAACAATAGAACTACTAAACATGAATGACTATAATTATGTAATAGAATATGCAAAAAAATATGAAAAAGCAAGTAATAAAGTAAAAGTTGAGGAAGTAGGAGACTTATCAATTAGAGCAGATTTAATGTCAAAATACAATATAAAAGACTCAGATAGTCTTATAGTAGTAAAAACAGATGAAAAGGAAAAAACAATAGGAATAAGTGATTTATATACATATGATTATTCATCTGGAAAACAAATAGACACAACAGAAGAAGCAATAACAAATGCGATAGTAGAAATAACAATTCAACAAAAACCAAAAATATACATATTATCAGGGAAGAATTATTATCCAACAGAGCAAATGTTTAGCACAATCACAACACAACTAAAAGAAGACTCAAATGAAGTTGACAGTGTTGACATACTTACAGAAGGAAAAATTCCAGAAGACTGTAATTGTCTAATAATATCAACATTATCACAAGATTTAACTGAAATAGAGAGAGATAGAATAATTGACTATATAAAAACTGGAGGAAAAATATTGTTATTAACATCTCAAAATATACTTAAAACAAATATGCCAAATTTCAATGAAGTACTAGCACAATATGGAGTAAAATTGGGATATGGAGTTGTATTTGAACAAGACTCATCAAGTATGTTACAAGGTGCACCAGATTATGTTATAACAGAAGTAAATGCAAGTTATATGAAAGATATAGATATGACAATAAAAGCATGTTTCCCAGATGGAGGAAGTATAGAATTTGAAGATGACGATAAACTAAATGAACTTGGTGTTGAACATGAAACAATTGCAAAAACATCTGATAAGGCATTTTTAAGAACAAACTTCAATTCAAAATCTTATAAAAGAACAGAACAAGATAGTGAAGAAAAATCTTTTGTAATGGGAGCACTAGCTACTAAAAAAATATCAGATAATGTAAAATCTGAATTGATAGTATTTACAAGTGAAATATTTGCTTCAAATGCACAATCAGCAATAGGAATTCAATCAGTTGCACTATATAATAACAAAGATGTAATATTAAATTCTATTTCTCATTTAACTGAAAGAACAGATACAATAACAATAAGAAAATCTGGAGAAGAAGAAACATATACAGTATCTGAGAAACAAGATGCGATAATAAAAACAATAGTAACTGTTATACCTGTAATTATAATAGGAATGGGATTTGTAATTATGGAAGTTAGAAGAAGAAAGAAATAAAAATAAAATGAAATATAGCTAAAAAGTTATATTTCATTTTTTTGAGTATAAATATTATACAAGGTGATTATATGAGAAATATATTAATACTTGTTTTTGTAATAATAGGTGACTTAATAGGTGCAGGATTTGCATCAGGTCAAGAAATATATTCTTTTTTCTTTTTATATGGAAATAAAGGTATAATTGGAATACTAATTATGAGTATATTAATAACAATGATAATATATAAATCATTAAAAATAATATACAACAATAAGATAAAAACATATAGTGAATTTTTGAACCAATTTGTAAAAAATAAGAAAGTAATAAAAATTGTAGATATTATTTTGAATATATTACTAATAATAACTTTTTATATAATGATAGCAGGTTTTGGAGCATATTTTGAACAGGAAATTGGAACAAGAAAAATAGTAGGAAGCTTAGTTATAGTATTTATGTGCTATCTGATATTTTTAACAAATGTAAAAGGAGTATTGAAAGTAAGTGAGTATATAGTTCCTATTTTAATAACATGCATAATGATTATAGGTATAAAAGCGATAAGTACAATAAACATACAAAACATTGAATTAATAACAATAAAAAAGAGATGGTTTTTAAGTTCCTTAATATATTGTAGTTACAATACAATTTTATTAATTCCAGTCCTAATATCATTAGGAAATCAGATACAAAAAGAAAAAAATATAAAACATATATCAATTATAACAGGGGTAATAATATGTATTTTATCACTTATTATATTTGCAATATTAGCAAAGGCAAATACAAATATATCAGAACTGGAAATGCCAGTTGTATATATTGTAAGAACGCAATTTAGTGAACTAAGCAAAATATACACATTTATAATTTTAGCTTCAATATTTACAACAGCTATATCAATTGGAATAGGAGTTTTACAAAATATAAGTAAAAATAAAAAAAGTTATACACAATTTGTGACAATTCTGTGTATAACTAGTCTCTTGGTTTCAAATTTTGGCTTTTCAAAATTAATAAATTTTGCTTATCCATTGTTTGGATACATAGGAATAATACAAATAGTATTAATATTGTCAAAAAATATTTGCAAAAAAAGATGCTTGTGATATAATAATGAAAAATATCAAAAGATAAGGAGAAAGCAATGAAAGATTTTTGGGTTGCAGGGCTTCAAGATCAGAGAAAAGGCAAAATAAAAAAACTTGCAATACTCATTTGCTGTATACTAGTAATAATAGCGATAACAACGGTTGTAGTCATATACATATATAATCTTAACTTTAGAATATGGTGTGACCAAAATGTATTAAGGAAAGAAATATCTCAAAAAGACACTAAATCCATAGACTTAGATGGAGACGAAAATACACAAATATATGCATATGACAAATATATATGTCTATTTAGAAAAAAGAAATTACAATTTTATAACAAATTAGGAAACAAAATTGAAGAAATAGATTTAGACATAAATAAGGCTGTTTTTACATCTGCTGGTAGATATATGGCGATATGTGAGTCAGGAGGACAGAAGTTTTATCTGATATGTGGAAAAGAAAAAATATTTGAGAGTGAAGTAAATGGAAATATAAATCAAATAAAAGTAAGTAGAAGTGGATATGTTGCAGTTGTAATGACAAATTCTAGTTACAAATCAATAATTGATGTATACAATAGAAGCGGAAAGCAAATATTCAAGAAAAACATTGTAACATCAAGAGTAGCAGACATAAGCATATCACAAGATAGCAAATATATTGCTATAGCTGAGATAGACATATCTGGAATACTGATAAAATCAAGCATCCAAGTAATTTCAGTTGATTTAGCACAAGAAAAACCAAATGAAGCAACAATATATCAATACAATGCAAAAACAGATAAATTAATATTAAATATTGAATATCAAGAGCAAGAAAAACTATTATGTATGTATAATGATTCAATAGATATATTAGAAGGAAACCAAAGTAAAGAAATATTAAATATAACAAATAATAAACCGTCATTTATGTCAATTAATTTTAACAATAGAGTTGCGATATTAGAAGAAATCTCTAAAGGAGATTATACTTCTGATACTCACATCAATTTAATATCTCCTATTACACAAAAAAGTAGAGACTATATAGTAGAAGATGTAACAAAATCAATAGTAACAACTGAAGGAAAATTAGCAATGAATTGTGGAACAGATTTATATGTAATAGACTCATATGGAATTTTACTAAAAAAATATGTTTCTGATAAAGAAATAAGTGACGTTGTGATGACAAATAGTATTGTAGGAATAATTTACAGAGATAAAATACAAATAATAGTATTATAAAAAGGAGGAAATATTATGGGAATAGTATTTGATATAATAATAGCCATAATAATATTAGGAAATATATATATGTGCTATCAAAAAGGGCTTGTAAAACTAGCTGTTGGTTTGATTGCAGTAGTACTTTCAGTAATAATCGCATTAATATTATATAAACCAGTATCATCAGTGATAATAAATAATACAACAATAGATGACAATATTAAAAAAACAATAATAGAAAATTTTACAGTAAATGAAGAGAAACAAGAGCAAACTGAGGACAATGGACTTATGAAATACATGGAAAGCTATGTTGATGACGCAGTTAATAAAACCAAAAATGAAATAATCATAGAATCAGCAGGAGTAATTGCAAATAAAGTTATAAACATTGGAGTAATAATAGGACTATTTATTATTTCAAGATTAATACTAATAGTACTAACACTTGTTGCAGACTTAATAACAGAATTACCAATACTAAAACAATTTAACACTGTAGGTGGAATATTATATGGACTAATAAAATCATTATTAATAATATATGTAGTATTAGCAATTATGTTCTTTATTATATATACAACAGGAAATACAACACTATCAGATGCAATAACAAATTCATTTATTACAAAATTCTTCTACAATAACAATATATTATTAAGTATAATTTTCTAGATAAAAAGCGATAAATCACCTATAGATTTGTCGCTTAGGTTTTATATAATAGGAAATGATACTATCCTATTATATAAAAGTTATGATATTGAAATAAAATGTGAATTTTTTGTGAAAAAACATAAAAAAATACAATAGATATTGAAAAAAACAAATAAATTTGTTATAGTAAAATAGTCAAATAGAAAAAATGGGGGTATAGAAATTGTCAAGAAGAAGAAGAAACGAAAGAGAAAATGAAAATAATAAAGAAACAAAGAAAAAATCGAAAGTATTAAAAAGAATATTATTAGTACTATTATTAATTCTAGTAATACTAGTATGTTTTGTTACATATAAAATCCAGAAAAATGGAGGGGGACTTCAAGGAGTACTATTAACACTAACTGGAAATAGTGAAGAAGACCTAAAAGATTTAGACCCAATACGAGTTTTAGTAATGGGAGTAAGTACAGACAATGGAGGAAAGCTTACAGATACAATAATATTGGGAACATATGATCCTAAAACACAGCAATCATCACTATTATCAATACCTAGAGACACATTTGTTGGAAAAAGTGAAAGCTCTGCAAATGCATATGATAAAATAAATTCATTGTATCAAAAAAGTCCACAAAAAACATTAGATGCAGTAAACAGAATCACAGGGCTAGATACAAAATATTATGTCGTAGTTGATAATCAAGCATTAATCAAATTAGTTGATACTATAGGTGGAGTAGACTTTTATGTACCAACAGACATGAAATATACAGACACTTCACAAGATTTACATATAGATTTAAAAGAAGGAATGCAAAAAATAGATGGAAACAAAGCAGAACAATTACTAAGATATAGACATGGTGACGAAGACAAAAATGGAAAATACATTGGTGGATACCCAGCCGAATGGGGTAAAGACGATATAGGTAGAATGAGAACACAAAGAACATTCATTATGGAAACAGTAAAACAAACAATAAAAGCAAAAAATATATTTAAAGTAAAAGACATAATAGATATTGCATATAAATATGTTGAAACAAATATACCAATAGAAGTTATGAAAGACTATGTGCCATATGCAGTAAATGTTGATGTAGAGGCGATGAGAAGTGAATATTTACCAGGAGAATCAGCAAGACTAGGTTCACAACAACTATGGTTTTACCAAGTGAATAAAAAAGAAGTACAAGCACTTGTACAAGAATTGTATTTTTCAAATAATACAGAAAACGAGGGAAATACAACAGAAAATTCAAGTGAAACATCTAATGAAAATACAAATACATCAAATACTACAGAAGCAATAACAGAAGAGCAAACAGGAGATACTAATACAAAATTAAGTAAAACAGAAACATCAAAAGTTAAAATTGAACTATTAAACGGTTCAGGGTCAGAACAATTATTAGCAAAAGCAAAAAAAGACTTAACGAATAGAGGATATAAAGTTACAAAAACTAATAAAACAACATCAACAGGAAAAACAACAATAATTAATAAAACAGATATAAGTAGAAAATTTGAAAAAGATATAAAAGGAATATTAGGAGTAGGAAATATATCAGCAAGTTCGGTAAGTTCAAGCAAAGTAGACATGACAATAATAATTGGAAATGACTATAAATAAAATATAAAAATAATATACTAGGAAATATATTTTCCTGGTATATTATAAAAAATTATTTTTTCTTTTTTAACAACTTAGTTAAAATACATAAAAACAATATTGCAAGTACGATTTGGACTATTAAAGTTTTAATATCAGACCTTATTACAGAATTTCCAGCAACTAAATCAGTAGAATAATTTTCTCCATTAATATTATATGTTATTTTTCCAACAACAGCTCCTTCAGAAATTGGAGCAGATAAATTATTTATCTCTATAGAAGGTTCTAATATATCTATATTAATGTTTTTTGGTACTAGAACACTAATTGTATCTTTGGCAAGCAATGATAAATCTTTAGTATCTTTTGTAGCATTTTCAACCTCGACATTCTTAATAACACTGTTTCTTGCTAAGATTTCTGTACTTTTATAATTATCAAATCCGTAATTAAACAAATTTATAGTATCAATATATCTTGTACTACTGACTTCTTCTGAATGTGCTGCCCCAAGAATTACTGCAATTAACTCAAGACCATCTTTTGAACTTGCAGAAATTAAACAGTTTTTTGCTTGACTTGTATATCCTGTTTTTATACCTATAGCATATTTATAGTAATATTTACTTGTATTTATTATTAGATCATTTGTATTGTAAAATTTTAGCTGTTTACCTTCAGATGGTGAAAAAGTTATATAAGGAGTAGAAACGATTTTTCTAAAAGTTTCATTTTTCATACAATATTGAGCAATTAACGACATATCATATGCTGTTGAATAATGGTTCTCATTATGAATTCCACTTGGGTTTGTGAAATGTGTATTAGTACATCCAATTTCTTTTGCTTTTTCATTCATAAGATTGGCAAAATTTTCTATACTGCCTGATATATGTTCAGCTAAAATATACCCAGCTTCATTTGCAGAATGAATAAGAAAAACATTAAGTAAGTCTTGTACAGAGATAGTGTCATTAGGCTGAATTTCAGCATTAGAATATCCTGGTGGGATTGATATTATAGCTTCTCTACTAGCAGTGACTTTATCAGATAGGTTACAATTTTCGATTGTAATTATAGCTGTAAGTATTTTTGTAGTACTTGCAGGAAACATTTTGACATTTTCATTTTTTCCATATAAAACTTTACCTGTTTTTGAATCTATTAAAATTCCAGCCTCAGAATATAATGACAAATTATTTTGTGATGGAACTGTATAATTTGAAATACTATTGTCTGTTAAATTATCAGCATAAGAAATGCTTTGACAATTAGTAATAGTTATTAGTAATACGAGTACTAAAAAAATAAGCAAAAATTTATATCTTAATTTCATTATTATAATCTCCTTTATTTATTGTGTTATTATAATACATTATTTAAACTTTTATTTCAAGTTATTTTACATATTAATTATAAATCCAATGGGGGCAGAAAGGAAGTACAAACATGAATTTTAGTAAGAAAAATATAATAATTGTGGTTATTATAGCTTTATGTATAGCCGTTGTAGGACTAGCAATAGAAAAAATTATTAATGAGAAACAATATGAGGAAAGTATTGAACAACAAGAAGAAAATACCAGGGAAGAGAAAGAAAAAGACGAAATAAATGAAACGGAAACCCTAGAGGTAGACGATTCAGAAGAAGAAAGCATTGAGCAAATATCAACAGGTAATAAAATATATGTATATGTTGCTGGAGAGGTAAACAATAATGGAGTAGTTATTTTAAATGAAGGGAGCAGGATTGTTGATGCAATAGAATCAGCAGGAGGAATAACAGATAAAGCAGATATCTCAAAAATTAATTTAGCATATGTGTTAGAAGATGGTACAAAAATAAATATTCCGAGTAAAGATGAATTAAAAAATAATGATGGATTTAGGCATATTATAAGTGGTGCAGATGAAAGTGATAATGAGAATACATCATCGGAAAATAGTGCAGAGGTAAAGGCAAAAGAAAATATCAAGAAGAATAGTAGAGTAAATATTAATAATGCATCACAAACAGAACTAGAAACTTTACCAGGAATAGGACCTTCACTTGCACTCAAAATAATAAATTATAGAAATGAAAATGGTAAATTTAAAGTAATAGATGACATAAAAAATGTTAGTGGAATAGGAGAAAATAAGTATAAAGAACTAGAAAAATACATAACAGTGTAAAAAACTATTGCAAAAACAAAAAAAATATGATAGAATAGTTGACATAATAGCAAAGAGGCTATTTGTAAACCGACGGGAAATACTTAAAAGGAGGTATTCCAAATGAAAAGTCGGTACGGCAAGTTAATACTTGAGGCAGGAGAAGGCATCAACTTCTCCGTAGAGGAGGTAGAAAATCAGACCCTTATCATCAAAGCAATGATGAAAAAGGAAAACGAAAAGGAAAGTGAATCAGTGAGAACCAACAGCAAGAATGCTCTTGCTAATTACATGAATCCTCCCATTCCGGATGGATTCTATCATTTAGAAGGAAACTGGGACACAGGATTCGTCATCGTAAGAAAGTATGATGGAAGCCAGTTTGTATGGATTCCTGTACAGTCTCTTTCTTCAATCAATATTGACGAACAGGTATCGTGTGGTACCAAATTTGGAAGGAGAAATTGGACTGGAGGCATGGACATCAGCAAAACTGCTGACCCAAGAACTGAGGAGTTCTTGATGCAGGAAGAGAGTGTCCAGAAATATGGAGGATTCTATATTTCCAGATACAACATTTCTTGGAGAATGAGAATCGGACAGGTTTCTGTCCGAGGAGAAAAACCTTGGATAATGGTAAGCCAGGAAGATGCGATTAAATATGCATCTTATATGGTTGACAGGGACGATGTGAAGTCGCACCTTACATACGGAGCAGAATACGACAGTGTTCTGGAATGGTTTATTGAAACCAAGGCAAGAAGTATGGAGGACATTATTGGAGATTCTTCCTATTGGGGGAATCACTGGAAGAACTTCCTTACGTCAGATGAGAAGGTTCGGGAAACCGGCAAAGAAGAAGAATGGAGTACGAATGCTATTTACGACTTCGCGGGAAATGTAAGCGAAATTACGCAGGAAAGAGCCGTTGAAGGTGATGAGGTCGTTGTTCGCGGTTTCGACGTGTATTCTAAAACTCCATCAGTTGCTACTCGTACTCTGGTAAAGAAAGACTACGAAAGTGACGCATGTGGATTCCGTGCTGCACTTTGGATTAAGTAGTACGAATCAATAAAATACCACTCTTAGCTAACTGGAAAGAGAGACTTTGAAAATTCAAAGTCTCTCTTTCCAATACCATTTTTTTTCAAAAATGTATTGACAAAACATACTCATATGTATTATAATAATTTTGTCAGACATCGCGGGGTGGAGCAGTTGGCAGCTCGTTGGGCTCATAACCCAAAGGTCGCAAGTTCGAGTCTTGCCTCCGCAACCAAAAATTAAACTCAGTAATTATATTAGTTACTGAGTTAATTTATTTAAAGCCAAAATTAAAAAAGTAAAAGAGTTAAATTACCACATTTTGTTGAGAAAATCAATAAAATGTGATATTATTACAGCAAAGGAAAACAAGAAATAATAAATTATCATGGGGGCAAAAATGGAACAAAAATTTATTAATAAAGAGATTGAAGGAAGCAGAAATCAAAACATTGAAAAATTAAAAAAAATTTTTCCAAATGTAATAAAAGATGGAAAAGTGGATTTTCAAGAATTAAAAAGCGAATTAGGCGAATTTAAAGAAACAGTTGACGAAAAATACGAATTCAACTGGATAGGAAAGCAAAAAACAAAACGAGAGGCTATGAGTGGAATAAATGGAATGACACTTAAATATTTTCCAGAAGAAAGTAAAGACAGTGAAACAACACAAAACATTTATATAGAAGGAGACAATTTACCAGTACTAAAATTATTAAGAAATAACTACGCAAATAAAATAAAAATGATATATATAGACCCACCATATAATACAGGTTCAGACCTATTCATATATTCAGACAAATTCCAAAAGAATAGCAAAGAAAGTCAAGAGGAACTTAGTATAACAGAAGATGGTGAAAAAAACATAAACATATTAAAAGACAATATGTATAAAAATACAAAAGACGCATATGCATATCATTCAAACTGGATAAACATGATGTATCCACGCATAAAAATTGCACATGAGCTACTAAAAGAAGATGGAGTAATGTGTGTAAGTATTGATGATAATGAAGTAGACAACTTAAAAAAGATATTAGAAGAAATATTTGGGCATGACAATGTAGAAACAGTAATATGGAAAAAAATAGATCCAAAATATGATAGAAACTCTAATGCAAAAATAGTAACAACGACCAAAAGAATACACGAATATATTGTTGTAGCATTTAAAGATAGAGAAGAAACGGAATTTGGAAAAATAAAGAAAATGCCAAATTGGTTAAACAAATATACAAATCCAGACAATGACCCTAGAGGAGCTTATAAACAGGGAATTATATCATTCCAAGAAGGACATAAAAAAGAAGACAAGAATTCCGAAAACTATTATACAATTACGACTCCTAGTGGAAGAAAAATAACAAGAAACTTCTTTTTCTCAAAAGAGCAATATCTTGAATATGAAAAAGACAATAGAATTTATTATCCAAGTAATGGAGATGGAATTCCAGCCCTAAAGATTTTTGAAAACGAAGAAAAAGACTTTTATTTTGAAACAATTTTAGAAGGAGTTGGCTCAATGAATTCAGCCAAAAAGGAATTAGCAGAGCTATTTGAAGTAGATGAAGCAAATATCCCTTTTGACACTCCAAAGCCAACTAAATTATTAAAAGAGTTAATAAGAGGAATTTGTGGAGAGCAAGAAGAAACAACAGTACTAGATTTTTTTGCAGGGTCATCATCAACAATGGACGCAATTATGCAACTAAATGCAGAAAACAAAAATAATAATATTAAATATATTGCAGTACAATTACAAGATGATTTAAGCAATAAAGAAAATACTATAAATTCAAAAACGAAAAATATTGCGATTGAATATTTAAAAAAGATTAATAAGCCATTATATATAACAGAAATAGGAAAAGAAAGAATTAGAAGAGCTGGAGAAAAAATAAAAAAAGAAGAAAATGCTGAAATCGACTATGGATTCAAATTATTCAAACTAGATGAAACAAACATAAACTGGGAAAAGGAAGATTACCAAAAAAATATCAATGATTACATATTAAATACAACAGATATAGAGAAAGAAATGTTATTGCAAGATTTTAATGAAGGTGCAAAAGACATTGATATTGTATATGAGCTTTTATTAAGATATTATGGAATGCCATTATCAGCTAAAATCAATAGAATAGAAGAGATAGGAAATAGAACATATAGTGTAAATGACGTTATAATAGTATGTTTAGAAGATGAAATAACAAAAGAAATTGTAGATAAATTATCTAACATGAACTTTGCAAAATTATATTTAAGAGATAGCAGTTTCAAAGGAAAAGATAGTTTGGAGATAAAAGAAAATTTAATGATAAGACTTAATCTTCAAAAAGAATATAATAATGAAAAATCATATAGAGTAGAATTTATTTAATTATGAGATAAAAGTCAAAAATATTTTAACAAATATTTTTGGCTAGGCTTTTACCTTGAGGAAGGAATGATAAAAGAGAGTGAAAAAGTGGAGATTTGAACCAAATCTTGAATATCAAATAGATGCTATAAATAGTGTAGTGAATTTATTTGAGGGGCAAGACAGGATAGACAATGACAATACAATAAGAATGTACAGAAACGAATTAAATATAACACCATTAAAAATGAAGGAAAACTTGACGAAGATTCAAAAAGACCCTAAAAACAATGTAGGATTTTGGGATGAAGAATTATTACCAGACAGAAAATTCACAATAGAAATGGAAACAGGTACAGGAAAGACCTATGTATATTTGAGGACAATGATTGAACTATACAAGAAATATGGATTTTCAAAATTTATTTTAGTAGTTCCATCTATTCCGATAAGAATGGGAGTTGTAAAAAGTATTTGGCAATTAAGAGAACATTTTATGAGTCTATATGATGGGTTGGACATTACACATTGTTATTTTGAATATGACTCAAAAAAAACATTATCAAAACTAGAATCATTCATATCTTTAGGAAATGAATTTCAAATAGCAATAATGAATTACCAAGCATTTGACAAATCAACTAACATAATAAAGAACTCAAAAGAAGATGGAAAAAACTATTGGAACGAATTAAAAAACACCAACCCAATAGTATTTATAGATGAGCCACAAAAAATAATTGGAACAGATAAAAGAAAAAGTAAAGCACTAAAATCAATAGAAGACTTACAACCTTTAGCTACTTTTATGTATTCAGCAACACACACAAACTATTTTAACCTAATTTATAAATTAGACTCATTTGATGCATTTAAAAAACATCTAGTAAAAAAAATAAGAGTATCAACGATTTATGGAAATATAGACAAAAGTTACCCATATTTTAGATACATAAAATTTAACAATGATTTATCTGCAACGGTTGAAATATTGCAAGAAAATGGAGGAATAGTTAAACTAAATAAAATAAATATTGACAGACCATGTGACTTATATGAGAAAACACATTTAGACCAATACAAGGAATTCAGAATAATAAATGCACCACATAAATTTAAGGGAATAAAAACAAATTTTTATAGCAATCTTATTGAAGACACATATGCATTTCAAGAAGGAGAAAACAATTACAATGTATATGAAGAAGACATGGTAAAGATTCAAATGAAATTAACAATAAGAAAGCACCTAGACAAGCAAATAGAAATGTTAAAAGAAAATGTAAAAGTGTTAAGTTTATTTTTTATTGACGAAGTTGCAAAATACAGAGATTATAGCAAAGAAAACACATTAGGAATTTATGCACAGAAATTCGAGGAAGCCTATAATGAAGTCATAAATAGTGATAATAGATATTTAACATTAATAAAAGAAATGCCAAGTTTATCAAATGCCAAAAAAATTCATGAAGGATATTTTGCAATTGACAAAAACAAAAAAGTATTAATGGATGAAAATACATATATAAAAGATACAGAGAAAACGAGAGAAGATATTCAAAGAGGAATAAAGAAAATACTAGATGGTAAAGAAAAACTAATACAATTAGATGAACCAATATCATTTATATTTGCCCATTCAGCATTATCAGAGGGATGGGATAATCCAAATGTGTTTCAATTATGTTTTTTAAGACAATCAAAATCAGAAATAAGAAAAAAACAAGAAATAGGTAGAGGTTTGAGACTAGCCCGTGGAAGTGGAGAGGACAATGATATAAAAAGAGATGAAAACATAAATGAATTAACAGTTATAGCAAATGAAGAATATGAAGAATTTGCAGAAAGTCTACAAAAAGAATTTAATGAAGAAATGAACTATAACAAAGACGCAATTACAATTGATGATGCAAAAAACATCCAATTAAAAATAGAGAAAAAAATAGAAGAGAATCTTTCTGCTGGATTTTTCAGAATATTACATGATGAATTAAGAAGAGGTGGATTTATTAAATCTGACAATACAATGGACAAAAATAAAATCAATAGTATAAAAACATATGTATTCAAGAACAAAGAATTAAATCGAAACAAAGATAGAATAATAAATGCACTTATTGAAGTAATGACAGATAAAGAAAGCAATGTTATTAAAAATTATCTAATAAATGATGATGATACTGTACAAAATAGATGGAATAAATATGTTAATGAAGAAAATTTCAAAAAAATGATGAAAGATATTGAAGAAAAACTTAATAGACGAACCGTATATCAAGTAAAATACGATGAAAATGAATTAATTAATGATATATTGATGGAAGCTGATATAAAGATAAAATCTAAGGATTTAGAGGTTGTGGAAAAAACTGGGATTGTAGACAGCAGTAACAGAGAAAAAGGTTTTACTATAAAAGAAGCGAAAGGAGCAGAAGTCAGATATAAACTGGAAGAAAAAACTATAAATATAAGGTCATTTGTTGAAATAATTAATTATATTGTAAACAAAACCAACTTTACGAGAGAGAATGTAATAAAACTAATGATGCAGTCAAGAGATCCAAGTTTATATCAGAAACAAGATAATATTGACAAACTAATAAAAATTATCAATTACCAAAAACAAATACAATTTTATAAAAATATGGACAATATTCAATATGAGGCCATTAATGAAAGAAATAATATTACCTGTGCAAATATGTTTTTAATTAATGAAATAGTATCATCAAAAATTGGCAAAAACGTATACATGTCAAATGAGGAAAATCATAGAGCAGTATGTAAGTACTTTGTAACTGACAGTGATGGTGAGATGGAGTTTGCAGATTATCTTGACAGTAATCCAAATGTGTTAATGTATTCTAAGATAAAAAAAGGAAGTTTCATTATTGAGAATCCAATTGAGAATTATTCTCCTGACTGGATAATTGTTTACAAAAATAATAATAATAATATAACTTACTTTGTAGCTGAAACAAAGTGGAAAAAGATGTGGGAAGATTTGACTGACAAGGAGAAAATAAAAATTGTGTGTTCAAGGAAACACTTTGATGCAATCAATGATAATATTAGTTATGACTGGATTAATGGAATAGAAGATTTTAGAGAAAAATCAAATATAAAATAAATAGGATGTATAAGGACATATTAGTTATGTCCTTATTATTTGTGCTTTAGCAGTGAATATTCACAAATTTGTGAAATTGTGGTAAAATATATAAAGCAAAATAATTTTGGAGGAAAAATAATGAATAAAGTACAAAAATTAATGGAGGAAACCAAATATAGAGGCTTCGGTTGTGCAACTATTACAACGAGATAATTGCTATAGAGTTGTAATAGTTGAGTTTATAGCAAATATATCTCGTTATTCTTAAAAAAATAATAAGGTAAGGAGATATAAAAAATGATAGAAATAGAATTAAATAATGTAAAAAAGAATTATGGACTAAAAAATGTTTTAGATGGAATTAACTTTGAGGTAAAAACAGGAGAAAGAATTTCATTAATAGGTGAGAATGACTCAGGAAAATCAACTATTTTAAAAATAATTAGTGGAACTGAAAAACAAGATTCTCGGAATGTAAATATAAGAAAGGGCTCTACTATAGGTTTTCTTAAGCAAGTGTATGAAGAAGAACGAGAAGACATAATAGTAGAAGAATATTAGCAGAATTTGAAATGTATAAAACTCAACAAAAGAAGATAGAGAAAATGAAAGAATCCATCAAAAAGCTTAGAGAATTTGGTAGACTTGCAGGAAATGAAATGTTTTTTAAAAGAGCTAAATCAATAGAAAAAAGACTAGAGAGAATAGAAATATTAGAGAAAAGAGTAGATAAGAAGATTCAAATTAAAATTGATTCTTGTTGCAAGACAGGAAAAGATATATTGGTTATAAAAAAATTAAATAAAAGTTACGGAGAAAATATAATATTAAAAAATTTTAATATGGAAGTATATGGAGGAGAAAAAGTCCAAATAAAGGGTAAAAACGGAGCAGGAAAATCAACACTGATAAAAATTATTTTAGGAAAAGATAAAGACTTTAGTGGAGAGATAAAAATAAATCCATCTGTGAAAATTGGTTATATTCCTCAGGAGATAAAATTCAATAATGAATCTGATACAATACTACAGTATTTCTTAAAAGACTATAGAGGTACTGAAACAGAAGCTAGAACTTTTTTGGCTAGATATATGTTTTATGGAGAGAATGTATTCAAAAGATTAAAAGAATTGTCTGGTGGAGAGAGAGTTAGACTTTTAATTGCTGAGTTAGTAATTAAAGAAACCAATTTTTTAATACTAGATGAACCAACTAATCATTTAGATATTTCAACAAGGGGAATGCTTGAGGAAAATCTAAAAGATTATAAAGGGACTATATTATTTGTTTCACACGATAGATATTTTGCAAGTAAGATATCGGAAAGAGAAATTAATATATAAAGATGCTAAAGCAATCAAAATTTATTTACTGTAAAAAAGGTAGATGACTTTTAGAAAAAATAAACTAGTAATTTAGAGCAAATAAAATAAAAAAAGAATAGGAGCAAATTATGGGAGAATAGAAGATTTAATAAAAGGTTTGCTTACACATATGGAATTGTAGAATTTGAATTCATAAGAACAAAAATATGCAAATATATAATTTGAAAAATAAATTAGAATATTTAGGCGAAGTTTGAACTTTAGTGGTAATTTACAAATTCTTAAACAAAGACATAATATAAAAATAAGAAGGGAGAAGTTAGTTTAGATGAATGAAACTGTTATTTATTTAATTAGACATGCAGAAACTGTTGATGAAAATGGTATTAGAAATACAAATGAAGACTCTCAAATAATTAATGAAAAAGAAATATTATCAGTAGAAGGAGAAGAACAATCTAAAAAATTAAGTGAAAATATAGAATTACAAAACCTAGATAGTATTTGGACAAGTCATTACACAAGAGCAAAAGCCACTGCAAAATATATAGCATATAAAAACAGTTTACAATATAACATAGATAAAAGACTAGGTGAAAGAAAACTTGGAAACATAGATGATCTAGCGAAATTTATGAATGACAAAGAGAGTCGAGATCCATCTCGTGAACAATTAGCCTTTCCAGAATTTAAAACTCGTGATGGTGAAAGTGCAAAAGATACTAATAAAAGGATGAATGAATTTTTTGATGAGATACTAGAAAGATACAAAGGAAAGAGGATAGCTGTTATAAGCCATGGAGGAGCAATAAAATTCTATTTGTTAAGTTTTTGCAAAGTAAATAAAAGATTAAATCTTGAATATGAGGATAATGAACTTCCCATAAATTCTCCATGCCTATTAAAGATGACTTTTAGAGGGGATAAACTAGCAAACTTAAAACAAATATTGTAGTTTTGGAGTAAAAAATATTAAAATGAATATTGAATGCTACATATTTCGAGTTTGGAATAACTAAATATGTTCAAGGGCAGGACGACGATGAAAATTGGGCAAATATAAAAATAAAAGTGAATAATGCTTGTTTTAGTCAAGGTGAATTAATGACATCTTTAAAAGTGGATAAATTATTAAAAGAACTAGAAAGACTATTAGATGGTAAGCTAAAAAGCATAAAGAAATAAATTTAACTGTCAAAGATGGAGCCATATATAGAACAAAAATATTTTATTATTTTTGATAGAAAAGAAATTGAAATGTTTGTTAAATATATAAAGAGTGTTGTGAAAGGTCAATAAGAAAAAATATTTAGTAGAGGTGAATTTAATGGAAAGAAAAATTAAATATGAAACAATAAAAAAAGGATATGTAACAAAAGAGCAAGCGATTGCTATAGCTTCTTGTGATAGAAATCTTAAAGATTCTGTTTTTAAAAAGTGGAAAAAGGAAGATAATTTATATTTAGGTTGGATTTCCTTTACTTCTTTTGATGTTGGATTGGTTCAAATTAATCAAGATTTTGCTTGGCATCTAAAAGTTAAATCGGGTGAATGGGGAGGCACAAAAGTAAATAGAATACCGTTAATTGGAATAAAAATAGGATATGAAAATTGGGATGGGGATTTTGATAAATCAAGTAATATATCATGTATTGTAATGTGCAACAGTGGTGAATATTATTTTGGCGATGACATTGATTTAAAAGAAATAAAAGTTCCTAATATGGAAGAATATAAAAAATATATAAAAAGTAGTAGCATATATAATATGTAATGTGAATTACAGGAATATATAATTATGAGAAAAAATAAAATTTTTATAAATAAAAAACTTTAAAAGCCATGTCAATAATTTTTAATTAGGACACCCAAAAAAAAAAATTTTAACTTGTGGCTTGTTCACCCCTTGAATAGTCACAGGTTTTATTGTGTACTATAAATATAACAGTTCTTAAGCCGATAATCTTTCGCTCTTTAGACAATTATAATAAATAAATTGCTGTATAATTGCCTGAACAGAATCGTTGGATTTGAGGCTTTTATTATTTAAATTTGATATTGATATAAGTTAATTTTATAGGGTGATTATATCATAAATTATTCATAACACAATATTATGGTACTTGCATTCCCATGTTGAGTGTGCTAAACTATCTGAGTATGGACTTTTCATACGTCCCACTCCTCTTATATTTAATATTTATATCCGTCAAATTTTAAATATTATATCAGGTTTGAGTGGGACTTTTTGTTACTTCGCTCATAACCCGGATACCAATAATTTGATACTAGACTCGGAAAATATAATAAAATGAAGCATTTGCTAGATTTTGGCAGGTGCTTTTTTTTGCATTTTTGGGCAAAATTGTCACATTTTGGTCACAATTAGGGAAAAACTTGGCACAGCTAGGCAAGTTTTAATAGGAAATGTATTTCAATAATTCACAGGAAGTGGTATAATTGTGGAGAACAAATTCCAGAACAATAGAGGTGATTCATATGGTTGAAGTATATAATCTTTTAAACAAATTAGAGTTTCTAGAAGAAGTTGCCATTTTGGAATATGAAGAATGGGCGGATAATAAAGAAAAGGATAAGGAAAATAGAATTGTTAAAAAAATAGAGCAAATAAAAAGTAACTTAAAAAATGATGACTTTTGCAAATTAATATTGTTAAGTAATGATAGATTAATTGGATTTATTTCAATATTTCCAAATGATTGTGATGAGTGCATAAATTTAACGCCTTGGTATGCAACAATGTATGTAAAAAAGGAATATAGAGGAAATGGATATTCAAAAATATTGAATAATGCAATTCTAGAAGAAAGCAGGCGAAGAAATTATAAAGAAATATTCTTAAAAACCGACTTAAATAATTATTATGAAAAATTTGGTGCTAAATTTATAAAAAATTTAAACAATGGTGAAAAGTTATATAAATTTGAATTATAAAGGGATTTGATAATATGAGAAATATTGAAAAATATTATGATAATACAGAATCGGAAAAGCCTAGAAACAATGTGCAATATTTGATTGAAGAAGTAAAATGTAATCCAGGTAAAGCAATTGAACTAGGTTGTGGTGCTGGAAATGATACAGTATATTTAATAAAAAATGGCTGGAATGTACTTGCAATTGATAGAGAAAGTGTTGAAGAAAGAATTTCTGAAAGATTAAATAATGAAGAGTTAGAAAAATTTAGATTCCAAAATCAAAATTTTGAAAGCCTTGAATTAGAAAAAAGTAATTTAATTGTAGCTAATTATTGTCTCCCATTCTGCAATAAAAATAATTTTAAAGAATTATGGAATAAGATAAATGATAGCATTTTAAAAGATGGATATTTCGTCGGTAATTTCTTCGGAAATAACGATGAATGGAAAAGTACAAAAGAAGAAATGACTTTTTTAACAAAAGAGCAGGTAATAGAATTATTTAAAGATTTTGAGATTATAGAGTTTAAAGAAGTTGAAAAAGATGGAACTACTGGTTTAGGCAAAATGAAGCATTGGCATATATTTAATGTGATAGCAAAGAAAAAATAGAAAGGAGAATAAGATGAGTTTAAAAGAGAGTAATGAAATAACAGTAAAAATTAAATGTGAATTAAATGAGTTCTATAAGATAGTAAAAGAAAAAGGATTCAAAATAATAGACAAATTTTCAATGGATGATACATATTTCATACCTGAAGAAGTGGATTTAGATAAGATAAATACAAGAGATATTTTATCTAAAGCAGTATTAGTAAGAGATATTATAGGGAAGATGTCAAATAGAAGAACAAAACTAATAACATTTAAAATCAAAAACTTTGATGAGTCTGGCAATATATTAAATCAAGAAGCTGTTAATTGTGATATTCTAGAAATAGAGGATGCTAAGAAATTATTAAAAGCAATAGGGTACAAAGAAATTATGAATATAAAAGAAGATGATGTAGTATACGAAAAAGATGGATTTCAATTAGCAATTAAAGATATAAAAAATGGAGATAATTTAATAGAAATAGAAACTGAAGAAAACAAGGAATTAGATACTATAGAAAAATTAATTAAAAAAATTAATGAAATTGAGATACCAATTTATACAGATAATTATTTCGTGAAAAAAGCAGAAGTAGAATTAGATAAGAGATTAAATAAAAAAACTAATAAAGAAAGGGAAAAATCTTGTGGATGCATTATAACAAAGGATAATAAAGTACTATTAATCAAGCAAACAAAAGGGCATTGGGGATTTCCAAAAGGACATGTTGAAAAAAATGAAACAGAGATTGAAACTGCAATTAGAGAGGTAAAAGAAGAAACAAATTTAGATGTAGAAATTGATGCTAATAAAAGATATACAATGGAATATGTAACAGATAAAGGAAAACTAAAACAAGTAGTATTATTTATTACCAAATGTATAGGTGGAGAGATAAAAGCACAGGGATGTGAAGTGAATGATATAAAATGGTTAGATTTCGATGAGGCAATTGAAACAATTACATATGATAATACTAGAGAATTATTTAAGGAAATACTTAAGGAGAGAAAAATATGAAAGTATTAACTATAAAGCAACCTTGGGCAACATTAATAATGCAGGGTAATAAAAGATTTGAATTTAGAAGTTGGCAAACTAAATATAGAGGAGATTTACTAATTCATGCGGGAAAAGGAATAGATAAAGAAGCAATAAAAAGATTATCAAAATATATTCCAGAAGATTTGCCAGCAGGAAAAATATTAGGAAAAGTAACATTAGTAGATTGTGTGAAAATGTCACCAGAATTTAAAGCGATGTTATTAAAAGAAAATAAAGATATATACACAGATAGTTCTTTTAAAGAAAATTATGGTTGGCAGCTAGAAAATGTAGAAGTATTTGATGAGCCAATAGAAGCAAAAGGTAAATTGAGTTTGTGGGAATATGATATGAAATAATTTTATAGATTAGTTTGAAGTAACTAATCTATTTTTAGTGTGATAATCGGTAGTTATTATCTATAAGTATTGAAATATAAATAAAAAAATACATACCGAAAAAATAAAGATCACCCCGCCTCTAATCTCTACAAAGCCAAAAGGGGGAACGGCGAGGGGAGTGCTTTAAAAACTTTCGGGAAATAGGAGGGGGGAGGGGGTACATTATTCCTTTGAAATTGCTTCCAGCAGTAAAGATACAGCCAGAGAAAATCCTTCTGTAAATACTTCTTCCATTTCAATAGCAGATAATTCACTTTGATATTCTAAAACTTTTTCTATTAACGAAAAGGTTTCTTTATCCACTAATTGAGCTAATTTTTCTTGCAAATCAGTACATTTAGACAAAGCTTTAGCATATTTGGAATCTTTAGGTATAGCTCTTTCAATACAAGAATAGTCTCCATTATATAGAGATAGTATAGTCTTTGAATTCATATTATCACCTCCAGTTGGTTGTGTATTTAAGCTTAGATTATTATTAATTGCAAGATATATAGAAAATAATGTTAGATTTTGTTGTTGCTTTAAATTATGTATGATATAAAAATATAAAATGGAGGTAAAAAATGGATAAAGAATTAGAAGAAAAATTAGATGAACATATAAGAGAAAAAAAGAAAGAAATATATATAACGGATGAAGAAATTTGCGAATTAATATTAAGATATATAAGAAAAGAAAATACGGAATATGCCATATTAATTGATGGCAAATGGGGTGTAGGAAAAACATTTTTCATAAAAAATAGTTTAAAAGTAAAGTTACAGAAAGAAATAAAGGAAACTTGCAGATATAAAGGAATAATATATATGTCATTGTATGGAATAAAAGATATAACTCAGCTAGAAAATAAAATAATTTATTCTATAATAGAAAACGGTATATTAATTAATAATGAAAGAAAAACTTCGAAAATGTTGATAAATGGAGCCAAAACTTATATTAATTCTTTAGAAAAAAAAGATTCTATAATGGATTTAATTAAAATGTTCCAAGAAATTTCTAAATATATTATTATTTTTGATGATTTAGAAAGATGTATGATTTCTATTACAGAGTTATTAGGGTATATAAATGAATTGATAGAGCATAAAAATGTAAAGACTATATTAATTGCCAATGAAGACAAGATGGCAGAAGTGGAAAGTTCATATCAAAACAAAGTATATTATGAAATAAAAGAAAAATTAATAGGCGAAGTTATATATTATAATCCAAATATAGAAATAATCTTAGATTATATATGTGATGAAGAAAAAGAGCAGTTAATTTCAAGAATAATAAAAGATAATAAATATAAAATAATTGAAATAATGCAAAAATTTAATTATAAGAATATAAGAACACTTAAAATTTGTATTTCTAAATTTAAGACAATAATAGAAAAAATAGAAGAAGTAAAATCTACATATAAAAATTATGATGAAGATGTCTATAATAAATTACTAGATAATATATTAATATATTTATTACATGTAACTATTATGTATAAATGAAACATAAAATTATATGATTGGAGTACTTTATTAGGCTCATTTGGATTGATAAACTTAACTATAAGAGATGATAAAATAGAAATATTAGGATTTAAATTTGTTGATAAGCTAGTACAATATTCAATTATAGATTTAGAAGATATAGAGAAAGTATTAGATATATATAATAAAAAAGACCAAAATGATATATGGAAAAGGAAGTCCATATGAAGTTGTAACAAATTTTTTTGGAAAAAAAGATAATGAAGTTGAAGAAGCACTTAAAGAAATGAAAAATGAAATAAAAGATGATATGTATATGATAGATTTATATAGTAAAATTTTGTGTTATCTACTAGAAATTAGATATGCTAAATATGATGAAATAATAATAAAAGATATTATTAATTTAATGGAATATAATATAAAAAAGAATAAAAACAACTGTATTACCGAATTTATACCATGCACTCTGGGATATAATACAGAAAAACCAGGATATTATGATACACTTAAAGAATGGGAGACATATGATAGAGAAAGAGTTATTAAAAATCGAAAAGAAAAATCAAAAGAAATTTTAAATCAAACTAATTGGGGAAGAAAATTTAAAGAATATTGTGAGAATGATAAAAATGAATTTGAGAGAAATAAAAGCTTCTTCTCAAGTATAGATGATAAAGAATTATTAAATAATATTAAATATAGTGATTCTCAAAATATATTAGAGTTTATAAGGGGAATAAATATAGTACATAATTTTAAATATATTCCAAAAGAACAGAAAGAATTAAAAAATTATTATAAAGGTGATATTGATAGTATATTAAGAATAAAGAAAGAAATTGAAAAGATAAAAGATATAAATATGGAAAAAGGTAAAAAATATCTTATAAATGAGTTGTTAGAAATATTAGAAAATTGGATAAATGATTTAAAATAAATATTATTGTATAAAATGTAGATAAATTATAACAAATGTGATAAAATTACAAAAAATACAATAAAGAGGTACGAAAATGTCAAAAAAAA
>CAKPJC010000020.1 GCA_934162535.1 uncultured Clostridia bacterium | reverse complement strand
ATGATGTATGAAAATAACAAATATTTTAAACAAGCTAGAAAAGAATTAGAATATTTGAGTGGAGACAAAGATTTTCAAGAGATAGTGGAAAAAAGAGCATTAGCCTTAATGGATCAAGAAGTACAAACGAGATTGGCAAAAGAAGAAGGCAGAGAAGAAGGCAGAGAAGAGGGCAGAGAAGAAGGTAGAAGAGAAGGCAAAACAGAGGGTATATCAATCGGAATAGCTCAAAATACAGTAGAAACAATAAAAAAACTAATACAAGAAAACATGACAAATGAAGTTATAAAAAGAGTAACCGGATACAAAGAAGAAGAAATAGAGAAAATCAGAAAAGAAATCAAAGAAGAAGAACCTAAAAAATAAAATCAAATTACATACTCAATAAAAAACAAAAAATATTAACCAAATATTGATTTTATCTCCAAATACTGATATATTATAAACAACATAAAAAAGGAGAAAAAGCAATGCAAGAAAAAAAGAAAAAAGTATTATTCATATCAAGCACAGGAGGGCACCTAAACGAACTACAGCAACTAAGTCCATTGTTTGAGAAATACGACTATCATATAATAACAGAAAAAGACAATACAACAAAAGGACTAAAAGAAAAATACGGAAGCAAAATATCATATCTACCATATGGAACAAGGCAAAAACTATTTAGATACATATTTGTATACTTCTATCTATGTTTAAAAACAATATATCTATACTTCAAAATAAGACCCCAATATATAGTAACAACAGGAACGCACACAGCAGGACCAATGTGTTATTTAGGAAAAATATTTAGAAGTAAAATAATATATATAGAAACATTTGCCAACAGAAACAGAAAAACAGCAACAGGTAAGCTAATATATCCAATAGCAGACTTATTTATAGTACAATGGGAAGAAATGTTAGAACTATATCCAAAAGCAATATATGGAGGTGCGATATATTAATGATACTAGTATTATTAGGAACACAAAATAACAGTTTCCACAGACTATTAGAAGAAATACAAAAGAACATAAACAATGGAACAATAAAAGAAAAAGTAGTAGTACAAGAAGGGTACACAAAATTTCAATCAAAAGACATGGAAATACACACACAAGTACCAAAAGACAAGTTACAAGAATTAATAAAAAAAGCAGACTTAATAATAACACATGGTGGAGTGGGGTCAATAATAAGTGCAATAACAGAAGGCAAAAAAGTAATAGCAGTACCACGACTAAAAAAATACAATGAGCATGTAAATGACCACCAACTAGACATTATAGACTCATTTAATGAAAAAAGATATATAATAGGAATTCATGAGGTAGAAGAATTGGAGGAGGCATTAAAAAAAGTGCAAGAATTCAAACCACAGAAATACATACAAAACACGGGAAGAATAATAAAAATAATAGAAGAATTCATAGACAACAACTAAAAATAAAAGATGGAAATATCAGCGCAAAAGTTTAGGTATTTCCATCTTTTATTTATTAAATACTAAAATATAAAAAATCAAAAAATAACAAAATAAAGAAAAAAAGAGAATAATGAAGATAAACAAAATAAAACAAGAAAAAGCAACAAAAATCATTAAAAAAATTGTCTAATAACTATTGCAAAAAAACAACATTATTGATATGATATGAATGAGTGAAAATAAATAGGAAGTAGAAAAAATTTCTTTGGAAAGGAAATTAAAAATGATAGAATTTAAGAATGTATGCAAAAGATATGACACAGGAACAGAAGCTGTAAAAAATGCGAGTTTTAGAATAGAAAAAGGAGACTTTGCATTTCTAGTAGGAACATCAGGAAGTGGAAAATCAACACTAATAAAACTAATACTAAAAGAAGAAGAACCAACATCAGGAAACATAATAATAAATGGAAAGGACACAACATTTTTAAAACAAAGTAGAGTACCATTTTTACGTAGAAGCATGGGAATAGTATTTCAAGACTTCAGACTATTGCCAGACAAAACAGTATACGAAAATGTAGCATTTGCAATGTACATAGTAAAAGCAACCCCAAG
The DNA here is from genome assembly GCA_934162535.1 of uncultured Clostridia bacterium. Taxonomy (GTDB): domain Bacteria; phylum Bacillota; class Clostridia; order TANB77; family CAG-508; genus CAG-269. The sequence continues at coordinate 27,520 of CAKPJC010000020.1, read as the reverse complement.
GCATATACGAAGACAAGTACCAATGGTATTATCACTAGTAGGACTAAGTGGAAAAGCAAAAATGTATCCAAATGAGCTATCTGGAGGAGAACAACAAAGAGTAGCATTAGCAAGAGCACTAGTAAACAATCCATCAATGATAATAGCAGATGAGCCTACAGGAAACTTAGACCCAGACACAGCATGGGACATAATGAATCTATTAAACGAAATAAACATGAGAGGAACAACAGTAGTAGTAGCAACACATGCAAAAGAAATAGTAGACCAAATGAGAAAAAGGGTAATACATATAGAAAAAGGCGTAATAGTAAAAGATGATAAAAAAGGTGGGTACGATTGTGAGATTTAATGTAATAAGTTATTTAATTGGAGAAGGATTAAGTAATACCTTCAAAAACAAAAAGTCAACAATATCATCATTAACAATAATGTGTGCGACAATGCTAATATTTGGCTTATTCTTCATTATAGGAGAAAACATAAATGCATTTGTAGGAAATGTAGCAGAAGCACAAGAAATAAAAGTAATAGTTGTAAATGATGCGACAGATGCACAAATAGAAGAAGTAGGAAACGAAATATTAGGAATAGATGGCGTAAAAAACGCAGAATATGTATCAAAAGAAGAAGCACTTGAATCAATGAAAGAATGGCTAGGAGAAGACATAATAGATGGATATGATGAAAAAAACATATTTTCAGCATCATATAATGTTACATTAACAGACCTAGAACTAAATGATGAAGTACAAAAAAGTATACTAGAAATACCAAACGTAAAAAAAATTGAATCAAGCAACAAAGTAATAGAACAAGTATTAAGATTAGCCAAAGGAGTAAAAATAGTTACAGGAGTAATACTAGTATTACTAATAATAATATCAACATCAATAATAGCAAACACAATAAAACTAACTGTACATGCAAGAAGAAAAGAAATATCAATAATGAAATATGTAGGAGCAACAAACAGTTTTATAAGATGGCCATTTTTAGTAGAAGGAATAATAATAGGAATAATGGCAGGACTAATATCAGTAGGGTTAATAGGACTAGTATATACATATATAGCAGACAAAATGGCAGGAACAGTATTTATGCAAATGATACAATGGCAATTACTAAAATTCAGTGATATGTTTGAACTAATACTAGTAGTATACTTAGGGCTTGGAATTGGAATTGGAACAATAGGAAGTTGCATTTCTATGAGAAAATATTTAGAAGTTTAAAAAGGAGAGGATATGCGTATAAATAAATGTATAGCAATAGCTTCAATATTTGTAATATTAAGTAGTCTATGTATTTGTGTATACGCAGATGACCTTACAGGACTACAGAATCAATCAAACGAATTATCAGGGCAGATAACAGAAACAAACAATAGACTTAAAGTAGTACAAGATGAGCTATCAACAAATATGCAAGAACTACAAGATTTAGACACACAAATAGCACAATCACAAGAAGAAATGATTAACATAAATCAACAAGTAGACACATTAAAACAACAAATACAAGAAAACGAGGAAAAACTCAATGAAACACAACAAAAAGTAGACAAAATGCAATCATTAGTAGATGCAAGACTTATAGCAATGTATGAAGCACCTAAATTGCAATATTTAGAAATAATACTAACATCAGAAAGTTTTACAGAAATGTTGTCAAACTATTATAACATAAAACAATTAATAGAATATGACTCAGAACTATTAAAAACTGTAGAGAATCAAAGAAAAGAAATAGAAACAACGAAAAAAATACTTGCAGAAAAAAAACAACAGATAGTAACAGAAAAACAAACACAACAGAAAAAAGCACAAGTACTTGCAAATATAAAAACAATGAGAGAGTATTATGTAAGTAAACTAACAAAAGAAGAACAAGAATTACAAACACAAATAGACGAATACAATTCACAAGTATCAGAAATAGAGGCAGAAATAAGATTATTGGCATTAAACAGCATAGGACCAGACTATATTGGAGGTGCAATGGGGTGGCCTGTACCGGGTTATACAGCACTTACATCATTATATGGAATGAGAGTACATCCAATAACGAAAGCATATAAATTACACACAGGTGTAGATATTAGTGCACCAATGGGGGCAAACTTTGTAGCATCAGCAGATGGAATAGTTACAAAAGCCACATTCAATAAAGCATATGGAAACATGGTAATAATAGACCATGGAGGTGGAGTGCAAACACTATATGCACATGGGAGTGAAATATTAGTACAAGCTGGACAGCAGGTAACAAAAGGAACAGAAATACTAAAGGTAGGCTCAACGGGATATTCAACAGGACCACACGCACACTTTGAAATAAGAATAAATGGACAAACTGTAAATCCACTTGACTATTTATTAAATCTTAATAAGCAACCAGGAGAGAAATCAGATAATCAAGACGAAGCAAACACAGAAAAAAATTAGTAAAATAGAATATAATAGAACGACTACATTTGAAATCAAAAGAAAGGATGATGTGAAATGAAAAAGAAAATATTAAAAAGTCTTGGAATAACAATATCATTAATAATGATTATGCAGAGCACATTTGTATTTGCAACATCTGAAAAAGAACAATTACAAAATCAAAAAGACAAAAACGACCAACTAATAGAACAATATAAAAAGAAACAAGATGAATTAGAAGCACAAAAATCAGCAACAATGAAATCAGTTGAAGACTTAATGGGCAAAATATCTGAATCTGAATCGGAAATAGACTTGCTTGAATCAAAAGTAAATGACTTACAAGCGAAAATAAAATCAAAAGAAAGAGACATACAACAAAAACAAGAAGAATATAATGAACAAGAAAAACTATTAGAAAAAAGGCTTGTCACAATGTCCGAAACTGGGAAGACAACATATCTAGATGTATTTTTAACGGCAACAAGTATTACAGATATGATATCAAAATATTCTTGTGCATCAGAATTAGTAGAATATGATAAACAACTAATAAAAGATACAAAAGAGCAAAAAGAACAAATTGAAAAAGAAAAGGTAGAATTAGAGGAAAACAAAAAGGAACTTGACACATCATTAGCAAAATCTGAGCAAGAAAATACAAAATTAAAAGGACTAAAGAAAGAAAAAGAGACATATGCTACACAATTGTCACAACAAGAAAAAGAAGTACAAAAGGAAATTGAAGAATTACAAGAAGCAAACAGAAAAGTTGCAAATGAAATAAAACAAGCTGAAATAAGATATCAAAAACAATTAGAGGAACTAAGAAAAAACTCAGGAAATACATCAGCTGGTTCAGGATTTTTCATCAGACCATTATCTGGTGGAACAATAAGTTGTAATGGATATTATTCAACTGGACAATTCCATGGAGCGATAGATTATGCAGTTTCAGCTGGAACAACAGTAAAAGCAGCAGCAGACGGTGTAGTAATGTACACAGCAAACTTAACATCAAGTTATGGTACATATGTAGTTATAAGACATGCAAATGGATTACAATCATATTATGCACACGGAACACCAGGTTCAATAGTAGTTAGCCAAGGGCAAACTGTAAAACAAGGAGACAAAATAATGCTTAGTGGTAATTCTGGGCATTCTACAGGAGCACATTTACATTTTGAAGTAAGAAAATCGCCATATAGCTATAGCTATAGTGCAAAAGCCTATGGACAGGACTCAAGAGTTAATCCTGCAAATTATATGTAATAGTGCATAAAAATAGAAAGGTAAAAAAATGGAAGAAAAATATTTAAAAAGACAAAAAATTTACAAAATTATAATGTTAGTTGTATTAACAGCATTTATAACATTTATATTAACAACAATATATATTGCAAATAGATATGATTTAACAGGAGACACAGGAGCAAACAAAGTAACGTCAATACTAAAAGGTTCATCAGAAGATGACAATCTTACAAAATCATTAAAATATATTGAAGAACTAGTAAACAAATATTACTTAAATGACATAGATGAACAAAAAGCGATAGATGGTGCAATAGCTGGATATGTATCAGCATTAGGAGATGAATATACAGAATATATACCAGCAAAAGAAATGGAAGAATATACTGAACAAATAATGGGAAACTATGTAGGAATAGGTATATACATGATAAAAAATAAAGACAAAAACACAATAGATGTATTAGCCCCTATAAAAGAAAGCCCAGCAGAAAAAGCAGGATTACTTCCAGGAGATTCAATTGTAAAAGTTGATGGAGTAGAATATACAGGAGAAGATATGACATCTGCTGCAAATGCAATAAAAGGCAAAGAAGGAACAAAAGTAAAACTTGAAATATTAAGAGGACAAGAAAGAAAAGAATTTGAAATAGAAAGAAAAAAAATAACAACAAATCCAGTAATATCTGAAAAACTAGAAAATGATATAGGATATTTACAAATATCAAGTTTTGATGAAGGAACAGCAGAAGACTTCAAAACAAAATATGAAGGATTAAAAAATCAAGGAATAAAATCACTAATAATTGATTTAAGAAATAATGGTGGAGGACTTGTAGATGAAGCATTAAAAATAGCAGACTATATAGTTCCAAAAGGTGAAACATTATTAATTACAGTAGACAAAAATAACAAAGAGGAAATAGAAAAAGCAAAGGAAGATCCAATAATTGATATGAACATTGTTGTATTAACAAATGAAAACACAGCAAGTGCATCAGAAATTCTATCTGGATGTTTAAAAGATTATAAAAAAGCAACAATTTTAGGAACAAAAACATATGGAAAAGGTGTAATTCAACAAGTTATATCACTAAAAAATGGTTCAGGGCTAAAGGTAACTGTTGAACAATATTTCACACCAAACAGATCAAAAATAAACAAAGTTGGAATAGAACCAGACGAAAAAGTTGAATTACCAGAAACAGTAAATAGCTTAACAGTAACAAGAGAACAAGACACACAATTACAAAAAGCAATAGAAAAATTAAAATAAGAGGAGAACAACGATGAACTTAGCTAATAAACTAACAATATTTAGAATAATATTAGTACCAATAATGGTAATCATACCATATCTAAACTTACAAGGGAGCTTCTATGGACTCCCATATACATATTTTTGGATGTTACTTATATTTATAGTAGCATCAATAACAGATAAATTAGATGGATATATAGCAAGGTCAAGAAAACAAGTAACAACATTTGGAAAATTCTTAGACCCATTAGCAGACAAAATACTTGTATTATCAGCACTAATATTACTTGTAGAACTAGACAAAATACCAGCATGGATACCAATAATTGTATTAGCAAGAGAATTTTTAGTATCAGGCTATAGACTAGTAGCAGTTGAAAAAGGTGGAAAAGTTATAGCTGCATCAATATGGGGCAAACTAAAAACAGTAACACAAATGTTAGCGATAATACTTATAATGTTTGATAAAAATGCATTTGCACAATGTTTTAATGGAACATTATCAGGAGCAGAATTTGGATTAAACATAATTTCAACAATAATGTTAATAATATCTGTTATAGCAACAATATTTTCTGGAATAGACTACATGAAAGGTGGAAAAGAATTATTTAAAAGATAAGGTAAACACTTGACAAAAGTCAGAAAGTGGAGTAATATATTAACTACTATAATTACCAAACATTAAGGAGGAACAGAATTATGGAAGAAAAAGAAGTAATACTAACTCAAGAAGGATTTGACAAAATAGAAAAAGAGTTAGAATATTTAAGAACAGAAAAAAGAGCTGAAATTGCAGAAAGAATAAAAGTGGCATTAGGATTTGGTGACTTATCAGAAAACTCAGAATATGACGAAGCAAAAAATGCACAAGCCGAAAATGAAACAAAAATTGCAGAACTAGAAAACAAAGTTAGATATGCAAAAATAATAGATGAAAAAGAAATAGACACAAAAACAGTACAAATAGGAAATACAGTAACATTATATGACCTAGAATTTGAAGAAGAAGTTGAATACACAATAGTAGGTTCAACAGAAGTTGACCTAACTCAAAACAAAATATCTAACGAATCACCAATAGGAAAAGCACTATTAGGGGCAAAAAAGGGAGCAATAGTTGAGGTAGAAGCACCAGCTGGAATAATAAAATACGAAATAAAATCAATAAAAAAATAAAAAATGTCAAAAATTTGTTTGACATTTTTTTTTTGATGTGATATTATAATTGCGAGAAGAGGAGTGATAAAAATGGGGACAAGAGCAGAGACTACAAAAAAAGAAAAAGCAATACTAAAATTTATTGAAAATCAAGTAGTAGAAAACGGTTATCCACCATCAGTAAGAGAAATCGGAAAAGCAATAGGATTAAGTTCAACAGCAACAGTACATGCATACTTATCAAAGTTAGAAAAACAAGGATATATAAAAAAAGAAGATAAAAAAGGAAGAACACTAAAAATAATAAAAGGAAGCAATGGAGAGCCATATGTAAAATCTTCTAAAGACTTCTACACACAAAAAGAACTAGTTGATGTACCAATAATAGGGAAAATAACCGCAGGGCAACCTATACTTGCTGTAGAAAATGTTACAGACACATTTCCAATACCAATAGACTTTGTTGGTAACTGTGAGAGCTTTATGCTAACTGTAAGAGGAGAAAGTATGATAGAAGCAGGAATATTAGATGGAGACTACATACTAGTAAAAAAACAAAGCAGTGCAACAAATGGAGAAATAGTAGTAGCATTAATAGGCGAAGAAGCAACAGTAAAAACATTTTATAAAGAAAAAGATCATATACGATTACAACCAGAAAACCACACAATGGATCCAATAATAGTACCAGACTGTCAAATACTTGGAAAAGTTGCTGGAGTATTCAGAAAAATGTAGAACATTATAAAATAAATAGAAAATAGCAAGAAAAATCTTGCTATTTTTTTATCATTATAATATAATAAAACAAAAAACAAGGAGAACAACAAATGAACAAAAAAGATAATATAGTAAGAAGAATATCATTAATACTAATATTTTTAGTAATCATAGTATTTATACTAATAAAAGCACAAAATTACTTAAGAGAAGCAACAGAAGGAGAAATAAATCTTGTAATAAATAACAACAATGTAACAGAAAGATTAAAACATGAAGTAAAAATAGAAAATGGAATAATATATGTATCAATGGATGACATAAGAAACTTTTTTGACAAATACATATACATAGAAGATGAAATAAATGAAGTAGTAACAACATATGATAAAAAAATTGCAAGCATAGGATTTGATGTAAACAAATTAACAATAAATGGAGCAATAAAAAAGATATATGCAAGTGCAATAAAAGAAGATGACAATGTATATCTTCCAATATCAGAAATGAAAGATGTATATAACATAGAAATAACAAATGTTGAAGCCAAAAAAGTTGTGACAATAGACTCATTAAGCAGAGAACAAATAAAAGCATATGCAAAATCAAAATTATCAGTAAAATGGAAAAAGGACATATTCTCTAAAACAGTAGACAAAGTTGCGAAAGGTGAAATAGTAATAGCAATAACAAAAGATGAAGATGGTTGGGCAAAAGTAAGAACAGAAAATGGAGAAGTTGGTTATGTAAAATCAAACAAATTAACAAACTTCACAACAATAAGAGAAGAACTAACAGAAGAAAAACAAATACCAGGAAAAGTGAACATGTTTTGGGATTATTTTTCACAACATGTACAAGCACCAGATAGAACAGGACAAACAATAGATGGAGTTAATGTAGTATCACCATCATTCTTCTATTTAGATGCAAATGGTAATCTAAAAGAAAATGTTGGAACATCAGGGCAAGCATATATAGAATGGGCACACTCAAATGGATATAAAGTCTGGCCAATGGTATCAAATGCAGATGCAGGTATAAAAGTAACATCGACGATACTAAATAGTTATACAAAAAGGCAACAACTAATAGATAGCATAGTAGAGAAATGTGTTGAATATGGAATAGATGGAATAAACATAGACTTTGAAAACATGTATGAAAAAGACAAAGACAAATTCTCAAGATTTATAATAGAATTAACACCAAGAATGGAAGAATTAGGTTCAGTAACATCTGTAGATGTAACAGCACCAGATGGAGGAGCAAACTGGTCATTATGCTATGACAGAAATGTAATAGGAAATGTCGCAGATTACCTTGTATTCATGGCATATGACCAATATGGAACATCAAGTACAAAACCAGGAACAACAGCTGGATACAATTGGGTAGAAACAAGCTTGAAAAAAATAATAGAATATGATGAAGTAAAAACAGAAAAAATAATATTAGGATTGCCATTCTACACAAGAATATGGACAATAAACCAAGAAGGCTCAATAGTAAGCAGAAATGTAGTAAACATGGTGGACATAAACAAATCAATACCAAGCAATGTAGAAAAGCAATGGAATGATGAACTAAAACAATACTATGTAGAATATCAATCAGGAAAAACAACTAAAAAAATGTGGATAGAAGATGGAAAATCAATAGAAGCAAAAGTATCATTAGTAAGCCAATACAAACTTGGAGGAACATCAGGCTGGGAGAAAGATAGAGAAACCTCGAATGTTTGGTCAATAATCAAAAACGAATTAGAAAAATAGATAAAAGGGCAGTGAAAAGAAAAATCACTGTTCTTTTTGTGTAAGACAAGCATATAATCAAATGAGGTGATTATCATAAAAACATATTATATAAAACAAGAAAAAACATCATTATTAAAAATAAATAAAATAAAAATTGATGACGGAAAATGTATAATACATTCAAAACTAAAAAGTGAGAGAGAGATGGAAATAATTGCGAAAAAAATGTCGCAAAAAGGAATAGAAAATGTAATATTGCCAAAGGAATTGTACGATAATGAGCTTTTTATAAAATGGTTAAAATCAAACCAAATAAATATAATTGAAGGAAGGTGGTTAGGAAAATATCTAGTGTTAGAAATGTTAGAATTTGTAGTAGAAAACAAAGAAATTCAAAAAGAGGAAACAAATATCGCTGTGACGATTAATGAAATAACAGACCTTGCAATAGAAACAATAAAAGCACTTTGTAAACAATATAAAAGGGTTACGATAGTAACAAGGCATATGGAAAAACTGAGAAGAATAGAAAAAGAAATATATAGTAATGAAGGAATATCAATAATAATATCGAACAATCAAAAAAAGAGTTTAACAAAGTCACAAATAATTATTAACTTTGACTTTAGCAATGAAATAATTAATAAATATAAAATGAATGAAAATGCTGTAATATTAAATTTAGAAGGAAATATACAAATACAGAATAAGAGATTTAATGGAATAAATATAAATGACTATGAAATAAAATTTGAAGATGAAAATAATCAAGAAAAAGAATACTTATATGAATATAGAGCAAAAGATATATATGAAGCAGAAATAAAAATAAAAGATAATTTTTATAATATAAGAGCAAAAATAAAAAAAGACAATGTAAAAATAAAAGAAATGTATGGAAATAGAGGAAAAATCGAAAGATTTTATTAAAATACTTTTCTTTTTGATTAAAATATAATATAATAAATACATTAATTTAAAAATTCATTTTATCTATAGAAAGGAAGGAAATGAAATGGAAGAAAAAAAGAAGAATACAAAAAAGAAACCAAATAAAACAAGTAAAACACAAAAATCAAAAAAGCCTAAGAATGTTAATAAAGACATAAAGGCATTAAGCAAAGACACAAAAATGAAATTTTCATATAAACACCCTAAATTATCATTAGCATTAAAAATAACATTAGTTGTATTGCTAATACTATGTGTTGTTGGTGCAGGAATAGTAATAGGACTTATGTATGGACTATGGGGAGATGCCCTAAAAATAGATATGGGAGAACTTGTACTAGCGGCAAATTCATCAATATTTGACTCAGAAGGAAATGTAATTGCTGAATTAAATGGAGATGAAAATAGGAAGATAGTAACATTAGAAGAAATGTCGCCATATCTACCAAAAGCCTATATAGCAATAGAAGATGAGAGGTTTGAAAGTCACCATGGAGTTGACATGAAAAGAACAGGTGCTGCAATACTATCATTTGTAACACATGGAGGAAAATCAACAGCTGGTGGTGGTAGTACAATAACACAACAGCTTGTAAAAAACGTAACAAAAGAAGATGACAGCAAAGGGATAGCTGGTGTGGTAAGAAAAGTAAAAGAATGGTCAAAAGCATGTCAAGTAGAAAAAGTAATGTCAAAAGACCAAATACTTGAATTATACTTAAACTTAATATTTGTAGGAGGAAAAGAAAATAGAGGAGTAGAAATAGGTGCAGAATACTATTTTGGAAAAACATCAAAAGATCTATCAATAGCACAATGTGCATTCTTAGCAGGAATAAACAACTCACCTAATTCATATAATCCATATTCAGGAAAAGATGTAACAGAAAAAATAAATAAAAGAACAAAAACAGTATTATCACAAATGAAAAAATTTAACTATATAACAAAAGAAGAATATGATTCAGCAGTTGCAGAAGTTGATGCAGGATTTGACTTCAAAAATGGAGCAAAAGGAAATGTATATTCAGCACATACAGATGCATTAATAACACAATTAATAAATCAAATAATGGATGAAAAGCAAATATCAAAAGATGCAGCAACAACATATCTATATAGTAGTGGACTAAAAATATACTCAACACAAGTAACTTCAATCCAAGAGGTAATGGAAGAAGAAGCAAAAAATAAAAAATATATATCAAAATCTAAAAAGACAAAAGACGAAAATGGCGATTATGTACAAGCACAAGCAGCAATGGTAATAATAGAGCCATCAACGGGAAATGTGGTTGGATGTATAGGACAATTAGGAGAAAAAACAGAATCAAGAGGCTTAAATAGAGCAATACAATCAAAAAGGTCAACAGGTTCATCATTTAAACCACTTGCAGCAATAGCACCAGGAATTGAAGAAGGAATAATAACGCCAGCAACAATATATGAAGACTCTTATACAATATTCAAGAGTGGAACACAAAAATATGACCCTAAAAACTATAACGGCTTCAAAGGAGCAAGAACAATTAGACAGGCAGTTACAACATCGCAAAACATACCATTTATAAAAGTAGTAAATGAATTAGGAACAACAAAAAGCTTGGAATATCTAAAAAAGATGGGAATAACAACATTAGATGACTCAAAAGATGCGGGACTATCATTAGCAATAGGAGGACTTACAAATGGTATAAGTACACTTGAAATGGCAGGAGCATATGCAATGATAGCAAATAATGGAACATATATACAACCTACATTCTATACTAAAGTAGAAGACTCAGATGGAAAAGTAGTATTAGAACCAAACCAAAAAACAGAAAAAGTACTTTCAGAAGACTCAGCATATATAGTAAAAAGCTTACTAAAATCAGTAGTTAATGATTCAGGAGGAACAGCATCATATTGTGCAATAAAAGGAATAGATGTTGCAGCCAAAACAGGTACAACAAATGACGAATATGATAGATGGCTATGTGGATTCACAAACTACTATGTAGGAGCAACATGGTATGGATTTGATGTACAAGAAAAAGTTGTATTTAGTGGAAACCCAGCAGGAAAACTATTTGATGCGATAATGACAGAAATACATAAAGGATTAGATAAATCTGAATTTGAAAAACCAGATGGAGTAGTATCAGCAACAGTATGTAGAACAAGTGGTAGACTTGCATCAGATAGATGTAGTGACACATACTCAGAAGTATTTAGAAAAGATCATTTACCAGAAACATGTGATGCACATCAAGGTCAATATACAATATGTACAGAATCAGGACTATTAGCAAATGAATTCTGCCCAGCAGACAAGAGGGTAACAAAATCAAATAAATATGTAGTAGAAAAGGAAAGACTTGGATTATGGGATACACCAAGTGTAAAATCATCAGGAGATGCAGAGCCAACAGAATATTGTACAATACATACAAAAACTGAAACTGTTGAGCCTACAAAACCAGAAAAAGAGGAAGAAAACAACAACAATAACAGTAGTGAGTCAAATGACAATAAAAAAGATGATGAAAAACCAGAGCCAGAGCCAAAGCCAGAACCAGATCCAACACCAGAGCCGGAACCAACACCAAATCCAACACCAGACCCTGTAGGATAATACTATATTAGGAAGGGAGAACATACAAATATGGACATATATTTTTATAATACATTAACGAGGAAAAAAGAGCTATTTAAGCCAATAGAAGAGGGCAAAGTTAAAATATATTCATGTGGACCAACAGTATATAAAGATGCAACAATAGGAAATATGAGAACAAATATGTTTCAAGACACATTAAGAAGAGTACTAAAATATAATGGATACAAATTAAAACATACAATGAACATAACAGATGTTGGACACCTTGTATCAGATGGGGATGAGGGAGAAGACAAAATGATAAAATCTGCAAAAGAGGAGCATAAAACTCCTCTTGAGATTGCAGAGCATTACACAAAATTATTTTTTAGAGATTTAGAAAGACTAAATATTGAAACTCCAGAAATTATATGCAAAGCAACAGACCACATTCAAGAAATGCTAAAAATGGTTGAAAAAATAATGGAGAGAGGATATGCATATGAAACATCTACGGCAATATATTTTGATGTTTCAAAATTAGACAAATACGGAATACTATCTGGAATAAATCTAAATGAACAAAAATCAGGAGCAAGAGTTAAAATCGACCCTGAAAAAAGAAATCCATATGACTTTGCTTTATGGATAAAAGCACCAGAGAATCATCTAATGAAATGGGATAGCCCATGGGGACCAAGCTATCCAGGATGGCATATAGAATGTTCAGCAATGAGCCAAAAATACTTAGGCGAGGAATTTGACATACATACAGGAGGGATTGACCTAATACCAACACATCATGAAAACGAAATAGCACAAAGCAAAGGAGCATGTGGAAAAATTCCTGCACACTATTGGATGCATGGAGAATATCTATTAATAGATGGTGGAAAAATGTCAAAAAGTCTTGGAAATGTATATTTACTGGATGATATAATAAATAGAGGATATGAACCAATTGCATATAGACTGTACAATTTTTCAAGCCATTATAGAGCGAAACTAAATTTTACATGGGATGGAATAGAATCTGCATCTATATCTCTTACAAGATTAAGAGAGGGATACCAAAAACATCTTAATGGAAATGATGAAATATCTGATAAGACGTTAGAAGAACTTGAAAGCAAATTCCATGAGGCGATAAATGATGACTTGAATATGCCATTAGCAATGAGTATAGTATGGGAAACAGTGAAACTTCCACAAAAATCAAAAAAAGTAGCAGACTTATTAAAAAAATATGATACAGTTTTAGGAATAAAAATAGATCAAGAAAAAGAACAAGAAAAAATACCACAAGAAATACAAGAATTGGTGGAAATGCGTAAGAAAGCTAGAGAAGAAAAAAAATGGGCAGAATCTGATAGGATAAGAGATTTAATTGCAGAAAAAGGATATATAGTAAAAGACACAAAAAATGGGATGGAAATTACAAAATAGGAAGGAATGTTTACAATGGTAGATTTTAAAAAGATAATTGCACAAGCAATATCAAAAGCCACAGAAATAGAAGAAGAAAAACTAATAACATACATAGAGACCCCAAAAGATACTGCAAATGGAGATTATGCATTTCCTTGCTTTAGATTAGCAAAAGAACTAAAAAAATCTCCACAATTAATAGCAACAGAAATAAAAGAGAAAATAGAAATAGACAATAATCAAATTGAAAAAATAGAAGTAATAGGTGGATATCTAAATTTCTATATAAATACAAATGCACTTATTCAAGAAGTTGTAAATGAAACAGCATCAGTAAAGGAATATGGAAAATCTACATATGGAAAAGGAAAAAATGTTGTAATAGATTATTCAGCACCTAATATTGCTAAACCATTTCATATTGGGCATTTACGCTCAACAGTTATAGGAGGAACATTATATAATATATATAAATATTTAGGATATAATGTCACAGGAGTAAATCACCTAGGAGATTATGGAACTCAATTTGGAAAATTAATTGAAGGATATAAACTATGGGGAAATGAATATGATATAGAAAGCAGTCCGATAGATGAGCTAACAAAAATATATGTAAGAATAAATGAAGCTTGCAAAAAAGATGAAAAAATATTAGAAGAATGTAGAAATAACTTTAAAAAGCTAGAAAATGGAGATAGATATTGTGTTGAACTATGGGAGAAATTTAAGGATTTAAGTCTAAAAGAATTCCAAAAGGTATATGATTTACTTGGAAGCAAATTCGATTCATGGAATGGAGAAGCATTTTACAGTGATAAAATGCCAGAAGTAATAGATATACTAGAAAAATCAGGAAAATTAATAGAATCACAAGGTGCAAAAGTAATAGACTTAGAAGATAAAGGAATAAATACACCATGTATAATATTAAAATCAAATGGTTCAACAACATATGCAACAAGGGATTTAGCAGCGATACTATATAGAGCGAGAACATATGATTTTGACAAAGCTTTATATATAACATCATATGAGCAAGTGCTTCATTTTAAACAAATATTTGAAGTTGCAAAGCTATTAGGATTAGACGAAAAATACACAAATGGTTTAGAGCATATACCATTTGGCATGGTATTATTACCAACAGGAAAAATGTCAACAAGGGAAGGAACAAGTATAAAATTAATTGACTTATTAAATGAAGCAATGGAAAGAGCAAAACAAATAATAGAACAAAAAAATCCGGATTTAGAAAATAAAGAAGAAATAGCTAAAAAAGTAGGTATAGGAGCAGTAATATTTAATGACTTGTCAAATAGCAGAATAAAAGATGAAATATTTGACTGGGATTCAATACTAAATTTTCAAGGTGAGACAGGACCATATATTCAGTATACATATGTACGTACAAAAAGTGTAATAGAAAAAGCTGGAGGAGTTCCAGAGGCAAAAGATGTTGATACATTATTATTACAAGATGAATACTCTGTAAAAATAATAAAACATATATATAATTTTGAAAACATATTGATACAGGTAACTGAAAAAAATGAACCATCAATATTATCAAGATATTTAATTGATTTAGCAAAAGCATATAGTAATTTTTACAATGAAAATAAAATAATTGTAGATGACAAAAATATACAAAATGCACGTGTATTTTTAACATATGCAGTTGGAAATGTACTAAAAATTGGAATGGGATTATTAGGAATTGAAATGCCAGAAAAAATGTAAAGAGAGGACCTTTTATAGGCCCTCTTTTAAACAGCTATCAAGTGCTAATTTAATCATAGTATTTAGACCGGTTTGTCTTTGCTCAGGCGTTGCTAAATCAGTTATAAATTTAGAATCAACAACGCTCATTAAACAAGAAGCGTTTTTATTAAGCATTTTTGCAGTATAAAATAATGCAAAAGCCTCCATTTCTGAACTTATAGGATTAAAATCACTTGGCATTCTTTCTAGGAATTTATCAACATCAGTCATATACAAATCTATAGCATCTGTGCAAATAGTATTACCAATATGAAGAGAAATATTATTTTCTTTTGCAGTATCACTAATAATATCATTTAGTTTTTTGCTAGCACTTACAATATGGCAAACTTCATTATTTAGAGTTAATGCGAAATTACTTTCTGAATATACGTTTTCAGAAAGAATTACATCAAATAACTTTAAATCGGGCGAATGTGCACCACAAGAGCCAATTCTAATTATATTTTCAACATCATAATATTTATAAAGTTCATAACAATAAATACCCATGCTTGGAATACCCATACCAGAAGCCATAACAGAAATAGTTTTTCCATTATATTTTCCTGTATATGCATAAATATTTCTCACTGAATTAACCAATTTAACATCAGTCAAAAAATTATCAGCAATATATTTAGCCCTAAGAGGGTCACCAGGCATTATTACTGTTTTAGCTATATCGCCTAAATTCGCCTCATTATGAATTGTAGACATAGATTATACCTCCTTAATATTTAATTTAAGAGGATTATACCAATAAAATAATCAAAAAACAATAATAAAATCAAAATTGTATTGAAAAAAAACGGGATATATAGTAAAATAGGAATGGAAAATTAATTCACATAAAAGACACACTAATATAATATATTGATAACAAATAACATATAAAATCATAGCATAAAAAGAAGAAAGGATTTTATATATGAGAGAAAATGATTTAATTATAATTGAGAACTTCCTACAAAACAAGGATGAAAAGCTTGATGAAGGAGGAGAAACATTTGAGAAATTAATGTTCTTCTACAAATCAGCATTAACTCAATTAGAAACACAAATGAAAACACTAAAAGAGGAATTTGAATTAGTATATCAATATGATTTAATAGATCATATTGAAACAAGAATAAAACAACCACAAAGTATATTAAAAAAATTAGAAAAGAAAAAATGTAAAAAAACATACATAAACCTAATCGAAAAAATAAACGATGTTGCAGGACTAAGAATAGTTTGTACATTAAAAGATGACATATTTTTCATAAAAGACCTAATAAAGCAAAATCCATACATAAATGTATTAGAAGAAAAAGACTATGTAACAAATCCAAAGAAAAGTGGATACTCAAGCTATCATATGATAGTTGAAGTTCCAGTATATTTAACAAGAAAAACGATAAATGTAAAATGTGAAATACAAATAAGAACACTAGCAATGGACTTCTGGGCAAAATTTGAACACAAAGTAAAATACAAAGCAGAAAACAAAGTTGGAGAAAAAGCATCAAAAGAATTAGTATCATGTGCAAAAATGATAGGAAAATTTGATAACAAAATGACAGTACTAAAAAATAAATAAAAAAATGGAGGGATTATTTTGGAAAACATCAAAATTGAAAACATATGGGAAAGAGGATTTGAAGATCCAGATATGTTAAAAGTTGAAAAAATGTGTAGAGAAAAAGCAAGTAGCGAAACAGGAGAACTAATCGAAAAATACAACAATCTAAAACAAACATCAGAAGGAAAATATATAAGTTCAGACCTTATGAAAATGGTATTTCCATTTTACTTAGAAAGTGTAGAAAACAGAAAAAAATACAATTTAGCAGTATCAAACAGTGCAGCATGTCTAGCAAATTCAGCATACAAAAATGCAGTATGTGAGCCAGAAGTTGAAAGATGTATATTTGTTGCAGGACCATATGGTTCAGGTAAATCATTTATGATACAATCATTATTTGAAAAAAACAAAGAAGAACTTGAAGGTAGCATTGTGTATGAAGGTTCAATAACATCAAAAGCAATAGACGGAAAAATCGACTGGGCAATAGAGCAAGGAAAAAAAGTAGACATGATAATACTAAACCCAACATTTGAATTATCATTAAGAAATATAAAAGAAAGAGCAGGAAGAATAGGAAGAGATGTTAGAAAAGAAGATGCAGTATTTGTATATGCCAATATATATTCAGCACTAAAAAGACTAACAGAAAAATATCCAAACATAAATTATGTTATATATAACAAAGAAACAAACATACCAAAAGACATGTCAGTAAGTACAAATATTGAGGAATTAAACCATGGTTCAATTGAAGAAGTATCTAAAGAATATGATGAAATAATGAAGAGAATATAACAAAAAGGAGGAATAAATATGAGTGATAATAATAATTCAACGAATGAACAAGAATACATAGAAAGACTTGTAAAACTTGGAAAAACAATTTCTATAGAAGCATCAAAAGACAAAGAGCTTGAAGACAAAATAAAAAGATTATCAAGTTATTAAAAAGAAAATAAAATGGGGTAAAAAGATGGGAAATATTGATATTAATAAAATTCGTAAAAAAGGATTTAAAGAAGGAACAAAAGAGGAACTTGTTGAGAATTATTGTAGGACATTTTCTAGTGAAAACACAGATGGAATACTTGACTTATACAAGAAATTAGAAAGTAGCAGAGAAGGAAGGTACATAAATTCAGATTTAATGAAAATGGTTTTCCCGTTTTATGCAAAAAGTTCGGAAAATAGAAAAATGTACAATCAATCAATAACAAATTCAGCAGCAGTTTTAACAAATGAAGCATATCAAAGAGAAATACTTAATCCAGATGTTAAAAGATGTATATTTGTTGTGGGACCATATGGTGCTGGAAAATCTTTTTTTGTACAATCACTATTTGAAGGTGATAAAAATGGAGAACTTGGAGGAAGTATAGTATATGAAGGGTCAATAACACCACCTGCATTTGGAGAAAAAGTTCAATATGCAATAGAAAATGGTGTTACACCAGAAATAATTGCATTAAATCCATCATTAGAATTATCAATAAGAAATATAAAAGAAAGAGCAAAAAGAATAGGAAGAGATGTTGAGAAAAAAGAAGTGGTAGACAAGTTCTCAGGAATGTATGAACACCTTAGTTTAATTGTAAAAGACTTTGAAGGAATCGTTTATAGAATATATAACAAAAATTCAAATGTAGAATTAGATTTAGATGGAGGTAGTACAAATCTAGAAGATTTAAACCATGGAACAAAAGAACAAATAGAAGAGCAATATGATTTAATATTAAAAATGTTAGAAAAAGAAGAAGAAAGAGGAGGAACAAGATAACTAACATTATAAAGAGAAACAAATAGTCTTATGCTATTTGTTTTTTGACCTTTTGTCCTGCACCTAATCATGAAAATACATGAAATTCAACAAAACCCCTTGACAGTTTACAATAATAATTATAAAATATAAGTGGTTGAAAAAATATATATAATAAATAAAAGAAGAAAACATATATTATTTCGAACATTGAAAATTAAATAAGAAAGAGGTGTATGATTATGGATATTTTAATCATAGTAGCCGCTATCTTAATCTCGCTAGCAATAGGTGCAGTAATAGGAATGACAATGAGAAAGAAAATTGCAGAATCTAAAATAGAAAGTGCAGAACAAGAATCTAAAAGAATAATAGAACTAGCAAAAATAGAAGCAGAAAATTTAAAAAAAGAAGAAATAATCAAAGCAAAAGAAGAAATTATGAATGCTAGATCAGAATTAGATCAGGAGATTAAAGAAAGAAGAGGCGAAATACAAAAACAAGAAAGTAGAATAATCCAAAAAGAAGAAAATCTAGAAAAACGTTCAGACAACTTTGAAAAAAAAGAAAGAGAATTAGAAAGAGAAGAACACGAATTGCATGAAAAAGAAAAAGAAATAGAAGAAATGTGTAATAAACAAATGGAAGTTCTTCAAGAAATCGCTAAACTAAGTAAAGAAGAGGCAAAAGTTCAATTGCTACAAACAGTAGAGCAAGAACTTACAGTGGAAAAAGCCACATTAATAAGAGACTTAGAGCAAAAAACAAAAGAAGAAGTTGGAAAAAATGCAAGAGAAATGATAAGTTATGCAATACAAAAATGTGCAGCAGATCATTCAGCAGAAACAACAGTATCTATAGTTCCACTACCATCAGATGACATAAAAGGCAGAATAATTGGTAGAGAAGGAAGAAATATAAAAGCATTAGAAACATTAACAGGAATAGATCTAATAATAGATGATACACCTGAGGCAGTAATCTTATCAGGATTTGATCCATTAAGAAGAGAAGTAGCAAGAATAGCATTAGAAAAATTAATAGATGATGGTAGAATACATCCGGCTAAAATAGAAGAAATGGTAGAAAAAGCTAAAGAAGAGCTATCAGCTACAATAAAATCTGAAGGAGAAAGAGCAGCATTAGAAACAGGAGTAATAGGACTAAATCCAGAGCTAATCAAACTAATAGGAAAACTTAAATACAGAACAAGTTATGGACAAAATGTATTAAATCATTCCATAGAAGTATCAAACTTAGCAAGAATAATGGCAGAAGAATTAGGATTAGACCCAAAACTTGCAAGAAGAGCAGGTCTATTACATGATATTGGAAAAGCATTAGACCATGATATGGAAGGTACACATGTTGAAATTGGAGTGGACATATTAAAGAAATTCAAAGAAAATCCATTAGTAATAAATGCAGTTGAAGCACATCATGGAGATGTTGAACCAAAAACATTAGAAGCAGTATTAGTACAAGCTGCTGATGCAATATCAGCATCAAGACCAGGAGCAAGAAGAGAAACATTAGAAGCTTATATAAAAAGACTAGAAAACTTAGAAGCTATTGCAGACTCATTTGATGGTGTAGAAAAATCATTTGCAATACAAGCTGGTAGAGAAGTAAGAATTATAGTTAAACCAGAAAAAATTACAGATGACCAAATGACATTATTAGCAAGAGATGTTTCAAAGAGAATAGAAGAAGAAATGGATTATCCAGGTCAAATAAAAATAAATATTATTAGAGAAACAAGAGTTGTTGATTACGCTAAATAAGAAAAACAGGTATTTCTACCTGTTTTTTTATATACTAGGAAAGACACTTTCCTAAATTTACTTGAAAAGAAGAGGCAATTATGATATATTTTGTAAGAAGAAAGGTGATGAAAATGATAGATTTACATTTACACACAACATATTCAGATGGAGCAGACAGTCTAATAGAAGTTTTAAAAAAAGCAGAAAAATTAAAACTAGAATATATATCAATAACAGATCATGACACATGTAATGGGTACAATGAGTTAAAAGGGATGGACATATCAAGATACTATACAGGTAAAATAATACCAGGAGTAGAAATAAAATGTGGGTATAAATCAAACCTTATCGAACTACTAGGATATAATATAGACCCCAATGTAATAAACAAATATATGGATAAATATCATGAGAAAAATTCAAAAGAAAAACTACAACAAAAATATTTTGATATACAATACGAAACATGCATAAAAAAAGGTTTAAAAATGTCAAAAAAAGAAGAGGTAGAATTTAATAACAAAACAGATTGGGCAAGTGTGAAAATATATGAAGAAATAAAAAAACATGAAGAAAATAGAGAAAAATTACCAAAAGATTTATGGGCAGATTTTATGACTTTTTCAAAAAAATATTGTGGAGACATAAATAGTGAATTCCACATAGATAAAACCAAAGACTATCCAACAACCCATGAAGCAGTAGAACTAATAAAGTCAGCAGGGGGGCTTGTATTCATACCACATATATTTATATACAAATGGGCAAAAGATAAAAAACAATTACTACAAGACATATTAGATAAATATGAAATAGATGGAATAGAATGTATGCATAGTGATTTTACCACAGAGCAAATAGAATACTTATTAGAATTTACGAAGACAAACCATTACTATAGAAGTGGTGGAAGTGATTATCATGGAGTAAATAAACCATCAATAGAAATGGCAATTGGAAAAGGGAACTTAAATATACCATCAGAATTAATAAAAGAATGGGGAATGAAATAGGAGGGGAACTGAAAATGAACAAAAAAATTATAATACCAATAATTATTGTAATTACCGTGGTTATACTTGGCATTGCTATCTTTGTAATAGAAAAAAACAAGGTAAAACCAGATGAAGTATGGCAAAAATACGTATCATATATAAATGAAAAAAAATATGATGAAATGTATGATATGCTAACAGAAGACGCAAAAGCAGAAATAGAAAAAGATGCTTTTATAGCCAGAAACAAGAATATCTATGAAGGCATGGATATGGCAGACATGAAAATAGAAATAAAAAATATAGAGAAATTCAAAGATTCGGTCAAAATAACATATAAATCTACAATGGAAACAGGTGCAGGTAATATTGAATTATCAAACAGTGTAAAACTAATAAAAGACAAAAAACAGGGGTATTTAATTGACTGGAATCATAATTTGATATTTCCACAATTAGGAGCAACAGATAAAGTAAGAATAAAAACAATATCAGCTACAAGAGGAGAAATTTATGATAGAAATGACAAGTTACTAGCTGGAGGAGGGACAGCATTAT
Organism: uncultured Clostridia bacterium; assembly: GCA_934162535.1. Classification (GTDB taxonomy): domain Bacteria; phylum Bacillota; class Clostridia; order TANB77; family CAG-508; genus CAG-269. The sequence goes on along the minus strand of CAKPJC010000020.1, from coordinate 5,560 downwards.
CAGTAGGAATAGTCCCAGAAAAATTAGCAGAGCCTAAAGATATAGCAATAAGCCAAATTGCTGAATTACTTGGAGTTACAACAGATACAATAAATAAAGCACTATCAGCTGGATGGGTAAAATCAGACTCATTTGTACCAATAAAGAAAATATCAAAAGAAGAAACAGAACTTAAAGAAAATCTATTACAAATAGGAGGAATTAAGATTACAACATCAAAAGGCAGAACATATCCACTATCAGAGGCTGGAGCACATTTAACAGGATATGTCCAAAACATAACAGCAGAAGAATTAAAGGATAATCAAGGCAAGGGCTATACAAGTAATAGTGTAATAGGAAAGGCAGGACTAGAAAAGCAATATGAGGAAAGACTAAAAGGTAGAGATGGATTAGAAATATATATAGAAGATGAAAATGGAAAAAAGAAAAATGAAATTGCAAAAATAGAAGTACAAAATGGAGAAAAAATAAAACTAACAATAGATTCAGATTTACAAATAAAATTATATAATGAAATAAAAGACAACAAAGGGCTATTTGTAGTTATGGAGCCGAAAACTGGAGAATTACTTGCATTAGTAAGTACACCATCATATAATCCAAATAAATTTGTAACAGGAATGTCTACAGATGAGTGGAACACATTAAAGGAAAACTCAAATAATCCAATGATGGCAAGATATTTACAAGCATGGTGCCCAGGTTCAACATTTAAGCCAGTAACTGGTGCAATAGGGCTAACATCAGGTTCATTAAATGCAGAAGATACTTTTGAATATAATGGACTAAGTTGGAAAAAAGATAATAGTTGGGGAGACTATAATATAACAACATTGACAGCTTATAAAGGAGCGAAGAACTTAAGAAATGCACTAATACATTCAGACAATATATATTTTGCACAAGCAACTCTAAAAATTGGAAAAGAAAATTTTACTAAAGGACTAGATAAGCTAAAATTCGGAGAACAACTTGATTTTGGGCTTGTAGCAAATAAATCACAATATTCAAATAATAATGAGATAAAGTCTGAAACACAGCTTGCAGACAGTGGATATGGTCAAGGGCAAATACTTGTAAATCCTGTGCATATGGCATCAATTTATTCTGCATTTGCGAATAATGGAAATATGGTAAAACCATATTTAGAATATAAGGAAAATAAAACAGTGGAATACTTAGTTGAAAATGCTATAACAAAAGAAGCTGCGAATACAATAAAAGAGGATTTAATTCAGGTAATTGAAAACCCAGAGGGAACAGCAAATGATATGAAGGTTTCTGGAAGAACAATAGCAGGAAAAACTGGAACGGCTGAGCTAAAAGGAGCAAAAGGGGAAGAAGCAGAAACAATAGGATGGTTTGATTGTTTTACGGATGACGAAAACAAAAATCAACTACTTGTAATAGGAATGGTTGAAGATGGTAGAGACCTTGGAGGAAGCCACTACATAATAAAGAAGATTAAACAATTATTCTAAACAACTAATGTCACTTTGTTCTTAAACCAAAAAACGTGAATTAGAAAAATTATTTTCTAATTCACGTTTTTGAGTTTGTCTTTCTATTCTGTATCTGTTTCAATGCAGATACTTTTACCACCTATTACTTAGGGTGATTTTCTAAATCATCATAAAAATATAAAAGCTTTTCTAATTCTTTATGTTTGGTATGCTTATGCCATAGTTTGCTGATAAATCCAGCTAAAGCAAAAGCCAGTATAATTGCTACAATGATGATATCCATTAAGAATTCCTCCTTGATATTATATTATATAAACACCAAAGTAGGTGGCTTTTAAAATAATAAAAAAATCATATGTATATGATTATAGCACAATATGTATTTTATGTCAATTAATAGTGACCAAATTTTAAATGGAGCCCTTAATATAGAGCTCCATTTTCACCTAGTGTGCTACATCATTGACGGAATAGCTACCATCAACGAGAAGGCAGCTCCTCCAACTGCATATAAATATAGAGAAGGAGAAGAACCTCCAAGTAGATAGCCGGCTAATAAGCTGGCGAAACCACTTATAAGCAATAAAATTGCTACGAATATAATGCGATGCTCTCTTCCAAACCTAAACTCAGAAGAGTGGGCAATACCTAGACCACACCATACGATGCAGAAGGTACAGGCTATTGCTAATAAAATTGCTAACATAACTAACACCTTCCTATTAATATAAATTTTATATTAACACCTAATAGGTGACTCTCAAAATAGGCTACAAGCCTAGTATAAATTAAGTATAACACATATTATTAGAAATATCAAATCAAGACAGGTAAATACCTGCCCTGTAAGATTATTTCTTTTTTAATTTTGCCCATAATAAAATTGCTATTTGAGATGGGATACCCAAAACAAAAATCTGTAATACATTATAATCTATGCAGATTATATAGATAACAGCTAATATAGACCATAAAAGACAGGAAATAATAAAATAATTATTTCGTCTATTACCCCAAATGCTATTAAAAATCAAAAATAATAAAATAGTAATAGGTATGGCGATGTAAAACACAAACCACACATTTATATGTAAAAATATAGATACAACAATAAAAATAAGTGTAGCTATAATCCAAACAGGAGTGATAGAAAGCAACGTTAGAGAAAGTTTATTTATTTCTGCTTTTTTCTTTTTAGATTCTCTAACAACTAGACTTTCGTTATCGTTATGTTCAACTAACAAATAGTCAACTGCTACACCAAAAAAGTCAGATATTTGTTTTAAAACAATGATATCTGGAAGAGATTCAGCTCTTTCCCATTTTGAAATTGTCTTATCTGAATAATTAAGCTCTTTTGAAAACTCTAATTGCGTCATCTTTTTTGATTTCCTTAAACTTGTTATATTATATGCTATTATCTCCTTCAAATCATTCATATTACTATACATCCTCCATATTCTACTGCTAGTAGAATTGACTTTTTGATACTCTACTAGTATAACACAAAAAAGTAGAATAATCAAATCTATAAGATTTGTTGCAAAAAAACAATAAAATATGATAAAATTTAAAAATCAAAAAAGAAAAATCGGAGGAAGAAAAAATGAAGAAATTAAATAGTCAAATTTATCAAGCAGATGAAATTAAAGATTTTAGAGAATTACTAAATCGTAGTGCAGAAAAATACCCAAATAATGTGGCATATAAATTTAAAGAAAACTTAGGAAAACCAAATCAAAAGGTTGTAAATAAAACATATAAGGAAGTAAAAGAAGAAGTAGTTGCATTAGGAACAAAGCTATTAGATATGGGACTTGAAGGCAAAAAAATTGCAGTTATAGGAAACAATAGATATGAATGGTGTGAAAGTTACTTAGCTGTAACAACGTCAAATATGGTAATAGTACCATTAGATAAAGCTTTACCAGCTAATGAAATAAAAAGTTTAATAGAAAGAAGTAAAGCTGACGCAATTATATATGAAAATAAATATAATGAAGTATTTGAAAATTTGAAAAATGAGGGAAACGAAACATTAAAATATTACATAAATATGGATTTAAAAGATGACAAAGATGGAGTCATATCATTTAGAAAATTAATTGATAGTGGAAAAGAGCTAATAAAAAATGGAAACAAAAAATATGATGAAGTAAAAATTGATAATGAAAAAATGAGTATATTAATATTCACATCAGGAACAACGAGCATGGCAAAAGGAGTAATGCTATCACAAAAAAATATAGCATCAAATATATTAGCAATGGCAAAAATGTCAAAGATGTATCCAAATGATGTATTATTATCATTTTTACCATTACATCATACATTTGAATGTACAATAACATTTTTATATGGATTTTATAGTGGCGTAACAGTAGCATTTTGTGATGGATTAAAATATATTGCTAAAAACCTAGAAGAATATCATGTAAGCGTGTTTGTTGCTGTACCATTAGTATTAGAAACAATATACAAAAAAATAAGAAAAGGAATAAAAGACCAAGGCAAAGAAAAAATTGTAAACATTATGAGTAAGCTTGCAAACTTTTTACTAATATTCCATATAGATATTAGAAGAAAAGTATTCAAATCAGTATTAGACCAATTAGGTGGAAAACTTAGAATAGCCTATTTTGGTGCAGCATCAATGGACAAGACAGCAATAGAAGGATATAACAGTTTTGGTATTGAAACTGTACAAGGATATGGTTTGACAGAAACATCGCCATTACTTTCAGCAGAAACAGATAAACAAAAATGTCCAGGAAGTGTTGGAATGGCACCATATAATGTACAAATAAAACTAGAAGATGTAGACGGAAAAGGTGTTGGAGAAATAGTTGCAAAAGGACCAAATGTAATGTTAGGATATTATGAAAATCCTGAAGCAACAGCAGAAGCAATAAAAGATGGTTGGTTCCATACAGGAGACTTAGGATATTTTGATAAAGACGGATTCTTATTTATTGCAGGAAGAAAGAAAGAAGTTATAGTATTAAAAAATGGTGAAAATGTATTCCCATCAGATATAGAATTTTTAGTAAACAAATTACCATATGTACAAGAAAGCATATTATATCCAAAAGAAAACTCAAAAGGAGAAATAACACTTGGAATAAAAATTGTATATGATGAAGAAGCAATAAAAGAAAAATTCGGAGAAAAAAACAAAACAGAATATAAACAAGCTATATGGGAAGATATAAAAGAGATAAACAGAAATTTGTCAGTATTTAAAAGAATCAAGGAATTAAAAATTACAACAGAACCATTAGAAAAAACTACAACACAAAAAATAAAAAGATTTAAGGAAATAGCAAAAATACAGGAAAGTTAATAAAGCTTTCCTGTATTTTTTACAAAGTAAAATCTACTTTATTTTTCTGACTACATTTGCTTTCTTGTTAAAGCTTTGCTTGTTCATAAATCTAAAGAGGTGAGGGAGCCCATACATAGCAAGTATAAACATGATGCCATAGAAGATGGTGTTCCCCCATAAATGTATGGAACAACTAATTGTTGTTACTGCAACTTCATTATTGAAGTCCACAGTTAGACTTTGTGCTCCATTATATTCGTTGGGAGTTATTGTTACGGTTTTATCCTTTAGGTCCGAGGTAATCAGTATATCACTATTACTAGAGATAGACTGCAATCCATTGTCCCACACATCTTTAGCCAGACTTTCGTAGAACTGAATTTGGTCTTCAGTGAATTCAGGTGGTTGCACCAATGTTGCCAGAGCATAGCCAACAAAAGTAGCAACGATGAGAACGCTGATGAAAAAGCACACCTTGAATTTTGTAGTCATAATATTGTCCTCCTTCAAATTATTGGTGGAAGTTATAAATTCGCACTTGACGAACATGTCTATATTATACCACGATATTATGTAAAGTGCAAGTTTAACTGTCGAACTTTGTCGATGAAAAATTCTTGCAAATTAGGGAAGTTCATAGTATAATAAATTCGCAATAAATATTGCACTTAATTCATAAAGTTTTTGAAACATAGTTTAATAATTTTTTAAATCAAAGATAATTAATTCAAATAATTTTCAAAAGTAATTAATATCGAAAAAATTTAAT
>CAKPJC010000019.1 GCA_934162535.1 uncultured Clostridia bacterium | reverse complement strand
GTTCCATATAGTTTCCCATCTGTTTTATCTTCCCAATACATATCACTTACATCTTCTATTGGTATCCATACCCATTGATTTCTTTCACATTGGGCTGTCCATTGATTACCATTTGTTATTTCTTCTGTTCCCTCATATATTACAAACCCTCCATACTTATGGTTTTGTATTGTATCTGTATTTCCATTGTTTTTTCTGTCATATATTTTTACTTCTTTTACATATCCTTTATCTAATCCACTATTTGTTGAGGCATTTTTGTTATATATTATCTTTAGTTTATATGTTCCTTGGTTTAACTCTACTTTCGTGTTCATATATATTATACTCGATTCTGATGTTCCATAATAATATCCATTCAATTTTATTGTTGTTTTTTCTGTACTATTTGTTGTTGTATTTATTATTTCTCCATATAAATAATCATAATATAATTGTGATGACACTGTCCAATTTAATTGCAATATTCCTCCATCTTCACTTACTGTAAACTCTTCTGATGTCATTTCACTTGTTGAACTATCTATATTGTAATTACCACTCGTCCATATTCCACTATCATTTTTTGACCATGGATATGTTCCTCCTGATGTGAATGTATCTGTTAAATTTTTATTTAAGTACAATGTCTCAAATGTTCCATTTACATATGATTCGCTTTCTACTGATGATGCTGTATATCCTTTTGGCACTGGTACATCTATTCCATCTTTGCTTTTTACCATTGTATAATTATTAGGGTTCATTGCTTGTTTTTGTATTCTTCCTGTATTTTCTACTTCTACATTTTCATCTTTTTTTGTTACTAAGCAAATTACTGTTGTTACTAGTATTATTGCTACCAATACTATTGATATTATAGCTATCACTTTCTTATTTAATTTTTTACTTTTCATGTTTTTCATTGGCAACTCCTCCTCTGTTTTTAAACGCCAAAAAGACAGTGACTTAATAAGCCTTTTTTTGTTTGGCTTTTATCACTATCTTTTATTTTTATTATTAAATTTTTCGTATTTTTTTTTAGTTTGCAAATACCATGTTTAATAAAGCTATACCCAATATATATATATATATATATATACAGCCCCAACGCTTTCGCAGGTTTGTGTTTTAACTTTAGCTTCCATGGCTTTTCCTCCTTGCTTCTAATCTACTAAAATTATATATTTATTTGTTCAGGCTGTCAATATTTTTTTCGATTTATCTTAACCTATTATATCTCCTATTACAACATCCACATGATGTAATATTATCATTATTACAATTAACAGAGTTTCCATTTATTCTTGCGACAACATCTCCATTACTATTTACAATTGTTAATTCATCGTCATCAAGATTTGTCACACCAGTACCATTACTATTGTTATTATTGCTTAAACTAGTACAATTATTATTTCCTAACCAACTAGATTCTGATAAAACACAATATATAAATGCAGAGAAAAATGCTATTATTCCAAGTATTATCGCAAATATTACAAATGTCATATTTTCTAAAACAGCTGCAACTATTAAGTATATTGCAAAAAATGCAAAACCAACAAGTATTGGACAATGTATAATTCTTTGTAATACAATTGCTAATATTATTGTTGATAAAACAATTGCAAAAAATATAAGTAAATTCATAATACAATATCTCCTTTACGCTTTTTGATATATTTTATGATTTTACTTATATTTTTGTTACTCATACATCACATTTAAAAGGTACAGTCCATTTGGTGGGAGAGTTTTGCCAGCTCTTTCTCTTTTACCACTTTTTATAATCTCTGGTATTTCATCTGGCTTTATTTTACCTAGTCCAACTTCAACAAGTGTTCCTGCAATTATTCTTACCATATTATATAAAAATCCATTTCCTGTAAGCTCTATCATTATTTTATCCTTATCCTTATACACTCTTGCCTCATATATCTTCCTTACACTGCTTTTACTACTTGTCCCACTTGCTTTGAATGCTTTGAAGTCATGTTCGCCTTCAAAATATTTTATTGCCTGACTCATTTTTTCAACATCTAACTTTTGTGGAATATGTGTTTCCAAATTTCTATATATAGCACTTCCTATTTCAGAATTATCTATTATATATCTATATGTTTTTCTTTTACAATTTAATCTACTGTGAAATCTCTCTTCAACTTCTTCTGCCTTTTTTATTCTTATTGATTTTTTTAGCCTTGAATTAATAGCTATTGCAAATTTATCTATTGGTACTTGTGAATTTGTTTTAAAATTCGCTACTTGGTTTAGTGCATGTACACCAGCATCAGTTCTTCCTGATGCATTTAGTTCCACTTCTTCTCCTGTTATTTGTTTTATTGCTTGTTCTATTGTTCCTTGTATATTTAATTTATTTGGCTGTTTTTGCCAACCATTGAAGTCTTTTCCATCATATTCTATTGTTAGTTTTATGTTTCTCATTGTTTTTCCTTTCCTATTATATAACAAAAGCATCTCTCTTGTGGTATAATCACAATTTGAAATGCTTTTTATTTATTTTTCTTCGCTTTTTTCTGATTTTTTAAATATATTTTTTATATCTTTAAAATTTTTAATCTTTCTGCTATTCTTTTCTTTTGCCTCATTTAGTCTTTTTGTTACTATATTTGCTATCAATATTTTTTTCAAAACATCTTCTCTTACATCTGCAATAAGTACTCCGTCTTTCGCTACTGAAACTTTACCTGTTTCTTCTGATACAATTATTGCTATACTGTCTGATTCCTTTGATATTCCTATTCCTGCTCTATGTCTTGTTCCTAATTCCTTGGCAATGTCTTTATCACTGGCAAGTGGTAGCATACATGCTGCTGCTGCTATTTTGTTGTTGCTTATTACAACTGCTCCATCATGTAATGGTGTATTTGGAACAAATATATTTACTAATAATTGTGGTGATACTTCTGCATCCATAGGTATTCCTGTTGCTATTATATCTTTTATTTGAATGTCTCTTTCTATTACTATTAAGGCTCCTGTTTTGTTTTTTGCAAGTTCATATGCTGCAATAACTATCTTATATATATCTTCCTTTGTCTTTGTTATTATGTCTTTATCAAATCCAAAAAATCTCGAGAATCTATTTGTTCCTCCAAGTTGCTCAAGCGTTCTTCTTATTTCTGGTTGGAAAATTATTATTATAAGTATTACCCCCCAGTCCATAACCGCTGATAGTAAATAGTTTAATATGTGTAAGTTTAGAATTTTGCTAACACCTGTTGCTATAACAAGTATTGCTATTCCTTTTACTAATTGCCATGCTCTTGAGTCTTTTACTATTCTTACTAATTCATATATTAAAAATATGACTATTGTAATGTCTAGTATTACAGTTACTAACTTTATTGGGTATTCTTGCCATAATCGTATATATGATAATATGTTTTGATCATAAAAATTTTGTAATATTGTTATCATGTTATTTATCATATGCACCTCTCCTTATTGCACACCTGCCAACAAATAGTATATAAATGTTGAACATGGTGCAAGAATCATAGTTGCTATTATAAAACATGCCATTGCTTTTATTGCTATGTTTTGTTTATTCTTTTTTGGTTTAACTTCCTTTTCTTTATTTTCCACTTGAAATCATCCCTTTCCGTGTTTCTTGATACTCTTATATTATAACAGATTTTATGTGCTTTTTCAACATTTTATGTTGATTAATTTTATATTGTTTCAATTATTGTTGATTTTCTGTTAATCTGCTTTTCATCTATTTTGTATATTTCTAGGATTTTTCTTTCAGCTTCTTCCAGTTTTTCTTCTTCATCTGTACATATATATGCTAAAAAGTCTTGTTCTTCGACTCTGTCGCCAACTTTTTTGTTTAATATTATTCCTGCTTTTTGATTTATTTTGTCTTCCTTATTTATTCGTCCTGCTCCTAAGTAACATGATAGTTTTCCAATTTCTTCTGCATTTATTTCTTGTACATATCCTGACTTGTTTGCTACTACTGCTAATATATGTTTTGATTTTTCAAATTTGTTTGTATCTTCTAAATAACTAATGTCTCCACCTTGATTTTGCACCATTTGTTTGAATTTATTATATGCTTCCCCATTTTGTATATTTTCTAATATTCTTTTTTTGTTTTCTTCTATATTCTCGCCTTTTCCTGCAAGTTTTAACATATAACTTCCAAGTTCAAGCACTACTTCTCTTAAATCTTCTTGCATATCTCCTTTTAAAAAGTTTATTGCTTCAATTACTTCTAATGAGTTTCCAACTGAATATCCTAGTGGCTCATCCATTTTTGTTAAAACACATTTTACCTCTTTATTTGCAAGTTTTCCTATTTGTATCATTTGTTTAGCAAGTCTTTCAGCATTTTCTTGATTTTTCATAAATGCACCTTTTCCAACTGTTACATCAAGTACTATTTTATTTGCTCCACTTGCTATCTTTTTACTCATTATACTTGATGCTATTAATGGTATACTTTCTACACATGATATTGAATCTCTTAATGCATATATTTTTTTGTCTGCTGGTGCTAAATTTAATGTTTGACCTATCATACTGATTCCTATATTTTTTACATTAGAAATAAATTCATCAATTCCAATGTCTGTTTTATATCCAGGTATTGATTCTAATTTGTCAACAGTTCCACCTGTAAATCCCAGTCCTCTTCCAGACATTTTGGCAATAGGTACTCCTAATGATGCAATTATTGGTAATAATATTATTGATACTTTGTCTCCTACTCCTCCTGTACTATGTTTATCGACAACATTTTCTCCAAGTTCTGATAAATCAAGTATTTCTCCTGATTCTGCCATTTCTATACTTAAATCTGTTATTTCTCTATCATTCATCCCATTAATATATATTGCCATTATCAGTGCTGCTGCTTGGTAGTCTGTTATGTTCCCATTTGTGTATTCTTTTACAAAATATCCTATTTCTTCCCTATTTAATTCTTTTGCATCTCTCTTTTTTGAAATTATTTCTAATATGTTCATTTGTATCTCTCCTTTACATTTTTATATAAAATTTTTCGTAAAGCTTTTTCTATGGATTGGACATAATCCATATTCTTTTATTGCTGATATATGTTTTGCAGTTCCATATCCTTTATGTTGTATAAATCCATATTCTGGATATACACTATCCCATTCTCTCATAATTCTGTCCCTTGTAACTTTTGCTATTATTGATGCTGATGCTATTGAATAACATTTCGCATCACCTTTTATAATTGATTCATATGGTATTCCCATTGTGTCTATATGTGTAAGTGCATCTACTATTATTAAATCTGGCTTTGTTGTTAGTTCTTTTAATGATAGTGTTAGTGCTTTTTTTGTTGCATTTAATATATTTATTTCATCTATTTCGTCTTGACCAATTATCCCAACTCCATAACTTATTGCTTCTTCTAATATTTGGTCATAAAGTTTTTCTCTCTTTTTCTCTGATATTTTTTTAGAATCATTCACTCCTTCTATCATTGAGTTCTCTGGCATTATGACACTCGCAACAACAACTGGTCCTGCTAAAGGTCCTCTTCCTGCTTCATCTATTCCACATATTGCCTTAAATCCTTTTTCTCTTAATTGTTTTTCTTGTTCTTTTAATATTAATAATCTTTGTTCTTCTTTTTCTTTCACTTTTTTACTCTCCTGCTAGTGCATCTGTTATTTCTGTTAATGTATATAATCCATCATATCCTAATGTATTAATTACTTCTACTTTTATGTTACTTATGTCATATTTTACAACAAAATATCCACTTTCATCTGGATTAACATTTTTTAAGCCTATTCCTGTCAACACATCCTCTGGTAAATAATAGTATGAATCTTCTTGTCCCTCTTCAATTTTGCCAGTATCTTTTGCAGGTTGTTCTGCAACTGTTCCTGCAAGTTTTGTTCCTAATAATAAGTCGCCTGCTTCTTCTAGTTTTAATTTTTGAAAGTTCGCTTCTTCAACACATTTTTTTGCCTCAGCTTGTATTAGTAACATATTTGTGTTTAAGTCTTGTGCTTTTGCGTTTTTTATTAGGTCTTTACTATAATATACTGTTATTGATGCAATTATCATCATTACTATTACTGTTATTGTAAGTGTAATCAGTGTTATTCCGTTTTGTTTATTCATTCTATCCCTCCATGTTTCTATTATATCTATAGTAAATTTTATTTTCAAGTATATTCATAAAATAATTTTTTTTTTTACATCTTTTTCACAAAATTTTCACAAATATGGTGTATCTTATAAAGTATAGTTAAGATATTTTAAGGAGGAATTTTATATGGACGAAAATGAAAATAAATTTGAAGTAATTTCTAATAAATCTTCAAAAAAGAATTTAAAAAACTCAAACATTAATAGCTTTGGTAAAAATATTTTGTTACCATTTGCTAGTGGAATTGTAGGCTGTTCTGTTGTTATTGGAACATGTTTTGGAATTCCATCTATAAAAGAAAAAATAGTAGGAGGAACCAATAATACTGCTGTTCAAACATCAACATCGACTGCAACTGCAACAGGTTCTACAACAAACTTGGTGTCACTTTCAAATTACTCTAACACAGCTGTTTTTGCTGCTCAAAAAATATTACCTTCTATTGTTGGTATAGAAGTAACTTATACTGCAACTTCTAATTCATTTTTTGGATTTGGTCAACCAATGACCTCTACAGCAACTGCAACAGGCTCTGGTATTATAATTAGTGCTGATGGATATATAATGACAAATAATCATGTTGTAGATAGTAGTTCGTCTTCATCATCTTATTCATATTATGACCTTTCTGAAGCTACTTCTATAAAGGTTAAATTGAATAGTGATATTTATGGTAGTGATTCAACTTTTGATGCCAAAGTTGTTGGTAAAGATTCTCAAACAGATTTAGCTGTTTTAAAAATTGAAAAATCAGGATTAACTGCTGCTGAATTCGCAAATTCTGATGAAGCTGTTGTTGGTGAATTTGCAATGGCTGTTGGTAGTCCTTTGGGATTAGATACAACTGTTACTACTGGTATTATTAGTGCTGTAAATAGACAGGTTGCTTCTGATGGAAATACATTTACATGTATCCAAACAGATGCTGCTATTAACTCTGGTAATAGTGGTGGTGCTCTTGTAAATAGTGATGGTAAAGTTATTGGTATTAATACTTTGAAACTTTCTGGTTCAGGCGTTGAGGGAATCGGATTTGCTATTCCAATTAATTCTACTCTAAATATTGTAAATGAATTAATTGACCACAATAAAGTTTTAAGACCTTATATTGGTGTTACTGGTGTTGATTTAGATGAAACAACTGCAAAAAAATACAATTTATCTGTAGGTATTTATATTAAATCTGTACAAGAATTTTCTCCGGCAGAAAAAGCTGGTTTAAAAGCTGGTGATGTTATTATAAAGGCTGATGATAAAGATGCCAAAGATATGAAAACATTGAACGAAATTAAGGAAACACATAAAATAGGTGATTCTATGACATTAACTGTTATGAGAAATGGAGAAGAAAAACAAGTTACCGTTACTCTTGAAGAAACTCCTTAATGTTTCACAATTTTCACTTTTAGTTCACAAAATGAACAAAATTAATTGATATTATATTTGTGTAGTCAGTAAAGAACTGATTAGATAAACATCCCCTTTTATTTTCAAAAGAGAGATTTGAGCAAAAATTTTAACTCAAGTCTCTCTTTTTTTAATCTTTTTTACAATACCTTTTTATACTATTTTATATCTTTTAAGCTTCTATATCTTATATAAGCTATACATATTATTCCTATTAGAAAAATACCAGTTATAATAAAACATCTTTTGCCTGTATTAGGCAATTGACTTTCTTTAGAAATAGTATCATCTTCTATAGCAGAGTTACTTAAGTCTTTACTTTCGTTGCTATCTTTTTTGTTTTCATCATCTTTGCTATCATCTTTTTTTCCTTCATCATCTTTGCTATTACTATCATATTTATCTTCGTCTATTGTTATATTGTTTATTAAAACAACCTGCTCTTGCTCATTATCTGCAAGATCTCTTATTATAACATTTTCTTCAGTATTAATTTCATATATTTTTTGTACCGCTTTTCTATCTTTTAAAATCTTCCAACCCTCGACTTCTTGTATTTCCTTATTAGCACTTAAGGTTACTATTACGCTATTATTATACTTTTTATAATCTACCTGCACTTTTGGTTTATTTCTATCAATATTATTAATTTCAACTTGTTCTATAGTTTGATTATCATATTCATCTTTTAATATAATTTCTTCTTTTATATTTTCTTCATATTCTCTAAATAAACTCTTTCCATTTTCTGACATAGTCCAACCTTCCGGAACACTTGTTATTTTATTATTGCAAGATATAACAGCTGTAACATTTTTATTAGTAGGTTTTTTCTTACTATATTCTAATTGTGTTTTTAAATTTCCTGAATTCTCTTCATCTTCATTAACCTTCCAATTAGCAATATATTTTAAATTTTCACATCTATCTGTTGAAACAGTAACATCTGTTTCAATCTCTTCACCATTACTTCCTGTCCAACCCATAAATGTATATCCTACTCTACTAGGATTTTCTAATTTAAACTCTTGTGTTTCTATAGTATATTCCTCTGGATTGTTACCATTTTTACCACCATTTAAAACATATTCAATCTTATATTTTACTGGTGTTGCATTTACTGCAATATTCAAGTTTCTATCAGGCATGTAAAACTGATTTACTATTTTATCCCCGCTCCATTCAATATTTCCATACCCCTTTTTAGGGATTGCTGTCAATGTAACTTTTTGTCCCTTTTCATAAGTTGCATCACCTGATACACTTTCTATGTTATCTCCTTTTGTTATTGTAATAGAATATTCTTTTTTTAGCTCTTCTTCAATTTTCTTCCAATTTGCTTTATACTGTAGATTACCACTTGAACCCATTAATATTGTTACATCACTTTGAGGCACAGTTCCATTACTTCCTGTCCAGCCTATAAATGTATATCCTCTCTTTGTAGGATTATTTAATTTAAATGAAGGTGTATTTTCATCATATTCATTTAAATTTCCAGATACATATCCACCATCTAAATCATATGTTATTTTATACATTACTTTTGAAGCATCTACATTAATATTCACATCATTAGCTGGCATAGTAAATTCATCAGTATTTTTATTTCCACTCCATTTGATATTTCCATAACCTCTTTTTGCACTTGCATATAATTTTACGTTTTGCTCAAACCTGTATGTTCCATCACCTGATGCACTTTCTATATTATCTCCTTTTGTTATTGTAACTTTATATGAATTCCTTGTATATTGATATCTTATTATAGTTCCTTCATCACTTATTAATTGTGTTATCTTGTTAGGAGCTCTAAATCCTGTATAATTTTTAACTTCTGGTGTTACTTTGCTACCCTTTTGGGTTATTAATGTTTGGGTTTCGGCTAATCTATATTCCCCATTTAATTCTTCTTTATAATGTTCAACAGTATATTCAATTCTATTTTCTTCCTTTATTTTAATCCACTGCGCATATAATGTTATCTTTTTACCATCGACATTAGTTAAATTACATACTATCTCCTTATCATTATAGTCTTTTCCTGTTCCATTTGGACTAGTATTCCATTTTTCAAATACATATCCATCTTTCATAAATGTATTTTCTAACAGTGGTCTTGAAGAATCATATGATAAACTCTGATCATTCATACTTCCTGAGCCACTATTAGGATTAAATGAAATTGTATAACTATTTGCCTTCCAATTAGCTGAATAAGCTTTATGCCCTCTATCTCTTGACATAACTCTAGCATTTTGTATAGGAGAATAATTATTTACTCCTATATAACCTTCAGATGAATAGCAACTGCCTGTCCATCCTTCAAATGCATACCCATCTTTCATTGGATTACTAATATCAAAGCTATCTTCCCCTGCTACATACGTATCAGGATTTCCTTCTCTACTAGTTCCCCCATTAAGATTATATGTAATATTAAACTCATTTTCTCTCATAGAATATCTATATAGCATTGTAATTATATCAGCTCTTTTACATATTCTATTGGGTTCAAATGTATCTTCTGTCATTCCATTTATTATTCCTTCTGAATCCCCCCAATTAACTGCATCCTCATACCAAGAATCTTCTTCAACATCTATATAATTATTAGTTCCTCTTGCATATGGTCTTCCCGCATATCTCCATAGCATTGTAATTGCTGCTGCTCTTGTACATTCTGTTTCTGGTTTCAATACATTTGAAGATACTCCATCTATGATTGCCTTATCTTCTGCCCACTTTACTGCACATGCATATTCATCGCTTCCATCAACATCTTCGAATCCTGTTTCTATATATGGGGTCCTACCATACACAACATCCCCTTGTAATTCACCCATTCTCCATAAAAATGTTATTGCTTGCATTCTTGTACATTGTTGATTTGGAGCAAACTCTGTTTCTGAAACTCCTAAAGTAATTCCTTTATTAAGAGCCCAATAAATTGGTTCATAATAATACTCTGAACTATCTGTAACATCTGAATATTCTATGTTTGCTTTACAATTTATCAAATGTATCCTTCTTGAATTATTTTCAAATTGAAAATAAGTATCAGCAGTACAATTTTCATATGTAACATCATTTGCTCTGTTACCACCTATGTCATATAAGTTTCCACTTGCCATACAGTTAGATACTACAAAGCCATTACTTCTTGATGCCTTATATTTTTGATCATTAAATCTTCCCTGATGTTCAAAAAAGAAACCGAATTTTTTGTTTCCTGTTGAAATACAATCTTTTATATGCATATATTCTTGATCACTATACCCTGTTCCTATTCCAAATCCTGAAGCTCCTGCGCTATTTGTTGTTGCTGCTTTTCCACAATTAATTGCAACACATCTAGTTATTGTACAATTAATTGGGCAGTCCATTCCAAAGCCAGTAGCATCAGTATTCATTACTTTAACATTTTCCCAGTCGCAATCTCTTAATATATTAATCATAAATCCTTTACCTGCAGTAGTATATTGCTGTGTTTTTGCATCTGCTCCATCTATAATAAAGTTCCTAAAATCGGCATTTACTAGATAATTTCCATTTCCCGTGTCTGAATAATCATTAAAATAAAACATATCTAAGCCAATACTTGTTACACCATATGGTTTTAATATTGTTCCTGAATTATCGTTTGTTCCATCTCCTATTATTGTTATATTATCTCTACATTTTATAGCATAATCTTCTGTTTTAGCAGTATTCATTCCTGCAGACTTAAAATAATATGTACCTGAAGAAATATGAATTGTTCCACCACCTTCATCTGATAGTTTATCCATAATTTTTTGAAGCTCTTGCGTATTAAATGAGGCATATTCCTCATTATATGAGTTTGATGATTTTAGAATGACTTCTATTTGTGGTAAGTCAATATTGTTATTAGAATTATTATTACTTATTTCCGTAGCATTGGAACTAACCTCATTTTTGAGTTTGATTCTAAATATTGTAATTCCTGTAATTAATAATAATATAGCAACTATCATTATTGCAATTATCATTCGTTTCTTTTTCATAATATATCCCCCTTTTTTTTATCTATTGTATATCCATATATAGTATAGAGCATACTGTAATATAATGTCAATAAGTAATGTTGTTTTAGTTTCGGTTTTTTGTGGAAATAAATTATTTTAAAACAGCTAATTTGTAAAATATCGGGTTTTAAATACTTTTAAATATCTAAAAATTTGAGAAGAATTAAAAATGCTTATTTTTTAATCAAATATTCTTAAAAAGTATTACGTAAGTCTGCCGTAAGTGTTATAATCTTTTTGGAGGTTTGCCAATGAGAATTAATAAAACAAATTCAAAAAATCAGGTATAGGAGATTTTCCCCCTCTAAAAAGTGTTTAAGTTAAAATTATATCTTCATTTTACATAAAAATCACAATAAAATCAATAATTTTATTGTGATTTTTTGCTTTTAAATATCTTTTTATCGGTAACTTTCTTTTACTTTTTCTAAATAGATTTTACTTTTTCAATTAATCTAAAGACATGAAAAAAGTTTTTCTTTGTTTATATGATGACGTAAGAACGACCACGTAACTTTATTCTTACATTACTACTATATCCATTTCACTAGTATTATTTTCATTTCCATATGCAAATATTATATATAATGCATTGTTTTGACCTATAAAATATTCTGTTACATTATTTATACTATATATATCGCTCTTTGGATCTCTTGCATAAACACTTAATCCTAAGTCTTCCAACCCTTGAATTGTTTTTTGTACACTTTCTATCTCTTGTTTTATTTTTTGATTTGCTTGTTGTTTTGTTATTCCTCTAAGTTCTAATAAATCTTCCATTGTACATTCTTTTTGGCTTGTCAAGTCATAGTTATATGTTTGTATTATATCTCTTTGTGGATTACTGTCTTCTTTTAATGTTGATCTTATAACTAATGACAATATATTGTTTGTTACATATGCACTATATTTTACAGTATATATTGTGTTGTTATTATTACTGTTTAGTACATTTTTTGCTTTTTTCTCAAATATGTCTTTTATCTCATTATTATATTTTTCTATTTGTTCATTTTTTATATTTATGTATGGTATGTTGACATCTAATTCATAACTGCTTAGTTTATTTTCATTGTTTTGATATCCAGAATATACTATTTCTTTTTCTTGATTTATTTTTTCTATTTTATAGTTGTTATTTTTTAAATAGTTTACTTTGTTTTCAAATATATTTTTGAAGTCACTTTTTAAATTTGTTAATTGTTCTTCACTTATTTTTTCTGTTTGTTTTTCTTGTTCTTGTTTCTTTTCTGTTTGTACCTGCAATACTATTCCTACAATTAATGCTATTACACATATTGATATTATAAACATATAAAATACTTTTAGCTTATTACTCATTTTATTATCTTCAATTACTGCTTTCATTTTTATCATTCCTTTCAATGATTTTAAGTTTTTTAGAATTTTTTGTAACTTTTTCTACTATTTATATTGTAATATTTATGTAATGAAAATGCAAGCAATTTTCAGATTTTTATTTACTATATGGAACACATATATATGTTTCATATTTATCTTTCAGTTCTTTATATGCATTTCTTATTTTTCTTTTGTCTTCATATATTCCATATATACATGCTCCACTCCCAGTTAGTAGTGTCCCCAGTGCTCCTTCTTCTCTTAGCTTGTTTTTTATCTCATTTAGTATGTTCTGATTATCAATTGCTATTTCAAAAATATTATATAAGTTATTTGCAAGTTTTTCTATGTTATTTTCTTGCAGTGCTTCTATTATTTTTTCAGTTTTGTTCTCCTGGTTTTTATAACCTATTTCATCTAATCTTTTGTACATTTCTTTTGTATTACATGACATCTTAGGTTTTATTACTAATATATAATATTTTACTTTTGTTTCTAATTTTGTTACTTTTTCTCCTATTCCCTCCACAAATGTTGTACCATCATATAAACATGGTATTACATCTGCTCCTAGTTCTTTTCCTATTTCTTCTATTTTGCTTTGTGACATTTCTAATTTGAATAATTTGTTCATACTTATTAAAAAGCTTGCACAGTCAGTACTTCCTCCTGCCATTCCTGCTTGTATTGGTATCCTTTTGTTTAATTTTACTTTTATCCCTGTTATCTGATTATATTTGCTTTTTAACTTTTCATATGCTTTATATATTATGTTTTCTTCATTTTTTATTTCGTTTATGTTTGTTTCTATTATTATTTTGTTTTCCTTGATTTTTTCTATATATATTTCATCATATAAACTTATTTTTTGAAATACAGACTTTATGTTATGGTATCCGTCTTGTCTTTTTTCTAATACTTCTAAACTTAAATTTATTTTTGCTCTTGCCTTTATGTACGTTTTTTCCATTTTTTTCACCTTTATTATTTCATATATTTTAATTTTGTTGCCATTCCACCTCTTATATGTCTTTCAGCTTTATTTTCATTTAAGATTTCTCTTACATCTTTTGCAAGTTGTGGATTTATTTTTTCTAGTCTTTCAGTTATGTCTTTGTGTACTGTACTTTTACTTATTCCAAATTTTTTTGCCGTTCCTCTTACAGTGTCTTTTGAATCTATAATATATTGTGCTAAGTGTATCGCACGATCTTCTATTGATATTTCTCTCATCCTGAACCCCCATTTGAATTACTTTTGTTTAATTGTATTCAAATGGAAATATTATTAGTACATTTTTTTATTTTAGTCTCAAATATCCTAGTTCTTCCCACATGTTATATGCTAAGTTTAGTTTAAATACTACTTTAGGTTTAGCTCCCGCCCTATTTTTATCAACAACACATGCATAATATCTAACATTTGGGTCTTTTTCTCTTTTTAGTTCAAAGAATTTTATTCCTTCTTCTTCTAACGAATATTCGTATTTATCAAGTTCCTCATTATGGATTTGTTTCATTAAGCATAAAGTATCTAGTACTTCTTTTACAGTTCTACTTGCTGATAAATCATTTACATTAAGATTTAATGGTAAAGTTGTATTTTCTGTTAGCTGTAATGATGAAGCTATAAATATTCCTAAATTTTGTGCTAAGTTTGAAAGGATTGTTGCTGTTTTCTTAACCGCTTCCCCATTTCCTATATGTTCTGTATCTGTTTTTAATGTATCATAAAATATATATTCTATTTTTTCTTTATAATAATAATTTAAAATTACTTTTTCAAGTTCTTCATTTGTATGATTTGTTATGTTTACAAAATATATTGAATTGTTTATTTGTTTGTCAAGCCATTCTGTAACTGCTATTGTTTTATTAAATTCAGTTGACAATTCTACAAGTCTTTTTGAAAATTCTATTTGACTTTCGCCTTCATGTCTTTTTATAAAGCCTTCTTCATCTGTTTCAACTTTTTTTCCCTCATCTGGTCTAAACTTGAATTCTAATAGTTCTCCCTCTGTTTTAGATAGATTTTGCTTATGTAATTTTTGAATCTCTGGATTGTTTATAACTGTTGTTATTAAACATAACTTCATTTTTTCTTCTGACATTTCATTAGATATTATTAATACTTTTTTATTATGTATAAATGACAAATATGATGCAACATTTATTGTAAATCTACTTTTTCCAGAGTTTGATGGCATAGCATATGCCATTGTTTCTCCTCTTCTAACACCTTTGAATACACTACTAAGTATTGGGAATGGTAATTCAAGTCCACTTGTTAAACTATTTTCACCAGCTAATAAAAAGTTGGTTATATTGTTATTTAATATTGATCTTTTGAATTTTTCTGTTGCCGTTATTTGATCTATTGCATCTTTTACTTCTTGTACTGTCATTTGATTATACAATTCATAATTTAGAATGTCCATTATTTTTTCTTTTGTTTCTTTCATAGGACTTGTTAAGTAATATTTTCTTATTATAAATAATTTTGCTAATGATGTATATACTTTTTCAAAATCATATTTTCCTCTTTTAGCTTTTTCTTTTAGCTCTTTTTTTGTATGATATGTATCTGCATCTTCTTTAGGAAAATTATAATCATTTTTTGCTATTTGTGGTGCATATGCTTGTCCCTCCGTAAATAATATGCTTTTATATATATTTAAAAGTTTTTCACTTTCAAAGTAACAGTCATCATGTAATATGTAATACATTGATATTGCTTTTGGATTATCAAGTAGTAGTCCTATATATTCTTCCTCAAGTTTTATATTTGATAATTGTTTAGGATATATATTGTCATCCTCCTCTACTTCGTTTTCGTATTCTTCATCATCTTCAATTTCTTCTTTTTCTTGTTCTACTTCAAATATTTTTTCCTCTTTCTTTTCTACAAATGGTGATGAAATAAATTTTACTTTTCCTTTTTCTTTCAATTTGCTTAATGCTCTAACTGCGTCTGCATATTTTTGACTTTCGATTAATTCTTTTATATTTGCTATTTCTTGTTTATTTTCTTCTGTTATTTTTATTCTTTCTATTAATTTTATTAATTCATTTACAGTCATTTTTCCATTCCTCCTAAAATTTTTGTTTTAAATGTCCTTCTTAAATTTTAGCTGACAGTTTCTTCTCCAGCATTGTCTCTCTTTATAGTCATCACTATAATATACTCTTTTTGTTTTTTTGTAAATAATCTAATCTAAAAATATTAAATATTTAAGTATTTTATTTTTTTGATTTCTGTGTATGGACAAAAATAGAATTGTATGTTAATATATAAAATGTAATTTTAATTTGCCGTTGTGGCGGAACTGGCAGACGCACTGGACTCAAAATCCAGCGGGAAACCATGTGGGTTCGAGTCCCACCAACGGCACCAATGACGTATCTGTTCTAACTAATTGAACAGATGGATACAGAAATCAACCAGAAATGGTTGATTTTTTCTTTTGTAATTGTAAGACTTGCAAATTTACGTAAAAAATACTATAATATAATTAAATTTTTGTGGGCACAGCGAAATACAATAATTGTGTCAATTTGAAATCTATACAGTACATTGTATAGTAATAGGAGGAATTATTATGACTAGAAAAAATTCTCTTGTGATTATTATCACCCTCGCTCTCATTTTAGTGTTATGTTCAGGTTGTGAAAACTCTAATGCAGAGACTAGTGCCCTAACATACGAACCAAGCATTCAGGAAGACAATACGGTTGCAGGCTTAATTTTACTGAGTAATACACACGATAAAAAAGACAGCTACTTTGAAACCTATATTTTATACGATTCTGAAACCCATGTTATGTATGCATTAGTAAGAGACTACAACTCCGTAGCAGCAGCATTTGGATTCTTTAATCTGGTTGATGCAAATGGTATGCCCAGATTGTATAACTCAGAAAATGAAAATGTAGGAACTCTAATTTTATTAAGTGATACACACGACAAGAAAGACAGTCACCTCGAAACCTATATTTTATATGATTCTGAAACCTATGTTATGTACGCATTGGTAAGAGACTACAACACTGTAGCAGCAGCATTTGGAACTTCTATATTGCTGAATTCGGATGGAAGTCCTAGACTGTATAAGCCATAATACTAAATGAATAAAAAGAAAATGTTTCTTTTCCTCGAAAGAGGTTTCTTTTTTTATATATTAAAATTTCTTTTTCAGAATATTTTTTCAAAAAACCTAAATGTAAATAATAAACCTCTTGATTTTTTTTATAGAATCTGTTAATCTATATCTAAATATAAACACAAGTTATGGTAAAATACATTTTTAGCAATAATAACTATGAAAGTTGGTGGTGTAATGCTGGTCTTTCGATAAATAAACAATATGTAAAAAAAAAAAATCTAAGGAGGAAAAATAATAATGGAAGAAAACAAACAAGAAAATGAAAAAACAAAAAAACCATTTTATAAAAAATGGTGGTTTATACTAATTGTAATAATAGTTGCATTTTTACTTATAACAAATATATCATATGACATGGATCATAACAAAAAAATAAAGTGGTCAACACTAGAGCTTGGACAATACCTACCAGAACCAGATAAAGCACGTGGTAGAACAAACAGTAACTCATCAACAGGTCTTAATATTGTCTTGACAAAAGTTAGTGATGAAGATTATAAAGAATACAAAATAAAATGCAGAAATGCAGGATATACAATTGATGAAAATGATAGTTCAACATCATTTGAAGCATTTAACAATGAAGGATACAAAATCCGTTTAAGTTACACCACATCTGGTAAAGAATTAAGCATATATTTAGATGCACCAGAAAAACTTTCAGAAATCGAATGGCCTACAAGTGGTCTTGGTGCAATGTTACCTGCTCCAAAATCTAATTTAGGTAAAATTACATGGGATACAAGTAAAGGATTCACAGCACATATTGGTAATACACCACTAAAAGATTTTAATGAATATATCAAATTATGTGAAGATAAAGGCTATACAGTTGACCATAGTAAAAGCGAAAAATCTTATTATGCAAAAAATGCTGATGGATACAAACTTAGTTTAAATTATGCTGGAAATAATACAATATATATATCTTTATCAGTAGCTGACAGTTCATCAAGTACAACAACTAATACTAACACTACTGAAAACACAACAACTAATATATCATCATCTACATCAACAACAACTGAAAATACTTCTAGTTCAACATCAAATAGTACTGGACTAAGACCTGACTTCAAAAAAGCAATGGATAGTTATGAAAGTTTTATGGATGAATATGTTGCATTTATGAAAAAATATTCATCAGGTAGCTCAAATACAAGTTTATTAACTGACTATTCAAATTATATGACAAAATATGCTCAAGCATGTAAAGATTTTGAACAATGGAATAGTTCATCATTAAACAAAGAAGAAGCAGCATACTATTTTGATGTACAAACAAGAGTAAATAAAAAACTTCTTGAAGTTGCAAACTAAATATAATATTTTATAATTTATATAACGGCACAATATTTTCTTAGAATTGTGTCGTTTTTTGTCTATATTCAATGCACATTTTCTATTGACTAAATTCAAAAATTAATGTATTATATATATTATCATATAAGATATAAAGAAAAGAGGAAAATAAATATATGTTATGTTCAGAATGTAAAAAAAATACAGCAGTAGTTTTTATTAATAAAATTGAAAATGGCGTTTCTACTATGGAAGGGTTATGTAAAAGTTGTGCTCAAAAAAAGGGATTAGAAATACCTGATGTACAGGCACAACAAAATCCAAACATTCCCCCACATATGAGTAATATAGATATGGCAAATATGTCAAAACAATTAGAATCATTATTTAAAGACTTATCTTCAAACTTAAACATTGAAGAATTAGAAAATATGGAAGCAGATGTACCAGAAAACAATGACTCATCTGATACAACAGGATCTATTGGTATTCCTATAGGCTCAATATTTGCCAACTTCATACCAAAAGACTCTCAACGACCAAACGAAGAAGAAAGTTCAAGTAGGCAAAAAATAAAAGTAGAAAAAAAGAAAAATACAAAGAAAAAGAAAAAATATCTTGATGTATATGGAACAAATCTAACAGTAAAAGCAAAAAATAATGAATTAGACATTGTTGTAGGTCGTGATAAAGAAATACAAAGAGTTGTTCAAATATTAAATAGACGTACCAAAAACAACCCTTGTTTAATTGGAGAACCTGGTGTTGGTAAAACAGCTATAGCTCAAGGGTTAGCTATAAAAATAGCTAATAACAATGTTCCCGCTAAGCTTTTAAATAAAGAAGTATATTTACTTGATATGACAGCTGTTATTGCTGGAACACAATTTAGAGGTCAATTTGAAGCTCGTATGAAAGGAATTATTGATGAATGCAAAGAATATGGCAACATCATTCTTGTAATAGATGAAATTCACAATATTATAGGTGCTGGTGACGGAGAACATTCAATGAATGCTGCAAATATCCTAAAACCTTCCCTATCAAATGGTGAAATACAAATTATAGGTACAACGACATTAAAAGAATATAGAAAATACATTGAAAAAGACTCTGCTTTAGAAAGAAGATTCCAACAAGTATTAGTTGAGGAGCCAAATATTGATGACTCAATTACAATTCTTGAAGGAATAAAAAAGTATTACGAAGAATATCATAAAGTAAAAATCTCTAATGATGTTATCAAGCAAACTGTAATAATGTCTGAAAAATATATTCATGACAGATTTTTACCAGATAAAGCAATTGATATACTTGATGAAGCTTGTTCAAGACTAAACCTTGAAAACAAAGAATTATTCAAGTTAGAAATGCTAAAACAAGAACTTGCAAAAGTTCAATCACAAAAAGAAGACGCTGCAAATGCTGACTCAACAGAAGATTATCAAAAAGCAGCTGATTTAAAAACACAAGAATGTAGACTAATCGAAGAAATAGATAAATTAAATAGTAAAATAAAATTGAAAAACCTTACTGTTCAAGATATAGCACAAGTTATTGAAAATTGGACAAAAATTCCTGTTAAAAAAATAACCGAAGCTGAAACACAAAAATTACTTAATCTTGAAACAAATATTCATAAAAGAATAATTGGTCAAGATACAGCTGTAAACAGTGTTGCTCGTGCTATCAGAAGAAATAGAGCTGGTTTACAAAGTACTAAAAGACCACCATCATTCATATTTGTTGGACCAACTGGTGTTGGTAAAACAGAACTTGCAAAGAGTCTTGCATATGAAATGTTTGGATCAGAAGATTCAATTATCAGAATTGATATGTCTGAATATATGGAAAGTCACTCAACATCAAAATTAATAGGTGCACCTCCAGGATATGTTGGTTATGATGATGCAGGTCAATTAACAGAAAAAGTAAAAAGAAAACCTTATTCAATTATTTTACTTGATGAAATAGAAAAAGCTCATCCAGATGTATTTAATATTTTATTACAAGTTTTAGATGATGGGAAACTTACAGATTCGCAAGGAAATACAGTAAGCTTCCAAAATACAATAATTATAATGACATCAAATGCAGGTTCTAACCTAAATAATAATTCGATAGGTTTCGCAAAACAAACTATTGATAATAGTAAAATTGAAGATAATCTAAAAGAAGTATTTAGACCTGAATTCTTAAACAGAATTGATGAAATAATTGTATTTAATCCTCTAACACAAACAGAGTTACTACAGATAGTGGACTTAATGTTACAAGATACTAAAAAAGCATTATCTCAAAAAAATATTACATTATCTATTTCAGATGAAGCAAAAAATTATATATTAGAAAAAGGAACTAACTTAAAATTTGGAGCTAGACCTTTACGAAGATCTATTCAAAGATATATAGAAGATGAAATATCTGAAATGATTTTAAAAGGTGAAATCAAAGAAGGTCAAAATATAACTATTGAATTTGAAAATGATTCTTTGAAATTTAATGCAAACTAATATGTAAAGTGAGAGTTCTAAAATTCTCACTTTCTTGTTTTTTAATAATTATTTTAGAAAGGATTTTATAATGAAAAAAGAAAATATACCAAACTTATTAACATGTTTACGCTTTGTATTGATACCTTTTATATTTTTATCAGTTATACATCAAAGATTTATAATAAGTATTATCCTTTTTACTCTTTCATGTATAACTGATGTTTTAGATGGATACATAGCTCGTAAATTCAACTATATAACAGACATTGGAAAATTACTTGACCCTTTATCTGATAAACTTACTCAAATTTCATTATTACTTGCTTTATCAATACTTAACATATTACCTTGGTGGATTCTTGTTATAGTATTATTAAAAGAATGTACAATGATTATTTCAGCTACAATGCTCTATTCAAAAAAAGATGTAGTAGTGTATAGTAAATGGTATGGTAAACTTGCAACTTCATTATTCTATGTTGCAATTGTAAGTTCTTTACTAATAAACCAGTTCCATATACTTTTACCTTTTAAATTAGATTTATATTTATATTATTTAGCAATATTAGCAACTATTTTTTCTTCGATAATGTATGCTATAAATTTCAAATTACCACAAACAATAAAAAGAAAAAAAATTTAGCTTTTTAACTAAATCATCTAAAATATGTAGAGTTTTTATCCCTCTACATATTTTTATTCAAAGTCTTCGATTATTTTATTAAGTTCCTCTTTACCATATATCTCTAATCCATCATCTTCCATATTTATTAAATCAGTTTCTGTCAAATATTCACTTGAAATATTTGTTTTTAAATACACCTCATCTATCCCCTGTTTGTTTGTTAAATATATTACTATTTTCCCATCTTCAACCTTAATTTTAAAATGCTCTCCACATATATCATCAAATTCTTTATATAGTGTTATTTTTTCCGGAGAAAATCCTATTACTTTCCACTCTGGATATTGCTTCTCTACTTCTTCCTTATTCAAATTCACTAGTTCCTTTGGAAGCTCAACATATTCATTTATTGTGTGTTCACATTTTGTGTAATATTTTTTTAATATTAATATTGCATTTGCAGATACTTTTTCCTCTGTTATTGATGTAGTCTTTGCTGTCTCATTCTCTATATATTCCTCTGTACATTCATCTTCTACCTTTTCTGAAATAACAATGTTGTCATTTTCCTCTTCCTTACTTTCCCCACTAGATAGTATTGCATAAATTGAATATATAGTTAAACATAACAACAGTAACATAACTATTAGCAAAGCAATTGCCGTTTTTTTATTCATATGTTCACCTACTTTTTTTCTTTTGAAATATTATTTACCATTTTTGTTATTTTTATACATTTATTTATTTTCAAACTTATTTCTCCATTTTTATCTGTTCTATATATTTTTATACTTTTCTTTTCCAGTCTATCAATAACTTCCTCATTTGGATGATTAAATTTGTTATTTTCTCCTACTCCAATTAATGCAATTTGTGGACTGACTAAATCAATAAATTTCTCTATTGATGATGTCTTTGAGCCATGATGAGCAACTTTTAAGATATTCGCTTTTAATTCATTGTTTTTATATTTTTTTATTATCTCTTCTTCTGCAATTTTTTCAATATCACCTGTAAACAATATATCGAACTGCTTATAGTTAAGCTTTAATACTAATGAATTATTGTTTATACTGTTTTCTGCTACATTTTTTTCTTTTTCTGGCCATAATACATCAAAATACAGTTCTTTTTCTATTTCTAACTTTTCTCCAGCATTTACTGTATTTATTATAATTTTCTTCTCTTTCGCTATTTTTACTAATTTTTTATAATTATCTGATTCTTCAGATTGTTTTCCTATCACAATTTTCTTTATTTTTATGTCTTGAACAATTCCAAATACTCCACCGTACATGGTCTTGGTCAAAATGACTTATTATTAACAAATCCAGCTTATCCACTTTTCTCGCTAATAAATATGGTAATAAAGTATTTTTTCCAACATCATATGTTTTACTTCCTCCACAATCTATTAATATCTTTTTATTTGTCTGTGTTATAATTAGAGTCGAATCTCCTTGTCCTACATCAATAAAGTGAATATCTATTCCTCTATTTATATTGATTTCATTGGTAAAAACTATAATTAGTATAAGCATAATTACAACTATTTTCCTATATGGCTTTGTTTTATATTTAATCAGATAAATTATATTCTTTATTCTTATTTGTGTCTGAGATAGGTATTTTTTTGTAAATAAGTCATATCCCCATATTACCATAAATATAAAAATATAAAATATGATTATTTGATATAAATCAGGAGTAACCATTTTTTGATATCCAAATGGAATTTTATCTCCAATTTTTGATATTTGAAATAACAAATATGTAGGAATTTCAATAATTTTTGCAATTGCAATTCCTATTTTCATTGATATAAATGAAACAATCACTTGTATAAACCCAATTATTACTATAAATCCAATTACAGCACTTAATAATAAATTTGTAACCAAAAATGCAATTCCAGCATTGTTGAAATAAGAAACTATTATTGGAGCTATGATAACTTGTGAAGAAATTGATACTGACATAATTTTTATTATTATCTCACATTTCCTTTGTATTTTTAAATATAAGTATTTCCATCTTCGATTTTTTATTTTTATATTTTTTAATGCTTTTTCAACAATTGGATTAAAAAGTATTATTCCAATTGTTCCTCCAAATGTTAATAAAAAGCTAATTGAATATATATTAAATGGATTATCTATCAATATTATTAATGCTGATATTGCAATATTATTTATTGTATTACTTTTTCTATAAAAATTAAATGCTAATATCGCTAATACTCCCATTGTACATGCTCTAATAACAGACAAACTCATACCTGTGCATATCATATAAAATATTAATATTATACTTGTAATTACATTACTTGTTTTTTTGTTGCATATCTTTTTTGTAGTTGCTAAAATAAGAAAAATTATATAAGATACATGCATTCCTGATACTGCAAGTACATGTGATATATTACTTTTAGAAAATTGGTCTTTTACATCATCTTCTATATCACTAGTGTCTCCTAGCAAAACTCCGAGTACAATTCCCTGTAATTCCTTATTATAGCATTGCTTTATTTTTTCTTTTATTTGTATAGAAATATCATTTAAAATAATATCTATCTTCCACTTTTCTGCTTCTTTTATTTTCTTTATCTTTTCTGCTTTTACTGTCCCATAGACTTTTTTAGTTTTCAAATAATTCTTATAATTAAATCCTTTATAGTTTCTTTTAATTTGTGGTTCTATATACGTTCCTTGAACTTCTATTTCATCACCATATTTTAATTCTATATTCTTTTTGACATTTAAGTATAAATAAGTATTTTTATATTTTCCTTCTTGAATTTTTATCTTATATTGATTACTATATTCTTTTTCAGTTTTATTACTTTTTACTGTTGCTGTAATTTTCAGATTGTAAACATTATTATATAAATTGCTATATTTATTATCTTGTATTTTTGTAATTGTATATGAAATAAATGATGATATGATTATTGTTAATATGATATTGAATTTCAAATATATTTTCATATATCTGAAATATCTTTTTATTGATAAAATTTCAAATTTCCTTTTTTTGTATTTTTTATTGATTATTATATAGATAAAAATAGTCATAAAATAAAAAGGAACTATACTTATTCTAAAGTATAGCCCCCATATTATACCTATAATATAACCAATTGCTATTATTAATATTGGTCTTTTCAATTAATCTGTTACTCTCCTTGCTCCTACATATCTTGTATTATAATAACTTGAATCTAGTGCTGTTATTTTTACTCCACCTTTTGGATTTGAGGCATGTATAAATTCTCCTCCTCCAACGTATATTCCAACATGACCTATTGAACTACCAGATTCCCCTCTAAAT
Organism: uncultured Clostridia bacterium; assembly: GCA_934162535.1. Lineage (GTDB taxonomy): Bacteria > Bacillota > Clostridia > TANB77 > CAG-508 > CAG-269. The sequence goes on along the minus strand of CAKPJC010000019.1, from coordinate 7,991 downwards.
AGTACTAAGTCACCTTGTTGTAAATTACTTCTTTCAACTGCTGTTCCATTTTTTATTTGGTCTCTTGATGTTCTATTTAATTTTATACCAAATTGCTTATACACATATGTTGTAAATCCTGAACAGTCAAATCCAGTTGATGGTGATGCACCTCCTGAAACATATTTGTATCCTATATATTGTTTTGCATAACTTACAACCTCTGAACCTTTTGCAGATGATGCATTTGAAGTTGTTTCAGGTTCTTTTATTTCTGTTACTTCTTCAGTTCTTTGTATTTCTGCACCTCTTGATGTTGCTTCTTTTGATTTTTGGGTTGATACATATTTTGATGATACATATCCAATTTTTCCATCAACTTTTATTTTATACCATCCATCTAATTCTTCTATAACAGATACTTCATCATTTTTCTTTAGACTGTCTATAATTTCACTTGTTGTATTATTTTCTTTTCTAACTTTTAGACTATCTGTGCTTACATATAATTTTTTTATTACTTTAGCATTTGATACATTTTCTGTTTTATTTTCCTCTTTTGGTGTTTCTGTGTTTTCTTCGTTTTTCGCTTCTTCTTTTTGTTCTGCATCTTTTGGTTCTTCAGTATTGATTTCACTACCCTCTATTGATTTTTTTAGGGTGTTTATTCTTAACCAACCTGTTTCTGTTTCATTTTCTATTTTGCACCAGTCATTTATTACTTCTATAGCTTTTATGCTTGTATTGTTTAATTCTGTTTTTTCAGCTGAACTCATACTAGGTAAGTTTTTTATTTTAATTGTTTGGTTTATTTTGTATTCTTTGCCTTCTTCAATTGTAATAGATGAGCCATCTGTTCTTGGTTCTTCTTGTGCTGGTATTTCTTCTTTACTTTCTTCTTGTTTGTTGCTTTCACTGTCATTTTCTTGGCTATTTTGGTTATCTTCTTCTTTTACTTGATTATCTTCATTTTTGGGGTTGTCTTTTTCTAAATCTACTAAGCTTTCACTAATATACCCTGTTATTTTTTCTCCTTTTTTAGTAAAAGTAACTTTATACCAACCTTCAGATTGTTCTAGTATTTCTACTTTTTCATTTTTGTCTAATTGAGCTAGTATATTAGATTTTGTATTTGCTTCACTTCTTACTCGTACTGTTTCTCCTGTTATTTTCCCTGTTGTTGCTTCTACTTTTGTACATAATATCATTGTAGTTAATATCATTAGTATAATTATTGTTAAGCTTTTTAAATTTTTCATTTTTTACCTCATTTAATTTTATTCTTTTCGCATACAAGTATATACTGATTTTTAAAAAAAGTCAAATTTTCTAAGTATTTTTTTCTATTAGTGGTAATACTTGTTTTTTTCTTGATACTACACCTGGCATTATTGCGATATTATCTTTTATATCATATGTTTTTGAAATTATGTCTGCTCTATTTCCAAGTACTATTACTTTTGAATTACTATTTATAATGTCTGTGATTACAAACATAAATAGTTCAAGTCCTTTTTCTTTAATAGTTCTTTCCATTTCTTTTTCTATTTTTTCTTTTCTTTTTAGCACATCTTCTATAGAAATTGTGTTTACCTGTGCTATTATGTATTTCATTCCATTTTTATCTACTGATTTGGCATCTAGCTCTATTAGCTCTGCTTCCGTATATTTGTCTAAATTTGTTCCTGCTTTTAGCATTTCTAATCCATATCCTTCTACATCTACATTTGCTATTTTAGCTAATTCTTTTACAGCTTTTTTGTCCTTTTCAGTTGTTGTAGGTGATTTTAATAATAGTGTATCAGATATTATTGCACTTAACATTAATCCAGCTATTTTAGACTCTATTTCAATATTATTTAATGTATATAATTCATATAATAATGTTGCCGTACATCCAACTGGTTGTGCATAATAAAATAGTGGCTCTGTTGTTTTGAAATTGTTTATTCTGTGGTGATCCACGACTGTATCTATTTTCGCATTTTCTATTCCTTTTACTGATTGTGTAAATTCATTATGATCAACCATTATTACAGTTTGTCCTTCTTCAACTTCCTCAATAAGTTCTGGTGTTTCAACATTAAAATATTCTAATACATATTTTGTTTCTTCGTTTATATCTCCTAGTCTACAAGGTATAACTTCTACTCCTCTTACTTTCTTTTGTAGTTCTGCCATTGCTATACTTGAGCAAATTGTGTCTGTGTCTGGATTTTGGTGTCCAAATACTAATATTTTTTCCATCTTCTTTCTCTCCTTATATTCTATTTTTTATTTCCTCTAGCTCTTCCTTTGTAAATTTGTATGTTTTATTACAAAATTGACATTTGATTTCTGCTTTTCCGTCTTCTTCGATTAATTCCTTTAATTGTTCTTTTCCTAATGTTATTAGACTATCAGCAAATTTTTCTTTATTGCATTCACATTCATATACAGGTTCTATTGATGCATCAATCACTTTTATTTTTTTGTAACCTGTTATTTTTTCTGCTATTTCTTTTAAACTTAATTTTTGATCTAGCATTTTCGACATTGCTCCTGCTTGAAATATTGATTTTTCTACATTTGATATTTCTTCATCTGTAGCGTCTGGCATTGCTGATATTATATATCCTCCACTTGCCTTTACACCATCTTTGTCCACCAATACTCCTAATGCAACTGCTGTCTGTCTTTGCTCTGATGTTTGAAAATAGTTTGCAAAATCATCTGCTATTTCCCCTGAAGTTAATGGACTTATTCCTATATATGGTTCTTTTAGTCCAATGTCTTTTATTACATTTATGAATCCTTGATTTCCAATTGCTGTACCTACATCTAATTTTCCGAATTCATTTAACGGAATATCTACAACAGGATTTGTTAAACATGCTTTTACATGTGGGTAATTGTCTGATACTGCCACAATTTTTCCTATTGGTCCATTTCCTTTTATTTGTATTGTTAATTTGTCTGTTTTATTTTTCATTTCTGCACCTATTAAGGCTGTTATTGTTATGACTCTCCCTAGTGCTGCTGTAACAACCGGACTCAGGTCATGTATTTTTCTTGCCTCTTCCACCATATTTGTAGTTGATGCACATATAACAGATATTTTCCCATCATATGCAAGAAATTTTATTATTTGGTCTTTTTCCATATTTATTCTTCTTCCTCTCTTTTTTCAGTTTCTAGTTCAGATGTACAATGAGGACATCTTGTTGCTTTGTATTTTATTTCTGTTAAACAATATGGACATATTTTTGTTTCTGGCTCTTTTATTTCTTCTTGTTGTTTTTCTTTTTTGAATTTTTTTAGCCTACCCTTTTTGTCTAGTTTGTCTATTTGTTTCGCAAATTTTTCTTCAATATTTTTTACTTCTTTAGCATCTTTTACTTTGTTCAATTTATTTATATATCTTATTACTAAGAATATTGAAAATGCAATTATTAGAAAATCTACAATTGAAGTTATAAAGTTTCCATATTTTATTGACGCACTACCAACTGTTAATACCATATCTGAAAAATCTACTTTTCCAGTTATTATTGATATCCCTGGCATTATTATGTCATTTACAAGTGAGTTTACTATCTTTTGAAAGGCTCCACCTATTACAACACCTATTGCTAAATCCATTATGTTGCCTTTCATAGCAAATTCTTTGAATTCTTTTAGCATTTTTATTCCTCCATTTTTATTATTTTCTTTCATCTCCTATTAGTTTTGGTTTTCTATTTCTTTCTTTTTGAAAGTTTCTAAATCCAAGTGCAACTGCTGCTATTATCATTAATAAAAATGATAGTGCTTTCCATATTCCACTGTCAAATAAAATTATAGCAAACATTCCTAATGAAGCACTTAATCCATATAGTATCAGTACTGCTTGTCTTTGAGAAAATCCTTTTTCTACTAGTCTATGATGTAAATGACCTTTATCAGGTTTAAATACTGCTTTTATTGATTTTCCTTTTGCAATTCTTCTGATTATTGCAAATATAACATCAAATATTGGTAATCCTAATACTATTACTGGTAATACTATTACAGCTAATGTATATGTTTTTGCTACCCCTAAGATAGATACAACCCCTAGCATAAACCCTAGGAAGTTTGAACCTGTATCTCCTATAAATGTTCTTGCTGGTGAAAAGTTGTATGGTAAAAATCCTACAAGTGCTCCACTCATCGCTGTTACTACTACTGTTGCTATTATTGGTGAATCATTTAATACAAATATAATTAATAATGATATACATGATATTAATGAGATTCCTGATGATAATCCATCTAATCCATCTATTAGGTTTATGGCATTTGTGATACCCACTATCCACAATACAGTAACAATCTGTGAAAAGATTTCAGATAGTCCTATTTTATATAAGAATGGTATATTTAGATGCTCTATTTGTAATCCAAAATATACTACTATTATTGCTGCAATTGTTTGTCCTATTAATTCTTGCCATGCTTTTAGTGTTTTTATATCATCAATTATTCCTGTTATTGCTATTACTCCTAATCCTAATAATATTCCAAGTAGTTTTTTTCCATATTCTTGGTCATCAAATAGATTAAGACTCCCTTCTATGCTCATTATAATTATTAAGTATATCATTGATACAATGAATCCCAGTATTACAGCTGGTCCACCGAATTTTGGCATTCTTTTGGTATGCATTCTTCTTTTGTCTCTTGGTATGTCTACTGCACCTATTTTATGTGCTAATTTTATAGTGTATGGTGTTGCCATAAATGCTACTATAAATGCTAAAATAAATGCTATAGCTATGTTTCCCCACATTTATATGCAACCCCCATTATTTCATATTTTCTTTTTCTATTTCTTTTATTTGTTCTATTCTTTCTGCATGTCTACCACCTTCAAATGGTGTTGCTATCCATGCTCTTACTATACATATAGCTTCATTTGTATTTATGTAGTCTGCTCCTAATGCTAGTACGTTACTGTCATTATGCATTTTTGCAAATTTTGCTTCTTCTTCACTTTCACATTTTGCACATCTTATTCCTTTGAATTTGTTTGCTACTATGCTCATTCCTGTTCCTGAACGACATATTAGTATTCCTTCCTCACATTCTTTGCTTTGTATCTTTTTTGCTACTTCTTTAGCTATGTCAGGATAATCAACAGTTTCTTCTGAAAATGTGCCACAGTCAATGTATTTTATTTCCTTTTCGTCTAAATATTTTCTTATTTCTTCTTTTAGTTTGTATCCACCATGATCACTTCCTATTGCTATCATTTTTATCACTTTCCTTTCTTTGTTTCTTTAATTTTTTACTTTTATAATATATCACAATATTAAGCCTTGTGCAATATTTTTGAACAGTTTTGACGCGTTTTCAAAAAATTCTTGTACACCTATTGCCAAATATTAACTTATGTGGTATAATTGTAGCTGTTATAGTTTATTTTACTAATAAGAGGAGGTGCATCATACATGCCAAATATTAAATCAGCAAAAAAGAGAGTTAAAATTATTGAAAAGAAAACATTAACAAATAATATGATCAAAACTGGATATAAATCAGCTGTTAAAAAATTTGAAGAAGCTGTTGCTAATGGTAATAAAGAAGAAGCTAAAGTTTTATTTTCTAAAGCTACAAAGAAAATTGACCAAGCTTGTACAAAAGGTGTTATCGTTAAAAATACTGCTTCAAGAAAAAAATCTAGCTTATCAAAAAAATTAAATACAGTTATGGGATAGAAAATAAAAATCGCTATTTTTTTGCGATTTTTATTTTTTTCTATTGTCATTTTTTTTATTATATGATATTATTTTCCTATACGAAGGAGGAGATATATCATGGAAGAACCAAAAAAAGAAAATGAAAATATAAAAAGTCCAGAAAAACATTCTAGAATTACTCTATTGTCTTTCTTTTATTTTCTTTGTGTTATAAGTATTTTAAGTTTAGTTTGCTTAATTTATTCTTTACATTTGAAAGATGCAAAAAATGAAAAGAGATTTGAACAATTAGAAAATTCTATTCAAACTATTCAAACTACAGCACCTGAATCAAATACAAATACCAAATAAAAAGGAACTGTAGAAAGAGATTTGAGTCCAATTTCAACTCAAATCTCTTAAATGTTTTAAATCATTTTAGCTTTTTTATGATATTGTTATTCAATTAGTTTTATTTTTTAGTTTTTCGTTTTCTACTTTTTGCTTTCTCTTCTTATTTTCTCTATCTCTTCTTCTTTATATCCAGTTATATCTTTTATAAATGTATTTGTCATATTTTTTTGTACTAATTTTTTTATTGTTTCTATTATATTTTGGTTTATTCCACGGCTTATTCCTTGTTTTATTCCAACCCTTACGCCTTTATTATATTCTCCGACATATTCTGCTTTTAATCTTTCTCTTATTGTGCTCATTTTCTTTGCCTCCTCTTCTTCTTTTATATTTATTATTTCTTCTATTAAGTAATTTATCTTTGGGTTCTCTAAATTTCCATACAAATATTTTAGTATTTTTCCTAGGTATTCTATTTGTATTCTTTTTTCTATTAGTTCTTTTGCATATGTTATTACTTCTTCACTGTTTTTACATTTTTCAAATATTATTGCTATTGATATTTTTGTTCTCTCTTTTATTAATTGTTCTATATTGTAATCTTTTATATCTACTAGTATGTATTCCATTTCTAGCTTTTTTCCTTCTTGTGTTTTTACTTTCTGACATTCTGTGTACTTCCTTTTGGCTGTCCATTTCCTTGTTCCTGTATATAATACTATTGGTACTATTTCTATACATTTTCCTTGATTTTCTGGTAATCCTAATATTCCAGTACTATAGTCTAATACTTTTCTTACTATTTCACTTTCTACATATGTTTGTTGTTCTATAAGGTAATATATTTCTCTATTTTTTTCTTTGTATACTATGTCTGCATTTCTATAGTTATAGTTTGTTGTTATAAAATTTGTATTGTATAGCTCTAGTTCTTCTATTTTTGTTTTTATTCCTATGTACATAAATAAAAATTGCACTAGTTCTTGTTTGTCTTGAAATATTTCTTTGAAGATTTTGTCATGCTTCTTTTCTCTTTCAGCTATTTTTATTGTTCTTAATTGCTTTGTTTGTGTTTCCAGTTTTATATCACCTCCTGCTGTCATATATTTTTATTTTTTTGAATTTTTATAAGACTAAACTTTTTATTTTAGATTACTAATATATTAGATTTTAAAAATCATATCTAATATTGTTATAGAACTTTTTGAGTTAATTTACTCTGTGCTAAATAAAGTTAGCACTGCACTCTAATTGAGTACAGCACTATTCTACCATGTATTTTTTGCTTTGACAAGCATTTTTCCACATTTTTTTATCTTTTCATCGACAAATTTCGACTTAAGATAGATATAAATTGTTTAATTTGTTTCCACTCTAACATACCCAAAATTAAGCATGCAAATTTGATGTTGTATTATCTAGTGGCTCTTTGTTAATTAAACTTGACAAAGAACCACTAGACTTGACAAGCTCTTCAAATTACTAGTCAATAATCAAGAATTATGTCAACTTGTATCTTGTTCGTTTTCACTTTATAAGCCAACAGTGCTACTTTATGTAAAGTCCACCACCAAACCCGACATTGTAGTAGCTGTAGTACGGATTGTTTAAGTAGTTATGATAACTAGCACATACATCCGTACCATCGCCGTCGTAAGAACCGCCCCTGTTGTACCTGTAGTCGGCAAAGACAGACCTTGAACTATCGGCCTCTAGTGTAAGTAGCAACACATTCCCTGCTAGGTCGTATATGTTATTCGCTTTTGCTCCTTCATATGCTCCACTTGCTATTCTTGTTGAGCTTCCTAAGTTTTTCGTCGCAGTTGTTTTTGATGTATTTGTATAATATTCAAATTCTACATCTCTATAATTTCCCCATGCTACTGAACCTTTATTTATATCTAATGGTGTTTTCTCTCCTGATTTTATTAGCCAATTCATTACTTGGTCATATTGTGTTCCCCATATCATACTTGTTTT
>CAKPJC010000018.1 GCA_934162535.1 uncultured Clostridia bacterium | reverse complement strand
GTGCTATTTGTTGTTGTATTTATTATTTCTCCATATAAGTAATCATTATAAAATTCACATGACACTGTCCAATTTAACTGTAATATTCCTCCATCTTCACTTACTGTAAATTCTTCTGATGTCATTTCACTTGTTGAACTATCTATGTTATAATTACCACTTGTCCATATTTCACTATCATTCTTTGTCCATGGATATGTTCCCTCTGATGTAAATGTGTCTGTTAAATTTTTATTTAGGTACAATGTTTCAAATGTTCCATTTACATATGACTCACTTTCTACTGATGATGCTGTATATCCTTTTGGCACTGGTACATCTATTCCGTCTTTGCTTTTTACCATTGTATAATTATTGGGGTTCATTGCTTGTTTTTGTATTCTTCCTGTATTTTCTACTTCTACATTTTTATCCTTTTTGGTTACTAAGCAAATTACTGTTGTTACTAGTATTATTGCTACCAATACTATTGAGATTATAACAATTGTTTTCTTATTTATCTTTTTACCTTTTATGTCTTTCATAGACAACTCCTCCTCTGTTTTTAGATGCCAAAAAGACAGTGACTTAATAAGCCTTTTTTATTTGGCTTTTATCACTATCTTCTATTTTTATTATTAAATTTTTCGTATCTTTTATTAGTTCGCAAATACCATGTTTAATAAAGCTATACCCAATATATATATATATATATATATACAGCCCCAACGCTTTCGCAGGTTTGTGTCTTAACTTTAGTTTCCATGGCTTTTCCTCCTTGCTTCTAATCTTCTTAAATTGTATATTTATTTGTTTGGATTGTCAAGTAAATCTCTACTTTTTTCATTATATTAATTTATTACTTCCATTGCATCTAATCTTGTTTCCATTCCTTCTAGGTTATAATATGTTTCTGGAATTTTTCCTATAATAACATGTTCAGCTATTACAACTTGGTTTATAATATTTCTTTCAAAATTTTTCAATGGTGTTATTATTTTCATTTTACAGTCCAGTTGTAAATATATCCTATGTAATGTCTGATTTATGCCTTGATATGTAAACTCATTTTTTAATTCAGTATCTACATTTCCCATTATTGCTATTCTTATTGGTATTGATGGTCCTGTTCCTGATAATATATATCTTCCCATTGCACTTCCAAGAGGTATCTCAATTTTTGTTTTTTTCAATTCATCAAATTCATTTTGTATATTTCCTGTTAAATCTGAAATCATGTTATTCATTGGTACTATATTAGATTTTATCAAAGTAATATTTCCTTCATTATCTTTTTCAATTGTAAATAATTCCTCATATCGGTATTGATTCATTATTATTGTTGACTGTTTATTTGATATTATTGTTGCTATTGCTTTTGCTCTTTCTCCACACATAGTTTCAAATACTGGTTCTACAGAATTCAATATCATTTTTATTATTATAAATATTATTGATATTATTATAATTATCTTTAGTACCTTTCTTTTTTTCTCTTTTGGCATTTGAGGGAATTTGTTTGCAAAACAAGGCTTTATCAAAAATCTTCTCCTTGAATATATTTTCTCATACATTTTATACTATTGATATTGGTTCTTTCGCTTTTTTTAGTACATATTTTGGTATATATATTTTTTCTCCAGCATTTATTTTATTTGGGTTTTCAATTCCATTTACTCTTACTATATCATCTATTGTACTTCCAAACCTTTTGGCTATTTTCCACAAAGTGTCTCCACTTCTTATGACATATATAATCACACTATAATCTTCTTGAGTATCTTCCTCTTCTGCTGATATATTATTTATAACTGGAATTGTTATATTTCTATATGTGTTTGTGTCTATATTTATATCAATATTCGCATCCACCACTCCGTTTTGACTCACAAATTCCTGTGCACCTATTTCTGTAAATGTTTCTATTCTATTGTTTTCAGCATTTTCTATTCCATCTATTGTATATTCAAATGGAAGATTTATTCTTTTAGTACTCATTCCTATAGTTGAATCATCAGCAATAGTAATGTCTAATTGTGCTTCTCCTTCATATACTATTTTTCCATTTAATTTATTTTCCTTTGTTATCACAGGAGCTATATCTATGTCTATTATCCTTCCTTGGTCTAATTCTGGTATATTTATTTTTTCTCTTACATTGCATTTATTTTTATAGCATTTTTTGTTCGATGTTGTACTTAGATTTTTTTGGTCAAATTCGATTTTCTCTCCTGGCCAATACATATCTTCAATTATCATTATCTCTTTTTCTTCATATGCTATACATGATATTTCTGCTTCTATTTCAATATAAATTGAATGTTCTTCTACAGCATTTGGTTTTATTATCATATTTTTTATCATATATAATGTATCACAAATATTATCTTCTTTTATATTTGGCATATCTATAAATCCAACTAATGGTATTTTTGTTTGATTTGTACAAATTTTCCCTTCTTCTGTTAAGTATATCATTTTTATTTCTATCTCAGATTTTGCTAATACTTTATTATAGCTTATTTTCGTGTCTTTTCCTATCATTGTTATTTGTAATTTTAGTATTTCGGCTAAATTGTCTGTACTTGGTATAGATATATTTTCTTTTATACTTGTTTTTGTCATTCCACTACCTAATACTGAATTTATTTTCATTGTTTTGTTTAGAACTTGTATGTTTTCATTATTTATTTTTGTTACTATATCTATTTTATCATTCATATAGATTTTTATATTTACATCTAATACTGCTTTTATTGAGATTTTTCTACCGTTTAATACCTTGCACTCTATAGATTTTATTTCAACACTTATATCAGCATTCATGTCTGACAATAATTCAGGAATATTTAGTATTTCTGAAAAATCTATTGCTGTATTTAATCCTCTTATATTGTCTTTTTCGCCATCTGCTAAATACATTATATATGTTAATATATTACCATCTATTCTTAATTTTCCATCACTAACTTCTTTCTTGTATATGCTTGCATTTCCACTTGTATTTATTGTGTTCAAAATATCTGGTTTTGAATCTGGTACTATCATATCTCCCTGTACATCTATCATTTCTCTTTTTTCACATATTGTTTTGTTGACACATAGTGCCTCTTTTTCTATGTTTAATTCCATAAAAAAACCTCCTCTACATTTCTTTGCTTATTAATGTATATGGAGATTTTTAATGTTTTATTACAGTTTTTAAACTATATATTCTATTTTATTATTTGGAAAATATTTATTCATTTGCTCTCTTATAATTTCTTCTGCCTCTTTTCTTATTTCTGTCTTGTAAGCATATTTCCCCCTACCTCTTCCTGTCATTGTTTCTTTATTATATAGATTTATGGCATTTGGAAATGCTTCTTCATTTATTTTTGTATGAACATAACTGTATGTCATAAATATTATTTCAAAAAATGTCTCTTTTTTTACTTTTTCTGATAGCTCTATGCTTAATCTTTGAATAAGTTCAGTATATAGCTTTTCCCAATTCTCTACCAATATCACAGGTGCAATTAATATTCCAATTTTGTATCCCGCTTCTGCTAATTGGTTTATTGCATTTATTCTATTTTTTAGCCTTGATGTTCCAAATTCTACTCTATTTATTATTTCTTCTGGATTTACACTCATTCTTACTATAATTTTGCCATTATGGTTTAATGGCAAAATATCGTCTATCATATCAAATTTAGTTGGAAATGTTAAAAATCCTTTTTGTGTATTTGCAAAATTTTCTATTGTCCAGACAAGGTTTCCCGTTATTGTGTTTTCTAATACTAAATCACTATTGCTTCCTATTTCAAATGTAAGTTCCTTTTCATTATTATTGCCAACTTTTATTATTTTTTCTAACATTTCTTCTCTATTTACAAATAATCTTAAATATGCACATTTATTATAATTACATACTAAATAGCAGTACATACACATTGCTGTACAGCCTGATGATGTATATGGTACAAGATAGTCTGATGTTTTGTGATTTTCTACAAATTTATGTGTTTTTCTTATTCCTATAATTAAGTTTTTCTTCATATCTGTAAATTCTGAATTTTGTTTTTTTCTCATTTCTTCTATATTATTATGATTTTCTATTTCTATTTTAGGTATTTCTTTGTATTTTTTCATTAGTTTCTTTCCGAGTTGATAATTAATTATGTCTTTTTCATAATAAATAGCTTTAGGTTTGAACATAAAATCACTCCTTTTTTATATTCTCTCCTAAAGCTATAAAATTATTTATTTTCTTTTATATGTCACATATTCATATTCAAATTTATTTTCTGAGTCTTCTGGTCCTTTTTCTCTGCTTATTTCTTCCCATACTTCACTATTTATTTTAGGAAAAAATGTGTCTCCTTCAAAATCTTTTTCTATTTCTGTTACATACATTTTTGTTACATATGGCATTAATAGATTGTATATCATTGCACCACCTATTACGAAGTTCTCTTCTTCGTCTTCTATGTATTGTTGTATTTGTAACATTGAGTGTACTATTTCAACATTCTCGTTTTCTATTTTGAAATCTGGATTTTGACTAAATATAATATGTTTTCTGTTAGGTAGTATTCCTCCTAATGATTCAAATGTTTTTCTTCCCATTATAATGTTGTGATTTGTTGTTAGTTCTTTGAATCTTTTTAAATCATCTGATATATGCCATAATAATTTGTTATCTTTCCCTATTGTGTTATTTTTTGCTTTTGCTACTATAATACTTAACATGTTTATCTGCTCTCCTTTATTCTGCAACTGGTATTTTTCCAATTTTTATTTCTTTATTATAATCATAATCTCTTATTTCAAAGTCTTCAACTTTAAATTCATAAAAGTCTTTAGTCGGATTTGTAATAATTAATTTTGGTTTACATTCTACTGGCTTCGATTCTATAAGTTTCTTTACCAGTGGGACATGTCTATCATATATATGACAATCTCCTATATTGTGTGTTAATGTTCCAGCTTTTAGTCCTGCTACTTGTGCAAACATACATTGTAATACTGCATATTGCATTACATTCCACCCATTTGCTGTAAGCATATCTTGTGAACGTTGGTTTAATATTAAATGTAGTTTTCCTTCTTTTACTAACCATTGTGTTCCATAGGCACATGGTTCTAGGTTCATATCTTTTAATTCCTCATGGTTAAATAGATTTGTTATTATTCTTCTGCTTGATGGGTCATTTTTTAGTAAATATATCACATAGTCTACTTGATCCATTTTTTTTATTCCTTCTTTTGTTTTGAATTCGTATTTTTTACCTAGTTGGTATCCATATGCTTTTCCTATTGTTCCATCTTTTCCTGCCCATTGATCCCATATGTGTGAATTTAATTCTTCTATTTTGTTTGATTTTTTTTGCCATATCCACAGTATCTCGTCAATTGCATTTTTTATTGTTTTGCTATTGTTCCTTAATGTTATCATGGGGAATTCTTTTTCTAGATCGTATTTGTTTTGCACTCCTACTATTGAAATATAGTTTGCCTCTGATCCATCTTCCCACCTTGTTCTGACATTTGTTCCTTCTGAGGAATATCCGTTTTTTAGTATTTCTCCACAAGTTTCTATAAAGTTCTTGTCTGCTTGAGTCATTATAAATCCTCCTTTTTATTTGATTATTACAGTGCTACTATATCACAATAATTTGTTATTGTAAATTATTTTTCTACATTTTTCTTATTCGTATTTTTTATTCTCTTGCCACGTTATTATCCATAAAAATATACAAATTAGAAATATTGCAATATTTTTAAAATAATATATTGTTATGCTACTTACAATAGTAAGAATTATCATATTTATATTGGTTATTTTTTCTGTTAAAAACGCTGAATGTTCTCTTCCAAATAATATATGTAACGTTCCTTTTAAGATTCTTCCACCATCTAATGGATATACTGGTAATATATTAAATAGAAAAATTAATATATTAGAATATATAGCATCTTGTCTTGATATGTATAATGGTTGATTATATGTATATAATATAGCTAAAATCAAGCTTACTAGTGGTCCAGCCAATGCTATCAATACCATTTTTAGTTCCAGCAATGTTCCTTTTCCTATTGGTATTTCCATATCTTTTTTTCTTGTTCTAAAAGAAACATTCAATCCACATGGTATTATTTCAATTTTCTCTGGTAACATTTTTAAAATCAATCCAACTATTATATGTCCTAACTCATGTATTACACAGAAAAACATTATTGTTAAGTATATTTGAAGCTGATTAGTTATGTAAAATAGTGCTAAAAAAATAATGATTTTCAAATCAATTCTAATTCTCATTAACAATTGTTCCCTTCTATAATTCTAGTATCATTTGTGGGTCAACATATCTATTTTGGTATCTTACTTCAAAATGCAAATGAGGTCCTGTAACATTTCCTGTTGCTCCAACTTCTGCTATCTCTTGTCCTTGTGTAACATAGTCTCCTTCTTTTACATATAATTTCTTGCAATGTGCATAAACAATTATTATATCATCTGTCTGTATTTTTAAATGTTTCCCATAGTCTCCTTTTGTAGATGATAATATTACTGTCCCATTTGTCGCTGATACAATCTTTGTTCCAGAGTTTGTTGCTATATCTGTTCCTGTATGATTTTTAGGTACTGTAGCAGTTGTTGGATTTCTTGGTCCAAATTTTGAACTTATAGTTCCTGTTACAGGTTTTATAAAACTCACTGTACTTTTTATATAATTAGCATCTTGTTCCATTTGAGTTAATTGTACTTCACCAACAATATTTTCTTCTGTTTCTATTTCTGATTCATTTATGGTTGTTTCATTATTTTGTTCTGTTAATATTTCTTCTGCTCCTCCAATATTTTCTTCATTACTTTGTATTTGTTCTTCTACTGGTGGTTGTTCCTCATTTGTTTTTTGTTCTTCATTTAATATATTTATATCTTGTTTTATTATTTCATTATATTTTGTTATTACAATTGAATATAATTGTTTAAAATTTATATCTTTTGATAGTATTTCTTTAGTTTTATTTGTAAAATCTTCTGAAAATACATAATTGTTATTTACAATTATGTAAAAAAGCGCATATATTGTAATACATACTATTATTTGTTTTATCATCTTTCCAAATAACTTCAAGTCTTTTCTTTCACTATTTGGTATTGTGACCCTTTCTCTTGTTGGCATTTCTTTTTCTCTTCTTCTATAATATATCTCTTCTGCTTTTCTAATTTTATCTTCTACAGACATTGTTCTTTCCATTTTCTTTTTTCCTTTCTCGTGTGTAACTTAATAATAATGCATATATGTAAAAAACACTTTACTATGCATTTGTTTAATATCTATGCATAGATAAAGTGTTTTATGTTTATATAATATTAATTATAAGGCTGATTATCAAAATTGCTGTAGAAATAATACTATATTTTCTTAAGTTTCTATATTTTTTATTTATATTAGTTTCTGGTTTTTTTGTAAAATTTTTATTTTCAATTTTATCAATATAATCAGATACAAGCATTTCTGCTTCTTTTAATATATAATCTTTAGATTTTAATTGAATTTCTCCAAAATTTCTTTTACTATTTTTTTCTATAAACTCTTTTTCTTTTACTCTTTGGGTTTCTTTTAAAATAATTATCGCTTCTTCCACCATGTTTGAGGGAAGATTTTTTAAGACCACAATATTTTTCATATTACTTGATTCCATTGTATCACTCCTTTGGAAAACTTATATTTATATCTTTTCCATTTTATAGAAATTTATACAATGTTAATCTATTGTGTTATCACAATCAATATTTATATTTGTTTTGCTTTCTGTTTTTTCCTTCTCTAAAAGTTTCTGTTCTGACTCAACTTCTGGAGATATGTTATCTATTTCTATTCCAACATTCAGCTCTATCTCGCTCATTTTATTTCCAATCATATCTCTAAAACTATTATCAGCTAATTTTAATATAAGTGGGCCATTTCCTGCAATATCATTAATTATTACATTGTAAATTATATAATTTTTCTCGTTTTCCAAAACTTCTATTTCTTTTATACTTTGACTCTGTTCTTTTCCCACTAATATTTCAAATCCTTGGAAGTTATTTATTATCCCATTTTTCCCTTCAACCTTAACTTTTATCTGTATTTCATGTTCTTTGTTTATATTCTTTATTTCTATAATCTCTGCTTTGAATTGTGGTTGTATTATTTCAATTTCTGCTACTTTTATAGTATATTCAAACACATATTTTCCATAAGCTGTTGATTTTATAGTTAGTAATATAAATATTATTGTTGTAAATTTTATTATTTTTTTAATTGTCATCTTTTTCTTCCTCTACTATTGCCTTTATTTCAAAAATATATTTTTGTGCATTTTCGCCATCCTCAGTATCTTTTATATTTCCATCATAGTCATTTTCATAGGTCCAATTCCAGTTTAATGTAACTATGTCCTGATTTTGAAATATGTTGTTTAGTTCTTCTTGTAATTTCTCAATAGAATAGTATTGTTGTTTTCCTATTGAATATATCAAGTTGTGTGGCTTTGCTGTTATATTTTTTAATTGTATTTCACATTTTGAATCTAGGGGTTTTGTTATTTTTATTTTGAATTTTCCAAAACTTCCTGGAGCTATTTTTTTATTGCCTCCATTTTTATTTGATATTGTCTGAAATATATCAATTTTGGTTTCATATGAATTCTGTGGATTTATTTGATATTCTTGATCAACTATGTTGTTCCATAAACTAAAAATTGTAATATCATCTGATATTTTTTTATTAGATTTATAAATATTTAGAATTATAATTATTAGAATTAAAATAATTATTAAAATATATACTTTTTTGTTCATATCTATTTATCCTATTTTTCCCTGTTCTGAATGAATTTTTATTTGAACATCCTCTAATATGTCCTTTCCATTTGTTCCTTTCGTTTCGTCATATGTAACCTTTAGCCTATATTGTTCTTCTGTTTTAATATTGCCTTTTATTGACATTACTTCTGTTTTTTGATTTTCCAAATTAATTAATTGCCCATTTTTATATAATTCAAATTTTACAGAATCATCAATATCTGAAATTACTTCTATTGTATATAAAAAGTCAACTTCGCCTATTTTTTCTTTGTCATAGTTTTTTACTATAAAGTCATAATATCCTATATTATTTATTGAATTTATTTTTGCTATTTCTGTTCCTTTTACTTGAAATATTGGTTGTGCAATTTCTAATTTGTTATCAATTTTTTCTGTTGTTGTATATTTTGCTAATGTTTTTGGCATAAGTAATAGTGTTAATAATATTGTTATACATAATCCTATGCTAATTATTTCCAACTTTCTTTTTTTAGTTCTTATTTAATATCACCTCACATTATTTATTCATATTTTTCTACTATTTATATTCTTACTTGTGTTCCTTTAACTACTATATCAAATGTGTAGTCTAATGGATTTAATCCTTCTTGTGTATCTGTTTTGTCTGCATTTGTCATTACTGTACCTGTTCCTGTTTCATATGGCCATGACCAATCAATATAAATTAATCTTATTTGATTTTTGCTTACTGATATATCTCCTTTGATTATATCATTTAGTTCTGATAGGCTCTTATATTCTGTACCATTATATTTGAATTTTACATTTGTTGGTTTGTTTTTTTCATTTATAAAGTTGACTGTATATCTTATTCCAACTTCTGAACCTGTACCATCAATTTTTATTGTAAATCTTCCACTTGTTCCTGGTGCAACTTTTCCTGCTGTAAGTGTTTCTTCATTAACTGTTTGCATTAATTTTATTGTTTCAAATTGTTGTGTTGTTTCATTTGCTTTGAATGACCATTTTGCAACTGTCATTGCTCCATTTCCTTTTACTTGTGAAATGTATTTTGCATATGAATGTCCTCCAATTCCCATTGTTAATAGTATAAATATCATACTTAATGTTATTATTATTTTTTTATTTTTCATTTTTTCTTTTCCTCCCTTTTATGAGAAAAATATGAATTTTTATTTATAAAGACATATTAATTTTTTTCTTACATTCCTGTCACAGGTAATTTTTTTATTTCTTCCTTAGGTTCTTCTTGTTTTGGTGTTTCTTCTTTTGGTGGCTCTTCTTTTGGTGGTTCTTCTTTAGGTGGTTGCTCCTTTGGAGGTTCTTCCTTTTTTTCATATTGTTCTGTTTTTTCTATTTGTATATCCTCATATGAAAATGCTGTTAATGCATAGTCTTGATAATCTGAACTTGGAGCTTTACCATAGAATATTGGTTTTGTTTCCATTTGAGTTTTTACTTTAATTTTAAAACTTCCTGATTCTTTTAGACTTTCTAATGGTATTGAGATTTTAAATACTTCTTTTGAACTAAATTCTTGTTTTTGTTCATTTTTAGAATTTGAAATTATTGTACCTTTGGGTGCATTTTCTAATTTGACATTATATTTTGATATATTTGTATTGCTTTTTATTTGATATGTTTTTGTTATATATTTTTCATCTTCTTTCCATTGTTTATCTGCTATTATATTTGCATTTTGTTCTCCTATTTGTTCTGTGGAATTTTGAGCATTTTCAAGTATTTTTCTCATTGCATTTACAGTTCTTTCTCCTGCTTCATCAACCCCTGAATAACTGTCTGGTGTTCTGTTATATATATAACAATATATTGATTGCTTTGTTGCAGTATATGCTTCATCTTCACTTTGGACTCCCAATTCTTCAAATGTTTTGTATGGGTATCCATTTATTATTACTCTCCATAATCCTACATCTGTTAGTTTTCCTTGGTTTGTTGTATCATATTCTGCAATTTTATCTCCTACTCCTTGTAGTTCAACATTTAAGCAATATGCTGGATATTCATTGCCATTTTGTGAGTATACAGCATGTGCCGTTTTTACAAGCATATTATTGTATTTTATTATTCTATCAAAGTTGCCTTTTGTATATATTCTAATTTGCTGATTTTCTGTTGCTTGTACTGCATTTATTAATAATGCTAAGTTCATCATTAACAATATTGCTATTAGTATTATTGTTTTTATTACTTTCTTCAAATGTTTCCTCCTTTTCTATTTCAGTTGCTTGTACACATCTTCTATAATTAGGCTCATTTTCAACACATGTTATTAGTGTCAACATGTTTTCTTCTGTATTTTCTAAGTATTCCCAATCAGTATCTTTTATTATTATATTTTTTATTACTTCATATGTGTTACTATAGCTATTGTGTGTGTATTGGATTTTGTCTCCTTTTTGTAATTGTTTTAGTTTTTCAAAATAGTTGACTTCATATCCTCTATTATGTGCTGCTAAGCCTATGTTTCCTTTTTCTGTTTTTGTTTCTTCAAAGTGACCTATGTTTTTGTTTAATATTTCTTTTGTTGTTCCTTCAACAATTTCTGCTGTTAATCCTATTTTTTCTATCTGTAGTTGCCATGTTTTTGCTTCTTGTGTTTTTTCTTCTTTGGCATTTTTTTCTACTGGTATTTCCATTGTGTTCATTATTTCTTCATTTATTTCTGTTGGAACATTTTTTGTATACATGAATGTTGCTATTAGAATTGAACACATTAATATTATGGCAATTATTGCTTTTATACCACTTTTTGTGATTTTAGACTTGCATATTTTGTTATCACCTTCTTTTTTTGTATTTTGTTTTTTTCTAGGTTTTTTTATAGAAAAAAAGTTTTGATAAAAAATTTTGAATTCAAATTCTATATTTATCTTAACATCATCTTTGTTATTTTGTCAAGAACTTTTCATCGACAATGTTCGACACGTCAATTAATTAATCTTTATTTTTTGCTATTTCATATTTCCTTATTTATATTAAATTTTTCTCTTGCACTTTATATATTTTAATGTTATCATTTAGTAAAATATATTTTTAGGAGAACAAAAGATGGATAAAAAAGAGAAATTTGATTTTTATGATCAAACATACTTAAAATCATATAATTTAGATACAGCAATAAAATACCAATTAAATTTGCTTGATTCACTTGATGCTTTTACAAGAAAGCATTCTGAGAATGTTGCAACATTAACTTGTAACTTATGTAAAAAATTGCATTGTAGTAAAGGTTTTACAGAATATTGTACTATTTGTGCATATCTTCATGATATTGGTAAGTTGTTTATACCTTCGTCTATTTTGCAAAAACCAGCTCAATTAACACCAGATGAATATGAGATTATGAAGCAACATACAACATTAGGTTATAAATTGTGTATTAAAGATACTAAATTAAGACCTTACCATGTTGGACCTTATTATCATCATGAGGCACTTGATGGAACAGGCTACCCTCGTGGATTAGTAAGAAAAGATATTCCTTATGAAGGTCAAATTATAAGAGTTGCAGATGAATTTGATGCAATTGTAAATAAAAGACAATATAAAAGCCATGTTGGCATATCAGATGCATTGAAAATCATTATAGATAATACTAAACCTTCTCCAAATGCACCAGAAGGTACAGGTTATACAAAAAGTGGCAAAAATAATAAAAGAATTGTAAAGAAACTTATAAAAGTTGTTCTTGATGATATTGATTATGAAATATCTTGTACAATGGATTATGTTGATTATTTGAATGTTGAAATAGATAGATATAAAAAAATTAAAAATTATATTAATAAGAAAAACTCATCAAAAAAAGAAAATGATGTTATTTATTATCAGGAATATATAAATATGCTTTTAAGAGAAAATGAAACTGAAGAAAATCTTGATGATTTATTTCAGGAATTTCAGGATGCTCATAATATGAGAAAAGATAGATTAGCAAAACTTCGTGAAGAAATTAAAATAATAAAAAAGCTTAAGGTTTAATTATCTTAGGCTTTTTTATTTTGTGTGTTGTATTACAAATCCAACTATTTTTTCCATTATACTTGTTTTGTCTTCTTTTATGTATTTGCTTTCTGTTTCAACAAAATCTGTTTTTTCTAAATCTATTGGTTGTCCAGCTTTTGCTTGCATCCCAAGTTGCTCTGTTGCAACTTGTTTGATTTTATTCCAGTCTAATGTGCTTTCAACCTCTTTTATGTTTTTTTCTACCTGACCATTTTCTTTTTCAACAACTGCAAGCTTGCCTTCAAGGTCTTTTTTATGATTAAACATCTCCATAATGGAGATTTCTCTATAACTTACTGTGAATAACATGACAAACACACTAACAACAAGTACAACTTGTTTTATGTTTTTCTTTCTTTCTTCTGCTTTTTTTATTTTTTGTTTTTCAAATTTTCTTCTTACTTCTTCTACTTTTTCGTTTTTCTGTTTTGTTTTTATTTGCTTTTTTTCTTTTCTATTTGTATATTCTGGTTCGTATTTACGTGGACTTGTTCCATATTGGTAAGATGTCCTTGGCATTGTTATCCACCTCCTTTGTATATTATTTTTTTTCAAAAATTCTTAGTTTTGCACTTTTTGACCTTGAATTTTCTCTTTGTTCTTCCTCTGTAGCTATTATTGGTTTTTTGTTTATAATTTTTCCTTCTGATTTAGCCCCACATACACAATATGGTAAATCTTTTGGGCATGTGCATTTTCCTTCTGCATCTGTATATGCTTTTTTTACGGCTCTGTCTTCTAATGAATGAAATGTTATTATACATAACCTTCCTTCTGGTTTTAAATGTTTTATACATTGCATTACCGTATCATATATTGGCTTTATTTCATTATTAACTTCTATTCTGATTGCTTGAAATGTCCTTTTTGCTGGATGTCCATCTTTTTTTGCAAATGCTGGTATTGATTTTTCTATTATATTAACAAGTTCTTCTGTTGTTTCTATTTCTTTTTCTTTACGCATTTTACATATATTTTTTGCTATTTGCCTAGAAAATCTTTCTTCACCATATTCATATATTATATTTGCTAATTGTTCTTCACTGTATTTATTTACTATTGTTTTTGCAGTTAGTTCTTGAGTTTGATCCATTCTCATGTCTAAGCTATTTTTTCCTAAGTAACTAAATCCTCTTTCTCTTTGATCTAATTGATATGATGACACTCCCAAGTCTAATAGTATTCCATCTACTTGATTTATTTCTAACTTATTAAATATTTCTTCTATATTATCATGGTTTCCATGTACATAGATTACATTTTTGTATTCTGCTAAATTCTGTTTTGCTGCTTTTAATGCTTCTTCGTCTCTATCTATTCCTATTAATTGTCCATTTTCTGATAATTGTTTTAATATTTCTTTGCTATGTCCTGCCCCACCTAATGTTCCATCTACATATATTCCATCTTTTTTTATATTTAAACCTTTTATTGTTTCTTCTAATAATACTGGTTTGTGTTTAAATTCCAAAATTTCACCTCTTTTTTAACAATTTACAGCTGGTTAAGATTTTTTATCCCTCCCAGCTGGTTGTCATAAGTATAGATTTCTTTGGTTTTCTTACTTTCTTTCGTTTTTATTTTTGTTTATTGGAATTTATCTTTTGCAATTTTTTCTTTTGTGTTTTTTTCTTTTTTCTTTTGTTCTGTTTTCTTTCGTGTGATTTCTTTTGTACTTTTGTCTTTTGTTTTTTTATATAAACTTTTGCAAGGTTATATACCTAACATTGTCATGTTTTCAGCAATTTCATCGGCTGATATTGCTTCATCACATTTTTGCCAGATTTCTTTATCCCATATTTCAAGCCTTGTTCCAACTCCTACTATTACTGCATCTTTGTCTAGTTTTGCAGATTCTCTTAAGTTGGCTGGTATTAGAAATCTTCCTTGTTTGTCTAGTTCACATTCTGTTGCTCCTGATAGAAAAAATCTTACAAAGTTTCTGGCATTTCTGTCTGATAATGGTAGCTCTTTTAGCTTTGTTTCAAAGTTTAACCATTCGTTTTGAGAAAATACAAATAAACATCCATCTAGTCCTTTTGTTATAATGAATTTTTCTCCTATGTCTTGTCTTAGTTTTGATGGCATTATTAATCTTCCTTTTGTATCTAAAGAATGCTCGTATTCTCCTATTAGCAATGGCTTTTCCTCCCTTCCACTATCTTACCACTTTGCACCACTTTTCTCCACTTCAGTTAAATAATAATACATTTTACATTATTTTGCAAGTCTTTTTTAAAATTTTATCAATTTTTTTTGTTGTTAGTTCTTATCCTTTATAAAGGTACAACATTTAATTATAATTATACCCTAGAAATTAATACTTTTATAAAACAATAAAAAGAACATCTCAAAATTAGTTCAAAAAAAGTACAAAACATGTGAATATTATTTCTATTCACTGTTTTGTACTTTTTTTACTATTCACCCTTTGTAAAAAAAAATGAAGTTTTACTATCCATATATCCTAATATTATATTTTTTGATATATTTCTATACACTTTTTTTAAATATTGGGAATTTATTGTTTTTCTACATTAATCCAATATTCTAAAGGTTGGCTTGTTGTCCATGTTTTTGGATTGTAAGTAATTCCTGCTTTAAATGCAAGTTTAAATACATACCAACGATGCTTAGTTACAAGCATTGTATGTTTTATTGCTTTTTTTATTATATTCATATTATCATTGTATGATGTACTTAATAACTTAAGCCTATCATGAACTCCTTTCTGCATTTGCAGAAACAAATGTCTTTCTCACAAAATCACTTTTTTCATAAAATTAAGCATATGAATCTTGTTAGACATTTTTTACTATTTCAACTATTGATTTTACCAAATAATTTATTTCTTCAAATGTATTATTTTCACTAAAGGTAGTTCTAATCGCACTGTTTATATATTTATCTGGTGTATTTATTGCTGTTAATACATGTGAAGGTGAAGCACTTCCTGATGAACATGCTGAGCCACTTGATACACATATATTTTTTTCATCAAGTTTAAATATTAACTCAGATGCCTCAATTCCGTAAAAATGATATATTAGCATTTCCTGGTAGTCTATTTTGCATTCCTCCATTAATTCTTATTATATCTTTTAATTCTCTTTGTAATCTAGCTATATAATAATCTCTTAATCTTCTTATTATATTTATATGTTTTATTATGTTTATATTTGCTATTTCACATGCTTTTCCCATCCCAACAATTCCAGCTACATTTTCTGTTCCTGCTCTCATACTTTTTTCTTGATGTCCACCATTAATATATTTTTCAATATTAATTCCATTTTTTATATATAATGCTCCTACTCCCTTTGGTCCATTTATTTTATGTGCTGATATTGATAGCATATCAATATTATCTCTTTTTACATCAATATCAACATTTCCTACTGCTTGAACTGCATCTGTATGAAATACTATATTATTTTTCTTCGCTATTTGAGATATTTTATTTATTGGCTGTATTGTTCCTATTTCATTATTGGCATACATAATGCTTATTAATATTGTTGCTGGCTTTATTGCATTTTCTAATTCGTCAATTTTGATACTACCATTTTCATCAACATTTATATATGTTATTTCAAATCCTTTTCTTTCAAGATTTTGACAAGTTTCTAATATTGCTGGATGTTCTATTTTTGAAGTGATTATATGATTACCTTTTTTCTCATTTGCATATGCATATCCTTTTAATGCCATGTTGTCACTTTCTGATCCCCCACCTGTAAAATATATTTCATTTGGATTACATTTTATTAGTTCTGATACTTGTCTTCTTGCATTATCTATTGCTCTTTTTGACCTTCTACCTATAGAATACAATGATGAAGCATTACCATATTCTCTTGTTAAGTATGGCATCATTGCATCTAATACATCACTTCTTATTCTTGTTGTTGCAGAATTATCAAAATATAAAATACCCATATAGATCACCTATCTTTCTATATGGATATTTTATGTTCTTTTTTATATTTTGTTACTTTATTATTTTTCGTTATCTTCTACATAATAGTATTGTTCAACACCATATGTAATTCTTTTGTAGTTTTCTATTCTTAGTATTGCATTATTCTTTTTTATTTCTTCTAATTTATCTCCATCTTCAATTTTATTTCCATTATTGTCTATATATGTCTCTGTTTCTTCATTGTATATTTTTACATAATCGTCCAGACTTTGTATATGTATATCTTTTATTGTTTCAACTTCTTTTATTTCACTGTTATATATTTTTGTTGTATTTGTTTCAAAATCTCTCGCTTGAATTATTTTTTTGTCTTTTATCGTTTGTATTAAGTCATATGTAAAATCCACAATTTTATTTTCTTTTTCATCTATTATTCCACTTTTTCCTTCTGTGTTTGTAGCTATAAAATAATTATTAAATAAATATTCTATGTATTGATATTCTTGATGTGTTATTTCTTCAAAGTTTGAATTTAATAATATATATTTTTCACTATCTCCATCTTGTTGAATCTTTATGTAATATTCAGATTTTTCTGTTGGTTCTATTGTTACATTTTCTGGAATATCAACTTTGCTTCCGTTTTTGTCAAATACTTGATGTTCTTCATCTTTGGTTGTATATATGTATATTCCATTTATTTGCATTTCCGAATATTCTGGTTTTAGTATTTCCATTCCTTTTTCATTTATAGCCCCATATTTTCCTGTTCTTTCAACTATAAATATTCCATTATCATATGATATTGATTGATATTGTGTGTTGATTATTTTGTTGTTATTTACAAATATTCCATATTGCCCGTTTTTTGCTGTTATTAGGTATGCTTCATTTCCTTTTGGCATTTGACTTAGTCTTATTATTTGGTTATATTCTGCTTCTAATACTTTTCCACCATTATAGTCGAAATATCCATATCTATATCCATCTTGTGTTGTATTACATACTATGTATCCAGATTTTTTGTATCCATCTTCCACATTGTAATATTGGTCTGATGTTATTGAGTCATATTCTGTTTTTATTATTCTTTTTCCACTATCTGATATTATACCATATTTATCATTTTCTTTTATTAATATTTCGCCTTGTTTATATCCTAAACTTGATATTTCATCATATTTAGCATCTAGTATTGTTTCTCCATCTATATTAATTAATCCAAATTTTCCGTCTTTTTCATATTTCAATGCGTTTTTTTCATATATTGATTCAGATATGATGTTTTCAAGTTTTATTGCTTCTATTTTTTCAAATTGTGTTAGTATCTTTTCTTCTTTTTCATTTAGTACAATCTCTTTATCTTCATTGTAACACAAAAATACAGCTTTATGTAAGTTAGGTATTACTACTTCTGTGTATTTGGGTTGCACTATTATATTCCCTTTATCATTTATTACACCAAATTTTTCGTCTTTCTTTAGCAAATAATATGAAGTTGATTTTTCTTCCATATTTTTTTCAATTTTTTGTTTATTAGGTAAATATATTGATATTATTAAACTTATTATTACTAGTGTTATTACCACTGCTATTATACTAATTTTTTTTGACATTTTATTACCTCTTTTCTTCTTTACAGACATTTTACTATTTATATTTTATTTTTTCAACCTTTTCTTATTAATTTTAATACAAAATGCCTTGAATTTCTATGGATAATATTGTATAATCTTTACATAATATTGATGGAGGTAGAATTATGGCAGATTTAGTTATCAAAGATTTATACGAAAAAACTTTAGATTATGCAAACAAGACAGTTATTTTAGAAGGCTGGGTAAAAACAGTTAGGGATTCAAAAACATTTGGATTTATAGAATTAAATGATGGTTCATCTTTTAAAAATGTTCAAATTGTTTTTAATGATAAATTGTCGAATTTTGATGAAATTGCAAAACTAACTATTAGTTCTTCAATAAAAGTTGTCGGAACTCTAGTTATTACAGAAAATGCAAAACAACCATTTGAAATACAAGCAGAAAGCATTGAAGTCGAGAATCTGTGTCCAACAGACTATCCTCTTCAAAAAAAGAGACATTCATTTGAATATTTGCGTACAATTGCACATCTTAGACCTAGAACAAATACATTTAATGCAATATTTAGAATAAGAAGTGTTGCTGCATTTGCAATACATGAATATTTCCAAAATAATGGTTATATTTATTTGAATAGTCCTATTATTACTTGTGCAGATTGTGAGGGTTCTGCTGAAATGTTTAAATTGACTACATTGGACTTAGATAAACCTTTGCCACAAAAAGATGGAGTTACAGATTTTTCTGAAGATTTATTTGGTAAAAAAGCTTTTATCACTGGTTCAGGGCAACTACATGGAGAAACTTTTTCACAAGCATTTGGTAAAATATATACATTTGGACCTACTCTTAGGTCAGAAAATTCTAACACAAAAACACATGCAAATGAATTTTGGATGATGGAACCTGAAATTAGTTTTTGTGATTTAGAGCAATTAATGGATATTGAAGAAGACTTCTTAAAATATGTTATTGAAAAAGTTTTAGAAAGGTGCCCAGAAGAATTAGCTTTTTGTGATAAATTTATTGAAAATGGACTTATTGATAAATTACACAGAGTTTTAAAATCTTCTTTCACAAGAATAGATCATAAAGATGTTATTGACATTTTGAAAAAAGCTGATGTTGAATGGGAATTTAAGCCTGATTATGGTGAAGATTTAGCAAAAGAACATGAAAAATATATTACAGAATATTTTAATGGTCCTGTTTTTGTGAAAAACTGGCCAAAGGATATTAAATCATATTATATGAAAGTAAATCCAGATGGTAAAACTGTTGCAGCTGTTGACCTTGAAGTTCCTGGTGCAGGAGAAATTATGGGAGGTTCTCAAAGAGAAGAAAATTATGATGTTTTGTTAAATCGTATGAAAGATATGGGAATTGATTATAATGAATTATATTGGTACATGGATCTTCGTAGATATGGTTCAGTTGTACATTCAGGATTTGGTCTTGGTTTTGAAAGATTGCTTATGTATATCACAGGTATGCAAAATATTAGAGATGTTATCCCATTTCCAAGAACACCAAATAACTGTGATTTTTAAAAACAAAACGACGCTTTATGCGTCGCTTTATTTTTACATTATTATTTCAATGTTAAAAATCTTACCTGAACCATCTAGTATTATTTTATTTTCACTTTCCTTTCCATCTATCATTACTTTTTCTACTCCAGTATTTTTTCTGTTTTTATTTTTGACTTTTATATTATATATACTTTCTTTATACTTGAACTTTACTTCATACTCTTCCCAATTTTTTGGAATACATGGTTTGACTGTCAGGATATTATTTTCTATTTTTATTCCTAAAATGTATTGTATTCCTGCTGTATAATACCAACCACTTGAACCTGTATACCATGTCCAGCCTCCACATCCAGCTAAATTTTGAGCTCCATATACATCTGCTGATATAACATATGGTTCTACTCTATATTTTTTTACTGCTTCTTTTGTTCTTGCATGTTCTATAGGTGTAATCATTCTATACCATTCTACTGCCTTGTCTCCATTTCCTAATATTGCTTCTGCAATTATTGCCCATATACTTGCATGTGTGTATTGTTGTTGTGACTATTTTTTATTCTCTCTTTTATGTCACAACTTCTGTTATACAGCTTTTCTCTCATATTCTTTTTTAGCACATATAAATTTTTCTAAATTATCATTTAATTCTTGTAGTGGCTTAAAGTTAAAATATATATCCACTTGTTTGTCACTATGAATTTCAATTCTTTCTATAAATTCTCTTATTATTTCTTTATTGGGTTTTTCCATATTCAAAAATTCATCTACCAAATTATCTAATTTTTTCTCCTTATCTTCCTGCACATTTTCTCCATTTAACTCCTGCTCTGTTTCTTTTATTCTCTTAGTATAATCCTCTACTTCTTTTTTAATTTTATTAGCTTTTTCAATATAGCTATCCACTGTAATAATCCCTTCTAGTCTGTCTTCATATAATAAATCAAGTTTTCTTGTTTCTTTTTCAATTTGAGTTTTATAAGTTTTAAGTTTATTTCTTAAATCTGATTCTTTATCCTCTTTTGATTTAGATTTTTTTGCAATCTCTTCAAGTTTCTTTTTATCTGAATATTCTTTGCATATTTCTCTTAAAACTACAATCATATTCTCTTCAAAAACTTGATAATTAAAATTATGTGGAGAACACACATCAAATTTTGAATATCTAGCATAACGTTGGCATCTACCATAAATATTTCCATTCTTATCTGGACTTCTTATTCCAATATATCCTTTACAATCAAAACATTGAAGTATTCCTTTAAATAGATAGTCGTTTTCCACAATTCTTGAACCTTTTGTGGCTTCAAGTATCTTTTTGGATCGTTCAAAATCTTCTTTACTTACTATCACTTCATGCATATTAGGAACTCTTATCCAATCTTCTTCTGGAACATCTACGAATTTTTTAGATTTAAAGCTAATCTTTTTTCGCTTGCCTTGTACTACCGTTCCTGTGTAAACCTCATTTGAAAGAATAAACCTTACCGTAGATTGTGGCCATAAGCCATAAGAAATTGATTTTACTCCTCTATTTCTTTTATTGTAATCTGATGGAATTGGTATTTTTTGCTCTGATAAATAATCTGCTATTTGCATTGTCCCATAACCTTCAAGAAACATTCTAAAAACGGTTCTAACAACTTCTGCTGCTTCTTCATCTATTACTAGATGATATTTATTTTCAGGATCTTTCTTGTAGCCATAAGGTGCTGTTCCTAGATATTCTCCATTATTTCTTTTTGATTGTAAAACACTATTTATCTTTTTGGATGTGTCTTTTGCATACATTTCATTTAATATAGATTTAAAAGGTGCTATATCATTATTGGCAGAATCTAATGCTGTATCTATATTGTCTAAAATAGCAATATATCTTACATTATGCTCTGGAAAATAAGTTTCTGTATAATATCCAGATTGTACATAGTTTCTTCCAAGTCTTGATAAGTCTTTAGTTATAACCATATTTATTTTGCCTTGCTCAACATCGTCTATCATTTTATTAAATGCTGGTCTATCAAAACTTGTACCACTTACTCCGTCATCTACATACTCTGCAACAAAATTAAACTTGTTTTCCTTAATATATTGCATAAGTAATGTTCTTTGATTTTGTACACTCTCGCTCTCTGAATATTTTTCCTTTTCTTCATCTTCTTTTGAAAGTCTTATATATATGCCCACTTTATATTCAATATTATTCATTATATTAAAGCTCATTTTTCCTCCTTCCTGCTAAAATAAAAATGAGATAATATTGATACCCTCTAATTAGGATTATATCATATTATCTCGTATATTGCTATTGTTAGTTATGCCTTTTTAGAAAATTATTTTTAGCTTCTTTTTAAGCAATAATTTTCGAAGGCTCTCTCTACTATTTTTTCTAACGTTTCTCCATTATTATTAAATATTATATTAAATTTAAATTCGTTTTTCTTTTTATATTTTCGTTTCTCTAAAATCTCTTTTTTATCTTCCATACACTCGTTCCTCCTCTATTATTTTTTCCATTTTTTTGATTTATATGCAAAAAACACCTTAATTTAATTAAATTTTTTATACAAATACGCTTGAACTTCTTGTGATACTCGCATGCACTATTAATCTTCTTCACTATGATATTCAATTTTGTTTTTTCTTTCATTTTCCATAACGAAAATCTCCTTCAAATTTATTTTTATATAAAAAATAGAGCAGAAATTTTTATTTTTCTACTCTATAATTAGCTATTTATCTAATTTATCATTTCAATAGTTCTACAAATTCATCACCTGTTATAGTGCCTTTATCCATTAATTCCTTTAAAACTTTGTCAAACATTTTCCTATTATCTTGTAATACTTTTTTTACATTTTCATAGCAACTATCTAATATTTTTTTCTTTTCTTCATCTAACTTTTGGGTCATTTCAAGACCTGGTTTTACACTTAATGCACTCATTAGACCTAGAGTTTCTGACATTCCACAATCCCTTAACATATTCGTTAATACTTTAGTAGCTTTGTCTAAATCTTCCCAACATCCTGAAGAAACTTTGTCTTTACCAAGTAAAACTTCTTCAGCTGCTCTCCCTGCAAGAGAAACTTCGATTTTGTCTAAATAATCTCTTTTGGTCCATATAACTTTACTTTTTGTATTAGTATGTAAAACATATCCCAATGCACCATTTCCTTCCGGTATAACTGTTATTACTTTTAAATCAGTTTCTCCGTTGTATATGTAATAGATTATAGCATGACCAAGTTCATGTATTGCTATTTTTCTTCTAGTTTCTTTATCTACATCAGCTGGTATTACTAAATTTTCTCTATTATTAAATGTTTTTTCTATCATATCTTTTATTGATGGTATATCTTCCACCATTAGTATATTTAAGTTTTGCTCCAATTTTTCGTTTTGAGAATGTTTTACTAATATTTCTTGTAAGAATTTATCTACAAATCTTCCATTTCCAAAATTTTCAACAGAGCTAAAATACTTAAATACTTCCATTACTTTATCTTTAACATCTTTATTGATTATCAAATTGTATTTTTTGCATTTTATTTCTAAAATTTTATATAATTCTTCATCTTTATAGTTTTTAAATTCAAATGTATATCCAATTCTTGATGCTATACCTGAATTTGAATTAACAAAATCTTTCATTTCTTGTGTATACCCTGCAAAAATTACAACAAGTTCGTCTCTATGATCTTCCATAGCTTTTATAAGTGTACTAATTGCCTCTTGCCCAAAATCTTTTGTACTATCTTTTGGAGTTAAACTATATGCTTCATCTATAAATAAAACACCACCTAAAGCACCTTCAATTACCTTTTCTGTTTTTGGTGCTGTTTCTCCAATATATTGTCCAACTAAATCTTTTCTTTCAACTTCAACTAACTTATTTATTCTTATGCAACCAATATTATATAACATTTCTGTTACTTTTCTAGCCATTGTTGTTTTTCCAGTTCCAGCATCACCAGTAAATAACATATGTAATCTCATATCAGGTAATGTTGTTTCTGATATTTTTGATAATGATTCTCTAAATTTAACATATTTTCCAAGCTCTATAATTTGTTTTTTTACATCATCCATACCGACAATATCTTTAAACAATTCTTCTATTTTTTCAGGGTGTCTTTCTCCAGATGCTTGCGTTAATATTTCTTCTATTGTAGGAATACTATCTTTAGTTAATTTCAATAATTCTTTGTCTTTCAATTCTAATCCAGAATGTTTAGTTAGCGTTTTTTGTAATATATTATCTATATATCTACCATTTCCAAAATTTTTTCTATTCCTTCCAAAATTAATTAATTCTCTTATTCTACTTGCTACATCATCTGTTATTGATAAATTGATTTTTTCTGCTTTTAATTTAAAAATCTCAAAAAGTTCATCTTCAGTATAATCTGCAAATTCAAATGTATATCCTATCCTTGATTGTATACCAGAATTGGCTTGTATAAATTCTTGCATTTCTTTAGAATAACCTGCAAATATTACTACAAGTTCACCTTTGTTATCCTCCATTGCTTTTATTAAAGTTGCTATCGCTTCTGCACCTGTACTTCCACTAGCTTGAGCTAAAGAATAGGCTTCATCTATAAATAAAACACCACCTATTGCAGAGTTTACAACTCTACCTGTTTTTATAGGTGTTTGTCCTGAAAATGCTGCAATCAAATCTTTTGCTTCTACTTCAACACATTTATTTTCCTTAATATAACCCAAATCAAATAATGTTTTTGCTATCATTCTTGCAACAGTTGTTTTTCCTGTTCCAGGATTTCCTAAAAACATCATATGTAAATTAAAATCAGGGAATTTTACATTTTGCTTTTCTAATTTATTCTTTAACAATAGAAAATTATTCAATTCTCTTATCTGATCTTTTACATTATTCATACCTATTAAGTTTTTAAACATATCATCCAATGTAGATTTATCATATCTCTCTTTAGGTAAAGCAATTTCGTTTTTTCTTGAAACATATCCAGCCAAGAATAAACTTAAATCCTCATTTTTAAAAGGAAAATACTTTCTATTTCTTTCTAAATAAGATAAAAAAGACTTTCTAGTTTCAGTCTGAATTAATTTTTTATGATATTCAGGTAGATTTTCTTCAAACATTTTCAAAATTCTTTCATCTTCATAATCTTTAAAATATATTGTATTATCAAAAATGTATGGTAACTTTGCATTTGTTGCTAAAAATTTTCTTAATTCAAGAGGTGATGTATTTATTATAATATATTTTCCTTTAGCTTGATTAACGATTTTCTTAATACTATTTTTATTGATTTTTCTTCCTGCTTCAGCACTTCCTGAAAAATCATCATTATTAGCTATTGCGTCTAAATAATCTTGTATTTCTATTATTGAATATAGCCTATCATTTTGAAAGGAAAAATTAGTTTTTGGATCTCCAATTTGGTTTAAACTAATATTTATTACAGATTTATTACTTATTTTTCCAATTCTATATAAATAACTTGCAACTTTACTAATTGCACCTTCTTTATCAGTACCTTCTTCACCAATAAAAGCACATCTTAGTCCTTTTATACTTGGTAAAGCTAATGGACTTAAAAATTCTTCTATATCCTTATCTAATTCCATCTTCTTTAACTCATTATAATTTCTAGCATAAACATCATTTTCAGTAGCATCATTAGAAAACTCTTGAGCAATTTGTTCAGTAGAATCGTTTCTATTTTTAATATAGTATAAATATCCAGCTACCATTATAGGGCAAGCAGACATCTTACAAAAATTTACTTTTGAATCATCTCTTCCTTTACAAATACAATTCAATGAACTTTTGGGATTAGTAGAAAATGTATATGAATAAATATCTTCATTTACTATTCCAGAGGCTAAACTTTCTACCAATCCTTGTTTTTTACATACACCTGTATGTAATATGACAATATTTCCATTTTCATTTAACTCTGTTTTAACTTTTATTAAATTAAGTTCTAATAATTTTTTTGCCATTTCGATAACATTTGGGGCAACTTTTTCGTAATCTTTGCCAGCCCATTCGAATTTAAAATCTATTAATTCTTTTTCTTCCATAATTCCTCCTTTACAATTCCATTCCATCCATATCCATTACTGGCTGTTGTGGAACTTGTCCTTGCATCATTTGTGCATCAGTTTGAGCTTGCATGTTTGGTTGTAATTGATCTTGGTTTTGTTGTTGCACATGCTGTTGATGAGTTTGTTCTTGTTGCTCTCTGTGCCTTTTAGCAATTTCGGCAGTTTCTCTTTGAATTCTTGCTTTTTCTGCTGGTGTTAATTCCCATGATTTCTTTTCTTTAACCTGAAAATCATTTGTTTTAGTTTGTTGCTTTTGATATGAACTGTCTAATTTTGGACTTTGTCCTTTCTGTTTCGCAAGCCTCGATCTTACT
Organism: uncultured Clostridia bacterium; assembly: GCA_934162535.1. GTDB lineage: Bacteria > Bacillota > Clostridia > TANB77 > CAG-508 > CAG-269. The sequence goes on along the minus strand of CAKPJC010000018.1, from coordinate 9,709 downwards.
TGGCTAAAAATTTTTAAAAATCTGTTTTGTCTAGTAGGTAAATTAGGAGAAATTGAAGTTTGTGGTTGTTCTTGACTTATGGTTTGTTCATGAGTTTGTGTTTGACTTTTTTGTTGATCTATTCCTTTGTAGCATTCTCGTTCTTTACTTAATAACAAACCTTGCAATACAGTCTTACTTTTTCCATTTTTATCAATAACACCACTTTGAGCTCCAACTACATATATATCATTTGGATTTAATAAAACTTCTTGCTCTACACTATCATAATCTGATAACTGCGTTATATATGCTCCTTGAGTTCCTTTTGGGGCGTAGATTTCCATAACAGTATCATATTCATCATATTTGGCAAAGGAAGAATCATATAACGGAGATGTACTTGTATAGCCTTTATTATTCATACTTTTTCCAATATAACTTTGTGCATCCATTTGACCATTCGTTTTTATTGCTCTATACAATTTCATTGATTGTGGTAGTCTAGCTTTTGATAATCCTTCATCTAAACTTGCAATAGTTTCATCTATATGTTCGAATGAATTCATATCTTTTACAGCTTCACATACTGAAGGGAAACAAACTTTTGATAAATTCATTTTTTGCATTTGTGAATTTATCATATCATAATTATTGTGAACAGGCTGATAATAGTCTAAATGTTGTATAAAGTCACTAATTTCTGATATTTGACTTTGACTTATTCCCCTTTCTTGAAGTTTTGTTGATAAATCTCTCATAATTCCACTTTGTAATTCTGTTTTATTTGTTGTCCCTCTTTTTACTGATAAAATCATATTACTTACGTTACTATATTGATTAATAGCTTTTGCATTTTCTACTGATATATTATATGCATTTATAGTATCCATAAAGCCTTGTATTTCTGATTGGCTAACTCCTATTTGTGGTAATTCTTCCATAGTATATCCATCAGCTAAACCTTGCAATACTTTTTGATGGTTTCCAGTTGAACCAAATACATCTGCCAAATCAGTATCATGCTGAAATGTGGAATAATCACCATTTAATATTTCTTTTATTTCATTTTCTGAGAGCCCCTGACTTTGCAATAAATTCGAAAGTCTTTGTTCTTCTTGCTCTGATATTTTCATTTGTTCCATACTCATATTATATTATCTCCTAACCTTTATAATTTGGATTTCCTCGTTTCAACTCCATACCACAATTAGGGCATTTACAATAAAATGTTTTTTCAGTAGTTGGAACATTCCATTTTAATTCAAAGCTATTATTACAAGCAGGACAGTCTACTACAATATTTTTAGAAGTTTGTACATCTTCATTTTTACTTTCTACCATTTCTAATTTTTCAATAGCATCATTAATTATCTCTGCTTTATTATCATTTAAAGTTCCTGAAATTGTAATCCAGCAATTAGCTTTATACACTATTTTATATATTTTATCTTGTTGATTTACTGCTCCTAATATATAAGAAAGTACTTTTTGATTACCAATATTTTCTTTAATAAAACTTTTTATTTCTTGTTTGTTCTTAGTTCTTGTTTTTTCAATCCAATTACTTGCCAATTCCTCTAACTTTTCTGCACTAGTGCATTTTGAAACCATTACTCTAATAATTTGTTTGTTATTTTTTCGCAATTCAAATATGTTATTTTGAACTTTAGATTGTTCCCCTAAACTTTCAGGAAAATAAAATTTGAAAGTAGGATAGCCTTCCATTTCTTGTGAATAATCAATCAATTTATTTTCATTTTTCTCATTTTGAATTTTATTCAAATCTTCATTAACAACTTGATTTGCATCTTCATTTTCTGTTATTTTATTATAAGGTAATAGTGAATTATATATAATTTCTAGTATAGATGTTAAAGTTTTATCATTATTTTCATTATTTAGTGTTTTTACAGAATTTATAAAATTTCCTTCACTTTGAAGTTTAGCAATATCTAATTTATTTACATTTTCTCTACAAATTTGTCTTGCTTTATTTGCATTTTTGCATTGTTCTAATAATTTTTTAATATCAATTTGCTTTACTTCAAGTAAATTCAAAAGTATAAGTGTTTCAAGCATATTTTTTGCCATTGTATTCCAAAACGGATCTTTTTCTTTTATGACTTTTTTTGAAAAATCACTTAATAATTCTATAAGATTTGAATTTATTCCATTTCTGTTATATTCATCAATAATATTATCAAATTCTATATTTTGATTTTTTACTTGCTTATCTAATTTATTTAATGACCAAACTACATCCATTGCGAAGCTATTACCAACACTATTATATAATTGTTCAATTTTCATATTGTTTGGAACTTCCCAGCTAATATTAAATAGATAATCATTAACAACTAAATAATTTTGAAAAATTCTTGAAATTTTTTCATCTTTTTTTATATCAACAAATACTTGTTTAATATTTTTTTGTCCCTCTATAGAATATTCAGCTATAATTTCCATTCCTTGCTTTTTCATATTATCAATATTCAGTAAATAAGCCTCTTTTAATTGTTCATTTGTGCATTTACCATCACAAGTTACACTAACATTTTGATTATTTGATGTCAAAAATAAAAATATAGTATTTCTACTGATATTATATTTCTCATAAGCTGTCTTTTCTAGGTACTTCCATGTTTCTGGAATTTTAATCGATACTCCAAATTCTTCATCTTTTAAAGTTGTATATAGCATAAATCTCTTATCAAGAGTAATATCGTATAATGTCCTATATAAGTAATTTGCTAATTGAATGTTACTTTCTTTTAATAAATTTTGTGAATCTTCATAAATCATTTGTGTTATTTCATTACTTATTCCAAGTGGAATGTTATATTCTTTAAAAAGTTTATTTATTTCTTCTTTGGTTGAAAATCTTGGTTCTCTATTTTCTTGTTGAGCAATATACATCAATTCATTTTTTGCTAAATCAGTATTTAAAAATGAAACACTTCGCGTATACAAAGCGTTTGCTAAATCAAATATTCTTTTCTCTGAATAGTACCAACCTAGCTCTCTGTAATATTTTGCCATAAATGAACTTTCATAAATATATGTATATGTCTTTTCAACTTCCACTCTGTATCTCTCAATTTCACCCATATTTCTAAAAGTATCAGCTTTTTCAAATCTAATTCGAGGGCTTACTGGATTCCATTCACTAGCTTTATCAAGATATTGAATAGCTTTTCCATAGTTTTTGGTTTCAAAATTTATAAATCCTAATAGAAAATATGCATCTGCAATATTATTTTCTGGTTGCAAAATTTTTTTGATTGGTCTATATTTTCTCCAATAAATTAATGTTTCTATATAATTGTAAAATGAATAATGTATATATCTATCATCTTCTATACATTTAATTTGCTCATCATTAATAATTTGCAATAAATCTTGTTCTGCAGAATCGAACTCTTTATTTTTAATTTTTTCATCTATTTTAGTGATTTTCTCTTGATAATTCATAACTGTCCTCTCTTTTCTTTTATAATCTACAATTTTATTATCTCATAATTTACATTTTTAAACAATACCTTGTATAAATATTTAGGGTTAAAAATAAATTTAGAAACCAGAGCGAGTAAGCTTTGAAGATTAGGCGTAATATATCCCATTTTGATAAAAGGATTATTACGCCATTTATATTTTAGAAACCGTCGGTCGCTCGCTAGTTTCATAGGCAGTCTAGTAAGTAGTTTTTACTACTACAATTGCTGATTGCTAAGGCTGTTAAAATTTATTTGTTACAGCCTTAGTATACAAAATAAAAAACACCTGCAATCTTTTAAATTGCAAATGTTTATTATATTTCTTATATTAAATTAATTGTAGCTGTTCACAAAAGTGAACAGCTCTGAACAGCATTAAACAGCTTAGTTATATAATATTTTTCGAAAAATCCGGTTTCAACCGGACTTTTCTATGCTGAAAACCGGACTATTCTTTATTCTATATTTCCATATAACATTTTTCTTTTATGAATTCCCTTATTTTATCTTCATCTTTACCTTCATAGTATGGAATTAGTAAATCTTTAAATTCTTGTGTTAATTCTGCTGGAATTGCTATAATTCCTTTTCCTTTTGAAATTAGATAATGATTACTATATATTACAGCTGTTCTTTTATTTCCATCAATAAATACTTGTTTTTTCATTGTGTATAATAAAAGTTCGATTGCTCTGTCTATATCATCCAGTTCCTTACTAAAAATTTCTTCTAATTCTTCTTTTATTACACTTTCAATAGGCAAATCTGGTTTCCATGTTGTTCCACCTATTGTTACTGGTGTATTTCTTACTTTACCTGCTGTATAATAAAATCCTTCTTCTACCATTTTATTTATTTCGCATAATAAGGCAAAGTTTGTATCGCTTAAAATAACATTTTTATTTAATATAAATTCCCAAGCATGTTTTAGATTTACTATTTTTAGTATATCTTCAGATGTCATATTATTTACTTTTCCACCTTCAATAATACTTTCTGTATCTGCAAATGTAGTTGCAACACCTTCTAATATAGCTTGTTTATATATTGTATCTACTAAATGTCTTTTCGCAAAGTCTATATTTTGTTCTACTTTTTCTGATAATTCTTCTTCTGTATAATTTAATTGTTTTAATTTTTTTGTTATCTCTCTTATTTGCTTTTTCAATTGTTTTGCCTTAATGCTATTATTTAATACTAAATTATATAATTCATCAGAATATTCCCCAACATATTTTGTTAAAGCTACTCCATCTTCTCTATAATGTACATATATATATTTATTAGATTCATTTTCTCTTATTTCTACTGATCCATATGCAAGTGATTGTAATTCATGTTCAAGAACCTGTTTACTTTGAAGAAGATTCATAATTTCAATTTTTTCTTCCATGATTTTCCTCCTTATAAATATGAAACATTTTTGCTTATTTTATTTAATTTTGTTTCACATTTTTATTATATCATAAATTTTAAAAATGTGAAACTTTTTTTGTGCTTTTTCTCTAATTTGTTTCACATTTTTTTAATTTGTTGTATTATTTAATTTTATCACTAATTTTGTATCAATAAGTTGTGTTATTAAATTCTTTTATTACAAATTTAATAACAATATGTATTTTTAAGAGTATCAATATTTATAAAAAACTGGTGCTAACAACAACACTCATGTGTGTATTGTCCTCCATTTTCTCTTACCCCTGGCAGATAAGCCTTTATATATCCTGGTTCTAATTTACTTTTTTCAAATGGTGGATCTAATAGTTTAATTATTCCATTTTCTCTGTCTACTAAGTGATTTTCTAAACTTTCTATTGAAATATATTTTTTGTCATTATCACCTGCATTAGAAATTGTACTCCAGCTTTGTGCTATACTATCTATTCTGCACTCTTCGTTTTCCATGCTTCCAAGCCAGTTTCCATCATCCATATATGCCCTTTTGTACCATCTTCCATCCCATGCTTTTGTATTTAACGCTTTTTTTAGATTTATTTTTATTTGTTCATATTTTTCGGCTTTTTCGTAATCTCCTTTTTCTTTGCATATTGGTATAAATTTTTCCAATATTAGATATAAGAAAAATCCTAGCCATACACTTTCACCTTTTCCCTTGTTTCCCACTGTGCTAAATCCGTCGTTCCAATCACCTGAACCAATTTTAGGTAATCCATGTTCTCCAAAATTTAATGCTTTTTCTATTGCTTTTATACAGTGATTATATATTGTTTGTTCTTCATGTGTTTGTGTATATTTGTCATATTTTTCATCTTGATTTTCTTCTAATACTGCTCCTTGCAAAAAAGGCGTTTTTATTTCTAATATTGTTCTATCTCCTGTAAATTCTATATATTCAATTGTTACATATACTAGCCATAACAGGTCATCTGAAAATCTTGTTCTTATTCCTCTTTGTGTTTCTTCATGCCACCAGTGTTCTACATCTCCTTCTATAAATTGATGTTTACTATGCTTTATTATTTGGTTTTTCATTATTTGTGGTTCTAAATATTTTAGACCTAGTGTGTCTTGTAATTGGTCTCTAAATCCATATGCTCCACCAGATTGATAATATCCGCTTCTTCCATATAATCTACTTACTAAAGTTTGATATGGTATCCAACCATTTAGTAATATATTTGTTGACTCTAATGGAGTATATACCTGTAGTCTTCCGAAGTAATTCTTTCCATGCATTTTTGCAAATTTCTAATTCTTGTCTTGCATTTTGTATTTTGCTATATTTGTATGCTGTGTTTTTGCAGTTTATTATTTTTTCATCTGCGCCTAAAGTTAGTGTTATTTCTTTTTTGGCATAACTTTCTAGTTGTATTTCTATTTCAAATACCATGCAACTTTTCTTTCCTAGCCCTGTTTCATTGTTTAATCTTTCTTTTCGTAATCCTTGTGGATTTGAAAGTCCTTTATTTCCTAAAAAGAAGTTTTTATCGCCTGTATATGATTTTATTTTTTCGCTTGTTGATATATATATTAAATTTTCTAATTCTTCTGTTTGATATAAGTTTTTTGCCCATACTATATTACTATTTTTGTCTAAATTTACAGTTATATATTGATTACTTTTTATTTCATCTTCACCTATTACTGGTTTTATATAATAATATAATTTCAATTTTTTTCTATTTGGTGTTGTGTTTTTTAATGTCAAAATATTAATTTTACATGGTTCTTCTTTTGGTACAAATATCTCTAACTCTTGCTCTATTCCATCACTTTTGTGTATATATTTGCAATAACCAAATCCATATATTATATTATAATTTTTCTCATCCGGCATTGGATTTAATCCTAGTGACCATGCTTTTTTTGTTTCATCGTCTTTTAAATAAATTACTTCACTTGGAATATCATAACTTGGATTATTTTCCCAACTGCTTACACGATTTAATCTGCTATTTTTGTACCATGTGTATCCACCCATATTTTCAGTTACTATTGTTCCAAATGTTTTGTTTGCCATTATATGGCTCCAAACTGTTGGAAGTCTATTATTTTTATTTACTTTTATTAAATATTCTTTACCATCTTCTGAAAATCCACCATATTCGTTATAATATTTTAACTTATCTATATTTTCTAAAATATTAATGTCCCCATCTGTTTCTTCTATTACTTCTGGGTTATCTTCCTCTCCTATTTGTTTGTATTTTTCTAGGTATTCTTCTTCCAGCTCTTTTACTGTATTTTCTATTCCACCTTTACTTGTGTCTATTTTTATTACTGAAATTAGTTCTAAAAGTTTTATGTCTTTTTCATCTATTTCCCCCTTAGATAAAGTAAAGATTCCGCCTTTTATATTTTTTAAATATGCCATTTGACTATTTAAAATGTTATTTTCTATTTCTTCTTTCACATAGTTTTCATAACTGTGCTTTTCTTCGTCTAAAATCACAACTTCTGTCTGGACATTTTTTGTTCTAAAAAATTCATGTGCTTTTAGTATTTCTTTTATTACATATGAGTCATTTGCATCTTTTATTTTTACTAAAATTATTGGCAAGTCTCCTGATATTCCATATTTCCATAGTTGACTTTGCTTGTAACTTGTTTGCAAGTTTTTGCTTAATGTTATGCTTTTAGGTGAATTGTCAAATATTATATATGATAGTATTTTTTGATATATTGCTATTTCTTTTCCTTTTACTCGTAGATATCTACTTTCCGCTTCAACTCGCGCTTTTGATATTTCGATTTCCGTTTTTACATTTTCAATTGATTTGTATTTTTCTAAATTTTCTTTTACAACACTTTCTTCTTCTCCTACACTTATTATTAAATCAACTATTTTTTCTTCTTTGGGTTTTAATTTTATGATTCTTTTTAGTGCTACTATTGGTTCTAGAACAAGCCCTATTTTTTTTGATAATGGCACTAAATTCTCTACCATTTGTGGTGTTTTCAAGTTGCCTCTTCCTATAAACTTTTCTTCATTTATTTCATATTCTAAATCCCCAATTGTTTCACAATTTGTGGATAATGTGGTTGCTAAAAACATCTTTTTACCGCTTGTTTCTCTACTTTTTCTTTCTACTATTATGCTGTTTTTTTCTTCATCAAATTTGCTTATTAAAAATAAATTATTAAATGCCGGATGTGCATAATCTTGTTCTTTTTTTGATAGTACAGGTTCAAAATATGATGTTACTTCTAGTATTTCTTCTTCTTGACCTATATTTTCTAATATTACTCTTCTTAGTTCTACTGGCTCATTTGAGCTTATTGTTGTAATTATTTGTATTTTTATATTTTCTCCTGATATTTCCTGTTTGTCTTTATCTGGCATAAAGCTAATTTGATAATTATTTTTTTCATTTAATTTATAATTTGAACTTAGTATTTTCTTTGTTTTTATATTTTTTATTGCAAAAAATATACCTTGAGAATAATCATCTGTTAATTTATATCTATTTATATAAATATCTTTGTATTTACTAATTCCTTCTCCTTTTTCATTCATTGCAATTGTATAGTTTTCGTTTGATATAACATTTCCTGTAATTAATCTTTCATCTATTTTGTTATGTGTTGTTACTACATAATTTTTGTAATCTTTGTATTTTAATTTTTTAACTTTTTCCTTATTTTCCTTTGTTATTAATGCTTTTTCTGGCATAGTTTCTTGTAGTAAAATTGATACTGCTTTTATTTCTGGATTTTCGATAAATCTTTTTTGTAATATTTTTTTATTAAATAAATTATTTATTGATAGCAATATAAGACCTTGGTGGTGTGCCATATAAGTTTTTACTATACTGCTTGTTTTTCCTTTTTCGACTCTTTCTGGTGTATAGTCAATTGATTCATAAAATCCATATTTGTCATACATTCCTTCTTTTTCTAATCTTTTTAGGTTTTCTATTTCACCTTTGGGGTCATCTAATATTGCTAATATTCCCCCATAACTGGACACAACTAATTCATCTGCAAGTCCTCTTTTTAATCCTAACCATGGTATTCCAAAGGCTTTATATTGATAGTTTGATTTTAGGTCTTTTACATTAAATGCTGCTTCTGATATTCCCCACGGTATACCTAATTGTTTAGTATATTCTTTTTGACTCATTATCATAAATTTACAAGATTCATCTAATAAACTTCCTTCATATCTTGGAATATTTATATTTGGCATTAAATATTCAAATGCTGTTCCAGACCATGAAATAAGTCCTTTGTATTTTCCTAATATAGTTAGGCTTCTACTTAAGTGTTCCCAATGTTTTGCTGGTATATCTTTTTTTGCAATTGCAACCAAACTTGCTTGTCTTGCTTCAGATGCTAATAAGTCATAATATGAGTCTGTTAGTTTATTTTCTTCTATTGAAAATCCTATTGAAAATATTTGTTGTTCCCAATTATATAATACAGAAAAATCAGTTTTTTCAATAATACTATTTACTATATTTATTAGCTTTTCATTTTTTATTTCATTTTCTAAAAATTTTTTTGTAACATATAAATATCCAACAAAGTTACCACTATCAACTGTTGATATATATCTTGGTATTAGTGGTTCTTTTGTTTGTGTCTGGTACCAATTATATAAATGTCCATTCCATTTTGGAAGGCTATCTATTGAAATTATTACTTTTTCTAATAGTTCCTCTGCTTTTTCTTTTTCTATATATTTTAGGTCATATGCTGATATTATTGCTAAAAGTGAAAGTCCAATATTTGTTGAAGATGTTCTTGGCACAATTTTTTCTTTTCTATCT
>CAKPJC010000017.1 GCA_934162535.1 uncultured Clostridia bacterium | reverse complement strand
AGGACTAAAAACATGTATATTAGACATACGAGCAAAATTTAATGATGGAGAAGAATGTAACATAGAGCTTCAAGTATTGCCATATAAACATATGCCAGATAGAATGTTACAATATTGGTCAATGAATTACATCAACAAACTCGAAAGAGGAGAAGACTATTCAAAAATAAAGCCAACAATAGCAGTACTAATAACATGTTATAAACTAGATGAAATAAAAGAAATTTCCAGATACCACACAAGTTGGTCACTAAGAGAAGATAAAGAAACAGACTCAGTACTAACAGACAAGTTTCAAGTGCATGTATTAGAAATTCCAAAGGTAAAAGATATAGAAATACAAACAGACGAACTAGCACAATGGATGAGTTTTATCAATGACCCAGAGGATGGGAGGTTAGAAAAAATGATGTATGAAAATAACAAATATTTTAAACAAGCTAGAAAAGAATTAGAATATTTGAGTGGGGACAAAGATTTTCAAGAAATAGTGGAAAAAAGAGCATTAGCATTAATGGATCAAGAAGTACAAACAAGATTGGCAAAAGAAGAGGGAATATCAATTGGAGAAAAACAGAAGAAAATAGAAATAGCTAAGAAAATGAAAGCAAAAAATATGCCAATGGAAGAGATAATGGAACTAACAGAACTTAGTAAAGAAGAGATTGAAAAAATAAAAATTGAAAAATAAAATTTAATGTAAAAGATACTAAAATAGGCAACCAAGGTTGTCTATTTTTTAATATAAAAACATCTTAATTTATTGATTTTATAATACTAAATATGATATATTATGGTCATAATAAAAGAAAAAACAAAGGGAGGACTCAAAAGATGAAAAAAATAAAAAATACAGAAGGTATTACATTAATAGCACTTGTAGTTACAATAGTTGTATTATTGATTTTAGCGAGTATAAGCGTACATTCATTAAAAGGAGACAATGGAGTAATAAAACAAGCTAAAAAAGCAAAACATGAAACCGAATTTGCAAGAGAAAACGAGGTTATAGGATTAGCTAAGGTGGAAGTATCAAAAAAAGACCAAGAACTTACCAAGGACACTTTACAAAAAGCATTAGACCAGATAGAAGGAATAGGTAAAACAATAGTTGATGAAGGAGAAGACTCAGATGAACTAAAAATTACTTTTATAGATACCAAAAATGTACATAATGAAGAATTGACTACTTATGAAATATCAGAAGAAGAACAAAATTATTGGACATATGAGGATAACGAAGATGGGACAATTACATTATTAAATTATAATCCACCTGCCGAAAAGCTACCAGAATTAACAACATTAATAGTACCTAATAAATTGTATGGAAAAAAAGTTAAAAGTATTGGCTCGAATAAAACAGAAGAATTGGGCATATGGGGAGCTAACACACGTTCTAGTGCAAAAGGAGAAAGATATGGGTGCGGTTGGTCATATTACCAAGAAACAATAAAGAAAGTGGTTATTCAAAGAAATATTGATATAATAGAAAGATATGCTTTTTGGGGTGGAATTGGAGTACAAGAAGTGGTTTTTGAAGGTAAACCTAGTAAGATTGGAGGAAGGGCATTCTATAAATGCCAGGAATTGAAAAAAATAGATATACCTTCAAGTGTGCAAGAAATAGAAAATGGAGCATTTGCATATTGTAGTGGTCTAGAGAGTATAACTGTTGATAAAATGAATTCTAAATATGATAGCAGATATAGTTGTAATGCTATTATTGAAACCGAGACTAATACATTAATTGCTGGGTGTGTTACCACAATTATTCCAAGTGATATTATTAATATAGGTGCCCAAGCCTTTTATGGATGTACTAGATTAAATAATGAGATAGTTCCAGAGGGAATAAAAAAAATAGAGGAACGTGCATATGCACATTGTGAAAATTTAGAGAGTATTGAGATTGCACCAAGTGTAAATATAATTCAATCATATGCAATTACATCGTGTAATAATTTAACAAAAATAAATATTAAAACAAATGAAGAAAGCAATCTGACTATTGAGGACAATGGAATATCATTTTGCTATGGATTAAAAACTATTAATATACCAAAGAGCGTTGTAAAAATGGAAGAGAGTGCAATAAGGTATTGTAAAAAATTAGAAACAATAAATATAGAAGCAGCATCAATACCAGAAGAATGGAATAGTAGATGGTTGGGAGAAAGTTGCAATAGCCCAACTATAAATTACGGAGTACAAATGTAAAGAACAGGAACGAAAGAACATGGAATATATAATAATAATAACAATGATATATATAATATCAAGCATAATAGCAATAAAACTGCAAAAAAGAATAGAAGAAACAACACCAATAGCAGTAGTAGGAATAATACTAGTAGTATACATATTTGGATTATTCAATAACCTAGCACTAGGAGTAATATTCCTAAAACTATCAACGATAATACTACTAATATACTTTATAAAACTAATAATAAAAAACATAAAAAACAAAAAAGGAAAAGAAACGATAAAACAAATACTCACACCAGGAGTACTAATATATGTGTTATTAGTGATATTATTTATAATAGAAAATCAAAATAGAATATTTGAAATGTATGACACATTTAACCATTGGGGGCTAACTGTAAAAAATATGTGTCTATACAATGACTATGGAACAACAGGGAATATAATACAATTTAATGAATATCCACCATTTACAGGAACATTCCAATATATATTAGTAAACTTAAGTGGAGAATATTCAGAATCCACAATAATAACAGCACAATGCATATTATACCTATCAATGATAATGCCAATATTCAAAAACATAAGGTGGGATAAAAGTCTTGCCAAATCAATAATAATAATACCAATGGTAATATGTTTGCCATTAATATTCTACGATAACTTTTACACAGAAATACTAATAGACGGATTTATAGGAGTACTATTAGCACTAAGTATGTATCAAGTATACAAAAAAGATAAAATATTACTAACAACATATTTAATAGCATTAACACTAACAAAAAATATAGGAATATTATTAACAATAATGGTATTAATTGTGGATACAATAATGCAAATAACAAGCAAAAGCGAATTAGGAAAAGAAAAAACAAAAAAAGAACTAAAAAAAATAGGAATAACAGCAATAATAATACTAATAATATGTGGAAGTTGGTATACAAAAATAACAATAGACCATTCAAACTTAAATTGGGGAGAAATAGGAAAAGAAAGCTATACCACAGAAGAAAAAATACAAATAATACAACAATTTGCAAATGAACTAAAAAACGGAACAAAAAAAATAACAGAAAAAGGGCTATCAGTACTAACATGTTTTGCAATATACCTATCATTAGCAATATTGATATATAATAAGGACAAAAACAAAGACAAACTAAAAATACAAATTGCAATGGCAATAATAATGATAATATATATAATATCAATGTTATATCCATATATACTATTATTTAATGAGGAAGAAGCAAGAATGTTAGCAAGCTTCAGTAGATATATGTCAAGTATACTGTTATCAGGATTTTTCTTAAACATGTTAATAGCATTTGAAAAAATAAAAAAAGAGTACATCATATATGTAATAACAATACTAATGTTATTTTTACCATTTGAATCAATACAACATAAATACATTTATATAGATAATTACAATGATATGGCTAGATATAAAAGAGAAAAATACGGACAAATAAAAAACTTTGTGTCAATACTAAAAGAAAATGACAAAATATATTTAGTAGCAGACAAAATATTTGACAAATACTATGTAACAGAACTAACAGAATACGAGATAATACCGGCAAAACTAGGAAACCCTGAATACACAGCAACACCAGACAACATAATAGAACAACTAAAAAACGAATACACATATATATATGTATTAAATGAGAATGAACAATTCAGCGAAAAAACAAAAGTAGAATTTGGACAAGACATATGCGAACAGCAAAATGCTATGTACAAGATAATAAAACAAGGAGACAAAATAAAATTAGAAAGAATATATCTAAGAGACATACTAAAATAATAATAAAAAAAGTTGGTTGCCCAACTTTTTTTGCATACAATAGTAAAAAATTGCCTCAAAAAGGGGGAATTATGTAAAATACGTCGAATATTAAATTATGCACAAAAATAAATAAAATCATATAGGAGTGGAGGTAAATGGCAAGATATAGTGAAGAAATCGTAGAAGAAGTAAGACAAAACAATGATATAGTAAGTGTAATTTCACAATATGTGCATTTATCAAGAAAAGGGAGAAACTACTTTGGGCTATGTCCATTCCACAATGAAAAATCTCCTTCTTTTTCTGTGTCTCCAGATAGACAAATATTCCACTGTTTCGGTTGTGGAGTAGGAGGAAATGTATACACATTTCTAATGAAAATAGAAGGAATAACATTCAAAGAAGCAATAGAAACACTTGCAGAAAAAGCAAACATACAATTGCCAGTACTAGAAAATGGACAAGACAGCATAAGAGAAGAACTAAAAGCAAAAGTATATAAAGTGAACGAATTTACTGCTGAATACTATCATCAAAATCTATATAAGCCAACAGCAAAAATTGCACAAGAATACATAAAAAAGCGAAAACTAAACAAAGAAACATTAGAATCATTTAGGTTAGGATATTCAGGTAAATTTGATGAACTATACAAAGCACTAAAGCAACAAGGATTCGGAGAAAAAGAAATACTAGAATCAGGGTTAGTAAACAAAAATGCAAACGGAACATATATAGACAGATATAGAAATAGGCTAATGTTTCCAATATGTGATGCAAGGGGAAAAGTAATAGCATTTGGAGGTAGAGTATTAGATGACTCAAAACCAAAATACATAAACTCACCAGAAAATGTAGTATATAGTAAAGGCAGGCACCTATTTGGGTTAAACTTAGCAAAAAAAGAAGCAACAAAAAAACTACTAATAGTAGAAGGATATATGGATGTAATATCACTACATCAAAGAGGAGTAAAAAATGTTGTAGGAGCATTAGGAACAGCACTAACAGAACAGCAAGGGTGGTTACTAAGGAAAACAACAGAACAAGTAATACTTGGATTTGATGCAGATGGAGCTGGTCAAACAGCAATAACAAGGTCAATGGAAATACTTCAAAATATGGGGTGTGATATGAGAGTATTACAAATAGAAGGAGCCAAAGACCCTGATGAATACATAGTCAAATATGGAGAAGGAAGATTCAGGCTTGAAATGGAAAATGCTATATCATTAGTAGAATTCAAAGTAAAAAAACTAAAAAAAGAATACAATTTAGAAAACTCAGGAGACAAAATAAAATTCCTAAGAGAAATATCTCAAATACTATCAAAAGTAGAAAGCACAATAGAAAGAGAAATATACATAGAAAAAATAGCAAAAGGTTATAATATATCAAAAGAAGCAATATATGCAGAAGTAAACAAGTTGATATATCGAAACTCAAGAAATGAAGAAACATTGCAGAAAAAAATAATACAACCAAAAATAGAAAGCCAAAAGGACAAAGACATAGAAATAGACAAAGATATAGAAAACAGGGAAAACACAATAATAGCATTATTATTAGATGCAAACCAAAAAGTATTTAACATAATAAAAAGCAAACTAGAGCCAAAAGACTTTAGAATAGAAATAAACAGAAAAATAGCAGAAGAAATATACAAAGAACTAGAAAAAGAAGACTGTAACATAAACAAACTAATAAACACATTTGATGATAACATGAAAAACCATATAACAATGGTTATGGCAACGGACTATGAGTTTGAAAATACAGAAAAAGCAATTGAAGATATATTACAGAAATACGAAAAAGAAAAATTAAACAGAAAAAAGAAAGAAATATTAGAACAATTAGAAACAGTGCAAGAAGAAACAGAGAAAAAAAGATTAGGTAAGGAATTAAGTGATATAATAATATCATTAGCCAAAATTAAGTAGGGGTGAATTTTTTGTGGGGAATAATAAAGAAGAAAAACCAAATGAAATCAAAAAAGATGAAGTAAAAGAAACTTCAGCAGAAATAAAAAATGGAAATCAAGAAACTGAAAAAGTAAAGGACATTGTAAAAAAAGCCAAAGAAAATGGCAAAATGACATATGGAGAATTAGCGAAAGAATTAGAAGACACAAACCCAGACCAAATAGACAAAGTATTTGATGCATTTGAAGAAATGGGAGTAAATCTATTAAATGACGAATTTGAAGATGAGCCAGACATTGAAGACTTAAAAGAAGTAGAAGACCTAAAGCTTGATCAAATAACAGACAACAGTTTTGAAGGGGTAAGTGTAGATGATCCAGTAAGAATGTATTTAAGAGAAATAGGAAAGATACCACTATTGTCATATGAAAAAGAGCTTGAACTTGCAAAAAGAATACTAGAAAATGATGAAGAAGCAAAACAAGAATTAGCAGAAGCAAACCTAAGACTTGTAGTAAGTATAGCAAAAAAATATGTAGGTAGGGGAATGTTATTCCTTGACTTAATACAAGAAGGGAACATGGGACTAATTAAAGCAGTTGAAAAATTTGATTACACAAAAGGATTCAAATTCAGCACATATGCTACATGGTGGATAAGACAAGCAATAACTAGAGCAATTGCTGACCAAGCAAGAACAATAAGAATACCAGTGCACATGGTAGAAACAATAAATAGGCTAATAAGAACATCAAGGCATCTATTACAACAACTAGGTAGAGAACCAACGCCAGAAGAAATAGCAAAAGAAATGGACATACCAGTTGAAAAAGTAATGGAAATTCAAAAAATTGCACAAGACCCAGTATCATTAGAAACACCAATAGGTGAAGAAGATGACAGCCATTTAGGAGATTTTATTCAAGACGAAGATTCACCAGCACCACATGATGCAGCATCATATACACTACTAAGAGAACAGCTAGAAGATGTTATGGGAACACTAACACCAAGAGAAGCAAAAGTACTAAAATTAAGATTTGGCTTAGATGATGGAAAAGCAAGAACACTTGAAGAAGTAGGAAAAGAATTTGATGTAACAAGAGAAAGAATAAGACAAATAGAAGCAAAAGCATTAAGAAAACTAAGACATCCAAGTAGAAGCAAAAAACTAAGAGATTACATGAATTAATAAATTGACTACAATAAAATAAATATGTTATAATAAGTATAATTCCATAGTTGAAGAAATCCATGTCGAATTAGAAAAAATTTTTCAAATTCAAAAGGATTTCAAAACACTATTTTAGCATAAAAAAACATCAAAGGAGATTATGAAGATGAAGAAAAATGCTATGGTGGTAATTATGCTTATTTTAGCATTGGCATGTGCTAGTATCCTCACGTCTTGTGGGGAAAAAGTACCTACTATGCCGACTCCCAAAGACACAACCAATGCAACATTGGCTGTTCGGTATTCCTCGAGTGGGAAAACCGACCTGTATTACTCACATAATGGCTCTGGCGTAAAAACTGGAGAAGAGTTATGCGCAGAATTACCTGCAAAGATTACTTTGAAAGAGGATGATACAGTTGATATGACTTACAAGTGCGACGCTTGTGGGCTATCAATGGAACTTTCCATTGATAGTGAAGGAGGACCATACTACCTGTGCTGTAACTGTCCAGAAGACGGTGGTACAAGTGGAATTTCGTGGAAGGAGTATATCTGCATAGAAGTAGAAATACAATAAGCATAAGAAAAAGCAGACATACCAATGGTGTGTCTGCTTAAAAAATATAAAAAACAAAATAAATTCACAAAAAAGACATAGACATATCGTATAATAATAAAGTAAAAAAATATATGGAGGATTCAAATGGAAGGAATATACATATTAATAGTAGATGACGAATCAAGAATGAGAAAATTGCTAAAAGACTTTTTGACAGTAAAAGGGTATCAAACATTAGAAGCAGAAGATGGAGAAAAAGCGATAGAAATATATGAAGAAAACAAAAACAAAATAAAATTAATACTATTAGATGTAATGATGCCAAAACTTGATGGGTGGTCAGTATTAAGAAAAATAAGACAAGACTCAAAAATACCGGTAATAATGCTAACAGCAAGAGGAGAAGAACAAGACGAACTATTTGGATTTGAATTAGGCGTTGACGAATACATATCAAAGCCATTTAGTCCAAAAATACTTGTAGCAAGAGTAGAGGCAATATTAAAAAGAACATATGGAGATATAAAAGAAATAAAAGACTATGCAGGAATAACGCTTGACCCAGAAGGAAGAACTGTAAAAGTAGACGGGAAACCAATAGACTTAAGCTTAAGAGAATATGAACTATTAAAATATTTACTAGAAAATGAGAACATAGCATTATCAAGAGACAAGATATTAAACAATGTATGGAACTATGACTATTACGGAGACTCAAGAACAATAGATAGCCATATAAAAAAAATAAGACATAAATTAGGGAAAAAAGGAAAGTACATTGAAACAATAAGAGGAATAGGATATAAATTTGAAGTAAAAAAATAGGTGGAATATGAAAAAATTTAAAAAACAAATAAAAACAGTTAGAGGAAAATTATTTTTAACTTTATGTGTAATAGTTATATCTATAATACTATTTTTGATTTTAGTAAACAAATTTGTATTAGAAAAATACTATCAATATATGAAAAGCAATAGTCTTAAAACAGTATATAGTCAAATAAATGACTATTATAATGGTGATACTCAAATAGAAAACATTGAAGAAGAGCTAAATAAAATAGCTATAAAAAATAATTTTGATATAATTATAAAAGACCAAGATGATATGGTAGTATACTTATCAAACAAAGACTTTTTATCAAATATAAGAAAAATTGTGGAATTTTGGGGACTAAATAGAAAACAGGAATATCAATTATTAGAAGAAACAGATAATATTGAAATAATGAATGTAAAAGACACAGAAACAAGGATGAATTATATTTTATTAACAGGGCATCTAGACAATAACTATGGTGTTTATATAAGATTACCAGTATCATCTATACAAGAAAGTGTGAGAATATCCAATAGATTCTTATACTTAATTGCATGTATAGTAATAATATTTGGAGGAATTGCAATTACATATATATCAAAAAGATTTAGTAATCCAATATCAGAACTAAATGCAATAGCAAAAAAAATGTCCAACTTAGACTTTAGCCACAAATATGTTGTAACTGAAGACGACGAAATAAATGAATTAGGAAAAAGCATAAACACAATGTCAGACAAGCTAGAAAAAACCATAAATCAATTAAGAAAAACAAACATCGAACTTGAAAAAGACATTGAAAAAAAATCAAAAATAGATGAAATGAGAAAGAGCTTTATATCAGATGTATCACATGAATTGAAAACGCCAATAGCACTAATACAAGGATATAGTGAGGGGCTGCTTGAAAATGTCAATGCAGACGAAGAAAGCAGAAAATTTTATGCAGAGGTAATTCTTGATGAAACAAATAAAATGGACAAACTAGTAAAGCAATTATTAGAACTAACAAAGCTTGAATATGAGAAAAGAGAATTCAACAATACAATATTTAATATTGTAGAACTAGAAAAAGAAATAGTAAGAACATCAAAAGTAATGATAGAAGAAAAGAATGTTGAAATAAGATTTAAAACAAAAGATAAAATAAATGTATATGCAGATGATTTTTATATGAGTCAAATAATCACAAACTATTTAACAAATGCAATAAAACATGTAAAAGAAGTTGATGGAGAAAAATACATAAAAATCACAAACATAATAAACCAGGAAAATAACAAAGCAAGAATATCTGTATTCAATACAGGCGACAATATTTCAGAAGAAAACATACCACGAGTATGGAACAGATTTTACAAAATAGATGAAGCAAGAAACAGAGAAGACGGAGGAAGTGGAATAGGATTATCAATAGTAAGAGCAATAATGAATAATTATGAATCAGACTATGGAGTAATAAACAAAGAAAATGGAGTGGAATTCTATTTTGAAATAGATATAGCGGACAATAAAAGCTAGGTAGAAATATGCTGAAAGCAGAAAAATAGCAAGAATACTTGCTATTTTTTGTATTTTAAGATAAAATACAAAAAGATGATAAAAAGAGAGGAAGAAAAGGATGTACTTAAAACGACTAGAAATGCAAGGGTTTAAATCATTTGCAGATAAAACAGTATTAGAATTCATGCCAGGAATAACAAGTGTAATAGGACCAAATGGTTCAGGAAAAAGTAATATATCAGATTGTATAAGATGGATACTTGGAGAGCAAAGTATGAAATCATTAAGAGGACAGAAAACACAAGACATTATATTTGCAGGAACACAGAATAGAAAATCATTAGGATTTGCAGAGGCATCACTAATATTTGACAATACAGATGGAGTATTACCAATAGAGTATACAGAAGTAACAATTACAAGAAAAATATATAGAAGTGGAGAAACAGGATATTTTATAAACAAAGTTCCTTGTAGGTTAAAAGATGTAGTGGAATTATTCATGGATACAGGTATAGGAAGAGATGGGTATTCAATAATAGGACAAGGAAAAATAGATGAAATATTAAGCAACAAATCAGAAGACAGAAGACACATATTTGAAGAAGCGGCAGGAATAGTAAAATACAGAGCAAGAAAAGATGAAACAGAAAAAAAACTAGAACAAACAAAATTAAACCTATTAAGAATTAATGACATATTAACAGAAATAGAAGGCAATTTAGAACCATTGCAACTGCAATCAGATAAAGCAAAAAAATATTTAAACTTAAAAGAAGAACTTAAAAAAATAGAGATAGGACTATTTATATACAATATAGAAAAAAATAAACAAATACTTGAAGAACTTATAAAAGACGAAGAAATAATGAATAGTACATTAAATCAAGAAGAAGGAAAAAATGAGAGAATAAAAATATTAAAAGAACAACTAAAAGAGGAAATAGATGAAATAACATCTAAAATAGAGGGAATGCAAAATATTGGTTTTGAAAGTCAAAAAGAAATAGAACAATTGAATTCAGAAATAAATGTTTCAAAAGCAAGAATTGAAAATAATATCGAAAATAAAAAAATACATGAAGAAGAAATAAAGCAGATAGAGGAAAAAATAAGAGAACTAAAAGATGAATGTGAAAAAAAGAGTAACAAAAAAGAAAGTCTAAAAGATAATAAAGAAAAATTTGAAAGAGAATTAAAAGAAAAAGAAGAGGAATTAGAAAAAATAACAAAAAAACTAAGTACGAAAGAGTTAGAAATAGAAAAAATTAAAAAGCTTTTAGAAGAAAGTACAGACCAGAAATATGAAATACAATCTGAAATAAGTATGCAAAAAGCAAACATAGAGAATATTGAGAAAAGACAAGGTCAAATAAAACAAGAAATAAGCAGTAATATAATGGAATTGGACAGAGCAAAAATAAAAAAAGAAGATATATCAAAAGGATTTTATGAAATTGAAAATACAAGAAACAAAGTAGTAAAAAATATTGAAGAAATTAACCACAAGAAAGAAGAAATAGACAGAAAGTCAAAAGAATATGATACAAAAATCATGAATTTAACAAATGACTTACGAATGAAACAATCAAGACATAACTTCCTTGTTGAAACTGAAAAAGAGAAAGAAGGATATATAAAAAGCGTAAAAGACTTACTACTTGACTGTGAAAAAGATTCAAACTTAGAAAAAGGAATGCACGGAACATTGGCAAATATAATTTCTGTACCTCAAGAATATTCTGTAGCAATAGAAATGTGTTTAGGAGCAAGCATACAAAACATAGTTACAGAAACAGAACAAGATGCAAAAAAATTAGTAGAACATCTAAGAAAAAACAAACTTGGAAGAGCATCATTTTTGCCAATATCATCAATAAAAGGAAGAAAGTTAGAAAACATAAAAGGAAAAAAAGAAGGTTTTATAGGAATTGCTTCAGACCTTGTTATATATGGAAGAAGATATGAACAAATTATATTAAACTTACTTGGTAGAACAGTTATAATTGACAACATGAAAAATGCAATAGAACTTGCAAAAGAAAATAATTATTCATTTAGAATTGTAACATTAGAAGGGGATATAATAAATGCATCAGGAGCAATAACAGGTGGTTCAGTAGCAAAGAAAACGGTAAATATATTAGGAAGAAGCAAAGAAATAGAAGAACTAAAAAGAGAAATTAAAAAATTAAATAGCAAAATAGAAGAACTGGAAAAAGAAAAAGAAGAATTTTTAAATATGTCAGAAGATACATTTGAGGAAATAGAATTATTAGAAAAACAATTACAAGAAACAGAAATAGTATATGCAACAGAAAAACAGAGAATAGTATCAATAGACGAAAACATTGAAAAAATCCAAAAAAGAATAGAGCACTTAAAAAATGAAGAAAAAACAGTAATTACCAATAAACAAAACATTGAGAAAGATAAAAAAGAAAATGAAGAAAAAATAGAAAAAATTAATGTAGAAAACATTGAAAGGCAAAAAACAATAGATGAATTTTCTAGTTCAAACAAAGAAAATCAAGAATATATAGATAACTTAAATTTAGATATAACAAACTTGAAAATATCTGTATCATCATTTGTTGAAAGTGAATTATCACTTGAAGAAATAACAACATTAATAAAAAATGATATAGAAGCAAACGAAAAAACATTAAAGACTAAGAAAGAAAAAATAGAAAAATCTAAAGAAGAAAATATAGAATTAGAAAATAGAATAGAAAAAACGAAACAAGACATAGAAAAAATAAAGGAAAAAGTTGCAAACAGTGGGGAAACCATTGAAAGGCTAAAAAATGATAGAACAAATAAAAATGAAAAATATGCTCAAAAAGAAAAAGAACAAACAGACCAATTCAAAGTTATAGAAGATTTAAAAGCACAAATTGTAAAAATGGAATACAAAAAGACAAAACTAGATGAAGATATATCAAATATTATAAACAAAATGTGGGAAGAATATGAAATAACACCCAATAATATACAAGACTATCAAAAGCCAGAGAACGTGGCTATTACACAAAAAAGAGTAAATAATCTAAGAACAGATATAAAAGAGCTTGGAAGTGTAAATGTTGATTCGATTGAAGAATACAAAAACCTAAAACAAAGATATGACTTTATGTGTGAACAAAGAACAGACTTAGAAGAATCAATGTCAAAATTAAGAAAAGTAATACAAGAAATGCTTGAAATAATGAAACAACAATTCAAAGAAAAGTTTGAAATTATAAACAATAATTTTGGACAAGTATTTAAAGAACTGTTTGGAGGGGGAACAGCAGAGGTTACACTGGCAGATAAAAATAATATATTAGAATGTGGAATAGATATTACTGTACAGCCACCAGGGAAAAAATTGCAAAGTATGACCTTATTATCAGGTGGAGAAAAAGCTTTTACTGCAATTGCACTTTTATTTGCAATATTGAAGATAAATCCTTCACCATTCTGTGTTTTAGATGAGATAGAAGCGGCACTTGATGATGTTAATGTTTATAGATATGCAGAATATCTAAAGAAATTTTCAAAAGAAACACAATTCTTAATTATTACACACAGAAAAGGAACGATGGAAGTTGCAGACACTGTATATGGAGTAACAATGGAAGAAAAGGGAATATCTAAATTATTATCAATGAAACTAAAAAATACATAGAGCATATAAAATAATAATAGTGCCATTCAAGGCACTATTATTATTTTATATTTCTTAAAGCTTCAATTCTATCTTCTGTACTAGGGTGTGTAGACCATAGACTTGAAGACTTTTTCTTGTTTTTTCCTCTAAAAGGATTAACAATATACATATTTTCTGTTGCATTATTGGCAACTTTCAATTGATGTGGGTCATTAGATATTTTTTCTAATGCAGAGATAAGCCCATCAGGATTTCTAGTAAATTCAACAGCAGTTGCATCAGCCAAGAATTCTCTGTTTCTTGAAACAGCAAGTTGCATAAGTTTCCCAAATATAGGTGCTAATATCAAAAATACTAAACCTATAAGCATTAATATTGCACTTCCTTTACTATCATCATCTCTGCTCTTAGAACCACCCCAAAAAGTAATTCTAGTAAACCAATCTGACAACATTACTACAAAGCCAACCATAACAGAAACAACAGCAGATAATCTTATATCATAATTTTTTATATGTGCCATTTCATGTGCTAAAACACCCTCTAATTCATAATATTCAAGTTTTGATAATAAACCAGTTGTAACACAAATTACGGCATTTTCTGGATTTCTACCTGTTGCAAAAGCATTTGGCTGTTCATCTTCAACAATATATAATTTTGGTGTGCAAGGTAAACCAGAAGAAACAACTAATGAATCTAAAATATTAACCAATTTTAAATTTTCTTCCTTTGTCGCTGGTCTTGCTTTATTTAAGCTTAAAACAATTCTGTCACTATAATAATATGAACCCCATGTCGCAAATATAGAGAATACCATAGCGATTACTATTGAAGTAGAACCTAAATCAAATGCCATACATATGTAATATATAATTAATGTTATAAACAATAAGAATGTTGCAACAATAAGCCACGATTTAATTTTATTTCTTTTTATATCTTCAAACATATAAACTACCTCCTTATAAAATATTAAAAAACTATATTTATTAAAAATAATAGGACTGTATTGTAACAATCCTATTAGTAATCAATATTTCTATTTATTAAAGTCTACTTTTACATTTTTCTTAACTTCTTCATTTTCAACAGCAAACAATTCTCTTGGTTGGAAATTAAACATACCTGCTACTATATTTGAAGGAAAAAGTTGAAGTTTTGTGTTGTACATTGTTACACTGTCATTATAGAATTGTCTAGAAAATGAGATTTTATTTTCTGTATTTCTTAATTCTTCAGATAAATCTGCAAAGTTTTGATTAGCTTTTAAATCAGGATAACTTTCAGATACAGCCATTATTGTTTTTAAAGCACCAGATAATTCATTATCCAGTTGAGCTTTTTCACCAACTGTTGAAGAATTTGCCCATGATGTTCTTAACTTTGCGATTTTTTCAAAAGTTTCAGACTCATGAGTCATATAACCTTTTACTGTTTCTACAAAATTAGGGATTAAATCAAATCTTCTTTGTAATTGTACATCTATTTGACTCCATGCGTTATCTACTTTTAATTTAGAAGAAACAAGGCTGTTATAGATGCCAATGATTGCAATTATTATTACTGCAATTACGATTAATGCTATCAACATAAAAACTACCTCCTTTATGTTTTATATTGTTTATATATTAACATATAATCATTTTATTTACAATAATTTTAACTAATAAAATTTGTGAAAATTGTGTAAACTTGAAAATAGAAAATAAAAAAATAGTAATTTTTTTTGTACAAGCAACATATAATATAGTATAGTATAAGAGCTATCAAGGATTACGGAAACTTGAAGTTTCAAAAGAAAAAATTTGACAAAATAACAAAAAAATAGTATAATAAAAATGTCGTTAAAAGGAGGTTTTATGATTTTTATGAATAAAAAAGATAGTGCATCTATCTCTATAATGAAAATCATTGGTGTAAGTTTAATATTCATTTTAATATTTGGAGTTAGCGTAATGGCTACGGAAATAAACATTAGAAGTGTAGAAATAACAATGGCAAATGGTTATAAAATGGATGTTGTTACAACAAAAACAAATGTATCAGAAATATTAGCAGACAATAATATAGTTATTGAAAATAATGAAAGGGTAACACCTAGCTTAAATGAAACAATAACAGAAAACAACAAGATAACAATAACAAACAAATCAGAGCAAGAAGTACAAATAGCAAAAATATCAGAAAGTGGAATAGAAACAACATTAGATGAAATATTAAAAGGATACTCACCAATAATTGAAAAAATAGTAGTAGAACAAGAAACAATACCATATGAAACAATAACAAAAGACGCAGCACAAGGAGCAACAGACACAAAAAATAAAGTAATACAACAAGGAGAAGACGGAATAAAAGAAATAACATACAAAGTAAAATATCAAAATGAAGAAGAAATAGAAAAAATAAAAATATCAGAACAAGTAGTAAAAGAGCCAGTAAACAGAATAGTCCAAGTTCAAGTAAATGCGACATCAAGAGCAACAACATCAAGAACAGCATCAGCACATTCAGCAGGAGGAACAACAAAAATATTTAAAGTAACAGCATATTGTTCATGTGCAAAATGTTGTGGTGGCCATGCATCAGGATACACATCATCAGGAACAAAAGCAACAGCTGGTCGTACGGTTGCAGCATCAGGACAATTTTCATATGGAACAAAATTACTAATAAATGGTAAAGAATACACAGTAGAAGATAGAGGAGGAGCTGTAAAAGGCGACAAAATAGACATCTACATGAATTCACATGCAGAAGCACTAGCATGGGGAGTAAAGTATTTGCCAGTACAAATATCTGAATAAAATAAAAAGAAGGGAAAATTTTTTATAAAAACCCTTCTTTTTTTATGAAAAACTAATGAAAAAAAAATAGAAACATGGTATAATAAAATAGCCAAGAAATATGAAGAAAAACGGGAGGAATAATGAACCAAAAAAATATAAGAAATTTCAGCATAATTGCACATATAGATCATGGAAAGTCAACACTTGCAGATAGGCTAATTGAAAAAACAGGAGTATTATCACAAAGAGAAATGGAAGAACAAGTACTAGACAATATGGATATAGAGAGAGAAAGAGGAATAACAATAAAATCACAGGCAGTAAGAATGACCTATAAAGCGAAAGATGGAGAAGAATATACACTAAACTTAATAGATACACCAGGACATGTTGACTTCAATTATGAAGTATCAAGAAGTTTAGCGGCATGTGATGGTGCAGTGCTTGTAGTAGACGCAAGTCAAGGAGTAGAAGCACAAACACTTGCAAATGTATATTTAGCAATAGAAAATGACCTTGAAATATTGCCAGTGATAAATAAAATAGATTTACCAAATGCTAGACCAGAAGAAGTCAAAAAAGAAATAGAAGACATAATTGGAATACCAGCCATGGATGCACCATGTATATCTGCAAAATCCGGACTAAATGTAGAAGAAGTACTTGAAAGAATAGTTACTGACTTACCTGCACCAAAAGGAAATGAGAATGAAAAGGCAAAATGTTTGATATTTGATTCATATTATGATAATTATAAAGGTGCTGTTGCATATGTAAGGGTTGTAGATGGAACAATAAAAGTAGGGGATGAAATAGTATTAATGGCAACTGGAAAAACGTTTACAGTTGTGGAAGTCGGATATTTTGCACCAGGAGCATATATGCCAACAAAAGAAATAAAAGCCGGAGAAGTAGGATACATATCAGCAAGTATAAAAAGTTTAACAGACATACATGTTGGAGACACAATAACATTAAAAAATAATCCAGCAGATAAGCCATTACCTGGATACAAAAAAGTAACACCAATGGTATATTGTGGGCTTTATCCAGTAGATGGAAGCCAATATGAAGATTTGAAAATTGCATTAGAAAAACTAAAACTAAATGATTCAGCATTAGAATATGAACCAGAAACATCTGTTGCACTGGGATTTGGATTTAGATGTGGATTTTTAGGATTATTGCACTTAGAAATAATAGAAGAAAGATTAGACAGGGAATTTGATTTAGGACTTATAACAACAGCGCCATCAGTAATATATAAAGTTCACAAAACAACAGGAGAAGTGCTTGAGGTATACAATCCAGCAGATTTACCACCAACAACAGAAATATCATATATGGAAGAACCAATAGTAACAGCAAATATATTTACACCTAAAGAATATGTAGGAAACATAATGGACATATGCCAAAATCGCAGAGGTGTGTTTATAGACATGAAATACTTAGATGAAAATAGAGTAACACTTATATATGACATGCCATTAAATGAAATAATATATGATTTTTTTGACAATTTAAAATCAAGAACAAAAGGATATGCATCTTTTGATTATGAATTCAAAGAATACAGAGAATCAAAACTAGTAAAATTAGACATTCATGTTAATGGAGAGCCAGTTGATGCATTATCATTCATAGTATTCAAAGATAATGCTTACACTAGAGGAAAGAAAATGGTAGAAAAACTAAAAGAAGTAATACCAAGGCAATTATTTGCAATACCAATACAAGCAGTAATAGGAGGAACAATAATTGCAAGAGAAACAATATCTGCAATGAGAAAAGACGTATTAGCAAAATGTTATGGAGGAGACATTACAAGAAAGAAAAAGCTACTAGAAAAACAAAAAAGAGGAAAGAAGAGAATGAGACAAATAGGAAATGTAGAAATGCCACAGGAAGCGTTTCTATCAGTACTAAAATTAGATGATGAATAAAGAAGTTGAGGTAAGAGAAAATGAGAGAAAGAAGAAATAGTCAAAGAAGACAAAATGAAAGAAGAAGTGGATTTGATAGGAGAAAAGAAAATAGAAATACACCAGACAGAAGACAAGGAGAAAGGAGACAATCAGACAGAAGACAAGAGAATATTGAGAAGAAATTTGATGATCAAGTAGAAGGAAGAAACTCAGTACTAGAATTATTAGAAAGTGGAAGGGACATTAACAAAATATTTGTAACAAGAGGAGAAAAACATGGTTCAATAAACAAAATACTTGGAATTGCTAAAGAAAGAAAAATAATAATCGTAGAAAAAGACAAAAGGCAAATGGACGAAATGGCTCAGGAAGAGAACTATCAAGGAATAATTGCAATAGTACCACCATTTGAATATGTTGAAATAGAAGACATACTAAAAACAGCAAAAGAAAGAGAAGAAGATCCACTTGTATTAATATTAGATGGAATAGAAGATCCACATAATTTAGGTTCAATTATAAGAACAGCAGAAACAGCAGGAGTTCATGGAATAATTATTCCAAAGAGAAGAGCAGTATCAGTAAACAGCACAGTAAATAAGACATCAGCAGGGGCAGTAGAACACATGAATATAGCTAGAGTAACAAATATATCAGATACAATAGAAGAACTAAAGCAGGCAGGATTATGGATATGTGGAACAGATGTTGATACAGACAAATATTATTACAATCAAGACCTAACAGGACCTTTGGGAATAGTAATTGGAAATGAAGGAAAAGGAATATGTGACAAAGTTAAGAAAAATTGTGATTTCCTTGTTAAAATTCCTATGAAGGGAAAAGTAAAATCATTAAATGCAGCAGTATCAACAGGAATTGTATTATACGAATCAGTAAAACAAAGAATAAAAAAACAATAAAAGTAATATTTTTTGGAGGAAAAGATGAAAAGAAAAAAGATAATAATTATTATAATAAGTATAATCTTAGTATTAGCCATAGCAGGTGGAAGCCTTGCATATTTATATATGACAACAGACTTTATGAAAGACAATAAAGTACTATTTGCAAAATATATAAACCAGGATGTGCAAATTTTTGAAAATATTACACAAAGTTCAGTGCCAAGTGCATACAGAGAATTTTATAAAACAAATAATTATGAATCAGAGACAAATATAAAAGTTGGATATTCAGAAGGAGGAGAAGTATCAAGCCCTTTTAATAGTTTATCAATGAAGATAAACTCACAAAGAGATAATGACAACAATTACTTTTATTGTGATGCACAATTATTATATGCAAATGAGGAATATTTTGAAATAGAAGCATTAAAAAATCAAAAAACATATGGAATCAGATTTTCAGATGTTTTAAGACAATTTTTCAGTATAACAGATGATGATGCAATTAATACAGTATCTGCAGATTTAGGAATAGAAAAAAGTTCTATTTATAGTTTCTTCGATATACTTGATGGCAAAGAGCCAACTGGAGACAAGGAAATATCAGAAACAAAAATCAATACATTAAAAGATAAATACAGTAAATTAATAGTACAAACTGTTAGTGAAATGGGAAAATATAATAAATTAAAAAATTCAATAATAACAATAAACAATACATCAACAAAAACAAATGCATATATGGTATCATTAACAGGAGAACAAGTAAAACAAGTTCTTGTAAAAATATTAACTGAAGTTAGAAATGATGGAGTGATTGACGAAATCATGGATAATAAAGCATTTTATGGAGTAGAAAACAAAGTGGATAATAGTGCTTCAAATGTACAAGATACTAATCAAGATACTAATAATGAATTAGATGCAACTCAAGGTGAAACAAATAATATAACAACAAATACAAAAACATTCAAGGAAAAAATTGATGAATTAATTGAAAAAATCCAAGAAAATGAAAACATTGGAGAACTAAAAATAACAGTATACGAAAAAAATGGAACTACTGTAAGAACATCTATAGAAAATGGAACAAACAGAATAATAATAGATAATTCAATAACAAACGAAGAAACTAAAGTAATTTTGCAAAGAACTAAATTAAATACAGAGCAGACGAACCAGCAAACTGTTAAAATTTCAAAAAAACAATCTAATAATGAAGAAACATTTGATGCCGAAATTGAGCTAGTAGATGGGGAAAATAGCGACACTATTAAATTAGAAAATGAAATGAAACAAGACAGCAATGGAATAAACGATAATATGAGAATAACATATTCTAAGAATATAACAGAAATAATGGTTAGCCTTGAAAATAAGACAAATGTAGCAACTCAGCCAATAGAAAAGAAAGAGATAAGTGAACAAGACAATATTGTATTAAACAAGTTGAATGATGAATCAAGAAAGAAAATAATAGAAATATTAAAAGAAAGAATTAATGCAAAAATAGAAGAAAGAACAATAGCATTAAAAACGAAACTAGGACTAATTATTGAAACACCTACAGAACCAGAACAACCTGTTGATGAAAGTCAAATGACACAAGTTGATATAAACAGATTTAACTCGAAATTTGAATTTTATACGGGAGAATCTGTAACAGCTGAAAATGTAAAAACGTTATTAAAAAATGTGGAAACAAATTTAAAAAGTATAGAATTTCCACTTGCACAACCTACAGAAGGAGAGGGGCTATCAAATAATCAAGCACAATCAATAAAGTTAAATATTGAAAAAGATACATCTAATCCAGAATTAATAAAACAAGTTGAAGCAAAAATAGAAGAAAATAGCAACTACAAAGTTGAAATATCATATAAAAGTTCAAATGGAATGATTGATTATATTACTATTACTGAAAGTAAATAGTAGAAGGGAGGAAGTATGAATCAGATTCTAGTCACTGAAAAAATATATGTAACACCTGAATTAAAAAGAAAAAAGAAAGTATATAGAATTTTATTCATACTTTCAGTTCTTTTAATAATAGCGATAGGTTTATGGTATATATATGGAGAATATGACAGAAATAGAGATGAAAGCATATCAAAAGACATATTATCGTTTTTGAAAAATGATGATGAAACTACAATCAGTTCAACAGATAATGCATTAATTGTATTATTAACAGATGAACCGACAGATGTAAATGATGGAATGCAAGAAGAAGCAATGAAATCGGTTTCTGCAACAAAAACATATACAGCACCAGATGGTAAAACATATGGTTCTATTGGATTTGTTAGAATTCCCAAAATAGGTGTTGACTATCCTATATTAGAAGATTCTACAGATGAATTACTAAAAGTATCTGTGTGCAAATTCCATGGTTGTAATCCTAATGAAGTGGGAAATCTCTGCATAGTTGGACATAATTATAGAAACAGCAAATTCTTTAGCAAAGTTCTCACACTTGAAATAGGAGATGTAGTTGAAATTGAAGATTTAAGTAAAAGAACTTTGCAATATGAGATTTATGATATACATACTGTTGACCCTTCAGATAGAAAAGATACAACTCAGTATACAAATGGTAAAAAAGAAGTTACATTGATAACTTGTACGAATGATAGTAAGCAGAGATATATTGTAAAATGTGTTGAAAAAACATAACAATAAAAATCCCCAATTCATAGTATATATGGAAGGGGGATTTTTTATGGCAAAAATATTAGTGTATAATCAAGATACAAAAAGAATGGAATCATTTATCAGGGGAGAAAGCTCTGCTATGCCGTATAATACGAATAGAACTTTGACAGTAAAAGAATTTAGAGGTGCAAGTCAAAGTAACATATTATGGACAGATAAAAGAACAATGCAAGCCTGGAACAGTCAAAGATATATTTATGGTGCACCAATAAATGTTGGTTTTGCATTTAAAAGACCTTATGAAGGAGGACATGGAGATCAAAGTCAACATTATGCTGGAACTGCATTTGATGTTGGTCAAGGCTTATCGGATGTACAAAGGGCAAGATTAAGAAGAAGTGCTATAAATTCTGGAGTATGGACCTATGTCGAACCAGAAACACTTTCGCCAACGTGGGTTCATTTTGATAGAAGATATGGAGTTCCAGCATGTTCTACAGGAGGCTATCCGATAGTAAGAAGAGGCTCAAAAGGTAATTATGTGTGTATTGCACAAGACGATTTGAATACTTTAGGATATAGGACAGGAGGACTTGATGGAGTATTTGGTGCACAAACAGAAAATGCAGTCAGACAATACCAAAAATCAAGAGGACTAACAAGCGATGGAATAATAGGTTGTAATACATGGAGATCATTACAAGAAAATGTTGTTGGAGCAGGAAAAACTAGTACAACAATAAACTAAATTAATAAAAAATAACGAAAAAACCGGAAAAAAATAAAAAATATGAAAAAAAGTATTGACAATATTAAAAAAACATAGTATACTAGTCAATGTCGAAAGACATGGTCGCTTAGCTCAGCTGGGAGAGCATCTGCCTTACAAGCAGAGGGTCATAGGTTCGAGCCCTATAGCGACCACCATGTTTTACGGCCTGGTAGTTCAGTTGGTTAGAACGCTAGCCTGTCACGCTAGAGGTCGACGGTTCGAGCCCGTTCCAGGTCGCCATTTTTTTATAATTTTATAAGCCTCGATAGCTCAGTTGGTAGAGCAAGGGACTGAAAATCCCTGTGTCACTGGTTCGATTCCCGTTCGAGGCACCAAGATAAAGACAATGTAATAAAATAGAATGTAACCTATAAAGAGGACTGTTAAAAAAAGACAGTCTCCTTTATAGGTTTTTATTATGTTTTGTTGTATAATATAAGAAAGTAGGTGAAATATATGTCAAAAATAGAATTTACAGATGCTCAAGTGAGAAAATTAAGTAAAAATAAATGGATAAAAAATGTATCTAATAAAGCAATAACTTATACTGATGAATTTAAAATAAAATTAGTTAAAGAATGCGAAGATTATAAAAAATTTCCTAGAGATATTTTTAGAGAATGTGGCATAGATCCAGATATAGTTGGAAATGATAGAATACACAATTCAGCCAAAAGATGGAGAAAACAATATAAAAAAGTTGGAGAACTAAAAGATACTAGAAAAGGTGCTTCTGGTAGGCCTTTAGAAAGAGAACTTTCAGATAAAGAAAAATTAGAAAGAGCAGAATCTAAAATAAAATTGCTTGAAGCTGAAAATGAATTGCTAAAAAAAAACGAGTTAATAGAAATGGGACTTTTAACAGATACCAAGTCAATATCAAATTCGAAATAATAAAATATGTTATAGATAAATATCAGCTAAAAGGAATGACTACATATCTATGTAATAGTATAGGTGTATCTAAATCTGGCTATTATAATTATTTAAAAAATGAGAGTAAAAGAATAGAAAAAGAAATAAAAGATAAAGAAGATTTTAAATGGATTATGAAAGCATATAAATTTAAAAATCGTAAAAAAGGTTCTAGACAAATAAAAATGGTATTAGATAATGAGTTTGATATACACTTCAATTTAAAAAAGGTTCAAAGATTAATGAGAAAGTTTGGATTAAAATGTCCAATAAGAAAAGCCAATCCATATAGAAGGATGATGAAGGCAACTAAAGAGCATACTACATGTGAAAATAAAGTGAATAGACAATTTAAAACAGGTATACCTTATAATGTATTATTAACAGATATAACATATTTATTTTATAGAGATAATAAAAAATGTTACTTATCTACAATTAAAGATGCTGAAACTAACGAAATATTAGCTTATTATTTAAGTGAAAATATGAATTTAGATATTTCACTAGAAACAGTAAAATTATTACATAAAAAAAGTAATATTATATTATCAGAAAAAGTAATGTTACATTCTGATCAAGGAGTACATTATACTAGTCCAAAATTTCATCAATTATTAAAAAGATATAATATTCAACAATCAATGTCTAGGCGAGGAAACTGTTGGGACAATGCACCTCAAGAGTCTTATTTTGGACATATGAAAGATGAACTAAATTTAGATACATGTTTTACTTTTAGAGATGTATGTAATGAAATTAAAGATTATATAGATTATTATAATAATTTTAGATATCAATGGAATCTAAAAAAGATGCCCCCTGTTAGTTACAGGAATCATCTTTTAGCTTCCATTGCCTAGTCTTTTTTTAAAAGTACTTGACAAAGGGTTCATTTTAAAAAAGCAACTTGTCTTTTTTTTAAACCTAAATAAAAAAGACTATACACTAAAAAGTACATTTCAAAGAAGAAATAAAATAACAATAAATAAAAGAAGGAAACAATGGAACAAAAGTTAGATAAATTATATAAAGAATGTGTAAATGAATTAAAACAAATCGGAATAGACATATTAAATGAAAAGCAATTTGGAAAAATAGAAATATCAATATCAAAAAGGAACAACAAAAGATATGGAGGTTGCAAACAAGAAGAGCCTGATCCAAAATATAAAACAATTACCCAAATAGGGAAAAAGAAAACAATAAAATATGAAAAATTCAATAAACACAAAGTAGAAATAAGTAGATGGGTATTAGAACTAAAAGATGACATCATAAAAAACACAATAATGCATGAACTAATACATTGTATGCCATATTGTAATAATCATGGTGCAGAATTCAAAAAATATGCGAAAGTAATAAATAATAATTATGGATATGATATTTCCAGAGTAGGAGATAAAAAAGCAGACTTTGAAAAAAGCAATATAAAATTCAATGAAACAAAAAACTACAACTATAAGATAAGATGTGAAAAATGTAAACAGGAATTTTACAGACAAAGACTAAATAAAAACTTTACAATAATATACAGATGCTCTAAATGTGGAGGAAAATTTGAAGTTGAACAATTAAAAAACGATAAAATAGGTGAAGTACATCACAAAACAGAATAAAGAACAATAGAAAGTGAGAAAATATCTGACAAAATAAAAAGCTTATAGATGAATAAAAGTATTGCATAATATCACTTGAAATACCACTAAAAAATGTGATATTCTATAGTAGAATAAAATATAAAGGAATAGGTAATATATGAAAGAACAAAAAGAATTATTAGAATTATTAAATAGACAAAGTACAGTAGATGATGTACAAGAATATATAAGAAAAGTTATTACATTAAGAGGTTTTGCCAATCAAAGAGTTCAAGACAAGATGTTATTATTGCTTGAAGAAACAGGAGAACTTGCAAAAGCTATTAGAAAAACATTACCAGAAGCCTCAATAGATTACAACAAAATAGAAAATTACACTAATATAGAAGAAGAAATAGCAGATGTTTTTATAGTTTTGACCTCTATTTGCAATGAATTAAATATTAATTTATATGATACAATTATAAATAAAGAGAAAAAAAATGTAGAAAGAGAATGGAAAATAAATGGAAAATAATAAAATGAATGATTTACAATCTCTGTATTTATTATGGGCAACTATTTTGAATCAATCTCAAAGTGCAGAACAAGTATTATTAAATACGATAGAATTATTTAACAGACTAGGAATAAAGAAAAATTTTACTGACGGTTTTGAAAGTTTAAATTATGAAAAAATTGAAAAAGCAATGATGATGAAACCTTGTCTACATAGGTTTCCAAAAAATATGTCTATAAATTTAGCAAGTAGTATTTATCTTATAAATGAACTTTATGATGGGTGTCCATCTCATTTGTTTGATGAATATGAGACTGAACCAGATTTTAAGAGAAGGCTAATGCAGTTTAGAGGAATAGGCGAACATAAAGCAGAAACAGCAATAGCAATATTTGAAGCATATAAAAAAGATACAAATAGAAATATATTCAATGCTAAATGTAGTGGATTATATAGAACAATAGGACAAGAAATGGAAATATTAGATGGATTAGGAAAGGAAGAAGAATATGATAGGTAAAGTTTTTTTTGATATTACACAATATTGTAATGGAGAATGTAAATATTGTTTTACTAATTCGATAAAAGGGGAAAAAGAATATGATAATGAATTAAATGTTGATGAAATTATAGGAGTATTAAATAATTTATTTGCAATAGGTATAAAAAAAGTGTCAATAGGTGGAGGAGAACCATTTCTAAAAAACATAGAAAAAATAATAGAAAAAAGTAATAAAGAAATAAAAATATCAATTACAAGTAACGGTTCAATATTAAGTGAAGAATTCTTAAAACAATTCAAAACTAATAAAAATATAAAATTAACAATAAGTTTGGATAGTTTGTCAAATGAAAAATCTAATTTAATAAGAAAGAATATAGATGTTAATAAAGTAATAGAAAATATAAAAAGGATATGTCAAGATGAAGAAAGCAGATCTAGACTATCAATTAGAACGACGGTATCTAAAATTAATTATCAGGATATATACGAAATTATAGATTTTTGTGAAAGAAATAAAATAATGAATTTAAAAGTTAATTCAACAAACGAGTTTGGTAGAGCAAGAGAAAATAAAGATATGATTTTGCCTTTTAAAGATTTTATGGAATTACTAGAAAAATTAGTTGAATATTGTGATAAAAATGTAAAATGTGTGAATGTAGAATTACCAATAGAAAAATATTTAAAGGGTATTGAACGAAAATGTTTGTGTGGAACAACTTCTATGTACATAAATTGGGATGGAAATGTGTATCCTTGTGCTTTTACAGAAGGTCAGTTATTAATAGCAAATGTAAAAACAAGTAATATAAAAGATATAATAGATAAAGTTTCTAAATTTAGCCATCAAAACGATTTTTGTGGACAATGTCCTATTAATAGATATAAAAACTATGAAAGAAAGACAAAAGAATTAATACTATAGTTAGTCCTATATCTAATAAGATAGATATAACTATATAAATTCATTTATCATAGCTTTTAGGGGGTGATAGTATGAAAAAAAACAATAAAAAAATAGTAAAAAAACATATTAAAAAACTAAAAAATCTACATATGTAATTTGTCTAAAAATACAAAAGAAAAAATAGATATAGGATTATATGTAATAAATAATTAAAGGATGTAATTATGGGAAAATTAATATTAAAGCAAGAATTTTTTGGAGGAATATTATACAATAAAAAATACAAAGAAAATTTATATATAGACAAAGAAACTTATGAAATTTTAGATATGTTGAGGCTTAATAATACAAGTTATAAAAAAAATATAAATAATCTAAAAGAAAATACTAACATTGAAGAAGTTTTAGAAATTTTAAGAGAACTTGCTGAGAATGAAATTATTACTATAAATATCGAAAAGCAAAAACAAGGAAAAATACCTGAAAATTATTTAACTGCACCATTTCGAGTTTTTTATGATATAACTTATAAATGTAATTTACGATGTAAACATTGTTTTACAAACTCAGGGATAGAAAATAAAAAAGAATTATCATTAAAAGAAAAAATTGATTTAGTAGAACAATTATATGATTTAGGTGTAGAAAGGGTATCAATAGCAGGAGGAGAACCATTTGCTTCAGAAGATATTTATAAATTTGTAGAAAAGTGTAATGAAAAGGAAATAGATGTATCTATTTCAACAAATGGAACATATTTCAATAAGGATACTATTGCTAAGATAAATGAATTGAACATAAAAAATATTACAGTAAGTTTTGATGGTGGAACAGAAAAAAGTATGGATTTTATAAGAGGAAAAGGAACTTATAAAAAAACTATTGAAGGCTTAAAAATGTTACAAAAATATTATAATAAAAATTATTCTATAAAAACTACATTAATGAAAAATAACATAAAAGAAATAGAGAATTTAATAAAAATTGCTATTGAATGTGGATGTAATACAATTAAATTTAATTGTGTTAGAGAAGATGGAAGAGCAACTACAAATAAAGAAAAGATTATATTATCTCAAGACGAATATATAGAAGTTATAAAAGATATAGAAAATTTAAGGCATAAATATCAAGATGTAATAGGCATCAGAGCACCGTTGAATATTTATGGCTGTGATGATTATGAATTTATACCAGAATTAGGGTTTGGCTGTTTTGCAGGTAAAGAAAGTATTTGCATAGATCCTCTTGGAAATATGAAACCTTGTTCACATTATCCAAAAGAATTCATATGTGGAAATGTAAAAGTAGATAATTTAAAGGATATATGGAATAACAGTAAAATTTTAAAACGATTTAGAGAGTTAAAAGGAAATGATGTTTGTAATAATTGCGAAAAATATGAATATTGTAGAGGTGGATGTAGATACAGATGTTTCACAGATGGAGATATAAACGGAGTAGATCCATACTGTTATTTAAAATACAATAATGTGTATAATAAATAGAGGAGGATTCCTCTATTTATTCCTCCTTTTCAGAATTTTTTTCATAACTATTTAGATTTTCTTTTTT
Source organism: uncultured Clostridia bacterium (assembly GCA_934162535.1). Taxonomy (GTDB): domain Bacteria; phylum Bacillota; class Clostridia; order TANB77; family CAG-508; genus CAG-269. Next base: position 10,134 of record CAKPJC010000017.1, on the reverse strand, counting down.
TGGCATTATTTATGATTTCTTATTATAGTATAACTCATATAACAATATTTACTTCCTTGAATAGCTAAATAAAGTAACACAGCTAAACTTAAAAATTGCACTTATTTAAGATATGGCGTAACATATCAAAACATTTTCTGGAAAAAGAGTTCATAACAAATGAACTTGCCATTTGTTATGCTTTTAATAAATTGCATATCTAAATTTATTGAAAAAGAGAAAGAAAAAATATATTTTTCTTACAAAACAAATCAGAATAGACATATTAAATGAAAAGCAATTTGGAAAAATAGAAATAAGTAGATGGGTATTAGAACTAAAGGATGACATCATAAAAAACACAATAATGCATGAACTAATACATTGTATGCCATATTGTAATAATCATGGTGCAGAATTCAAAAAATATGCGAAAGTAATAAATAATAATTGTGGATATGATATTTCCAGAGTAGGAGATAAAAAAGCAATATAAAATTCAATGAAACAAAAAACTACAACTATAAGATAAGATGTGAAAAATGTAAACAGGAATTTTACAGACAAAGACTAAATAAAAACTTTACAATAATATACAGATGCTCTAAATGTGGAGGAAAATTTGAAGTTGAACAATTAAAAAAATAATATAAATTATAAAGATGGTCAGAAAATTAATAGAAAAATATTGAGAAAACGTAGAAAAATATGATAATATAAGGAAGAAGAAAAAATGTGCCCTAGAAAGGAGAAAGAAGAATGGAAGAAAGACAAAAAATAGTAGAAGATGAATTCAAACAAAATTTATCAAAAAGAATAAAACAAATCATTAACGAAACAGACAGAATTATACGAGAGATAGAAGGCACAGAAACAAGAGAAACTTCAGGAAAAGGATTAAAAAACATAGGAATAACAATAAACAATAAAATAGTTGAATTGCAACATCAATTTGAAGAAAAAGGACTATCAATGTATTCAAGAAAAAATACAGAATTAGATTTTTATGAATCATCATTTTTAGGAGATGTAATAATAAAAAGATTAATTGACTATGTGGTAGAGGGAATACAAGGAATATCTGGATATTATCAGGAAGCAGAACAAATATTAGATGAAAAAAATATGCAAATAGAAAAAAATATAAAAAGAAACCCTATAAGAAAAATGTTAGCAAAACTAACAGGAAGAGGATTAATACAACTACAGGAGGTGAAAATCACTCAAGATGAGTTAAGAAGATTGAGTACATATTTAAGAAAATATGAAAACATTGATAACGAGATATGGAAATATAATTTAAAAGATAACATTGTAGAAAGTATTGTAACAAAAGTTAAGAGAGAACCTGCTACAAAGGAATTAATAGAATTAGAAGTAATCCCAGACCTGCAAAAATTGGGACTTGAGGAAGTAATCCCACAACTAAGAGAAGAAATTAAACAAGTACCAGAAGGAACATTAGATTATGAAACAATAATTTTAGCAATAAAGGAATATGAGAAAGCAACAGGAATTACATTGGGGATACCAGACAGCGAGGATAAAGAAAAAATGGTACAAAATTTTAAAGAACAACTAAAAGTAAAAATAGAAGAAACAAAAGAAAAGCTAGAAGCAGAGCATAACCAAGAAGATAATAATAAATCACAAAAACAAGAGAAACAGCAAGATGATACATTTGAGAGATAAAATGAAAAAAGAGAGTAAGAACAAATAAAGACTTACTCTCTTTTTCAGAATTTTATAAAAGTAAATTAATTTATTTTTGCAAAAATCCAATTAGGATTATAAGTATAAATATAACTTCCATCATATATAGAAGAAACATCATTATTTAGAGGAATATCTATATATACAGGGCATCTAAATTTTTCACCATAATTATTCTCAATATTTACAGTAAAACTAAAACTGCATTTAATGTCACTGAGCAATACATTACATTTTTTTAAAATAGAGCCATCATAGCTTAGAGAATTTTGTGAATTATCAATTGTATAATCATTTGTAATATTAGAATTTACATAACTTAATGTAATCGGATTTGCACAATTATTGAATAATGTAGGTGTGCTATAATCTATTTTATCATCATTAGATATTTTAAAATCTAAGTCTTCATTTATAAGATTATTCTCATCAATACTAGGTGTTGCAAAATTATTAAGATTTTTATAATATAATTTTGGTACACCAATGTTTGGAGAAGTATTAAAAGAAAGACCTTTTATAGAAACAGATTTTAATGTATTTTCCATTGTCAGATTTTTATTAGGAGTATCAATAAAAATTGCAATATCGGTATATTGCAGTAGATTATTTATAGTTGTTGTATTATTAGAATTTAACACTGAATCAGCAGAACAACTACTAAAGCAGACTATTTTATCAATTGTAAATACTTCTTTGACCTTTTCATTTGAATTTTCAACAAAAAGCTTGTTCAAAAACGAAGTATAAACATAGTTTGATAGAAAAAGCAACAAAACAACCAAAGAAATATATATTAAAATATAAAGTGCTTTTTTTAACTTTTCTTTCATTTGAACCTCCTTAACATTTATATATAATAATATAAAATGCAAATTAACGCAAGTAAATATCAAAATTTCCAAAATTTTAAATTGACAAAATTCGAGTAAAAGTTTAAAATTATATTAGGTGATAATATGAAATCTAAAGAAAAAAGAAAAATATTATTTGCTATAATATTAACATTAATTCTCGTAATAATATTAATTATATATAATATATATGCAAATCGTGTAGTATCATATGCTAGTAATGAGAAACTATCAGAAGAATTTAAAATATCGAAAGCAACAAAAGTCGACATAGAAGAAATTATAAACAAAAATCAAGGTGAAAAAAATAATGAACAAATAGTAACAGAAGAAGTAGATTTAGAATACATAACAGAATATAAAAACAACCCTGAAATTCCTAAAGGAGCCATGCAAGTGGCACAAGAAGGAAGAATAGGTTTACAACAAATAACTAAAAAAATAACACATGATGAAAATGGAGAAATAAAGGAAGAACAGCTAAATTCAATCATAACAAAAGCACCTGTAAACAAAATTGTTGAAATAGGTACATCAGACAGTAAATATGTATTTAAAATATCAAAGGGTAGTGAAGTATATGTAACATCAGACAGAGCTAATATAATGAGAGAAAGTAATTCGCAAAGTGAAAAGATAACAACAATACCCAAAGACACAGAAATGAAAGTACTTGACATTGATGGAGAATGGTATAGAGTATATACAAACAATCAATATGGATGGGTAAAATCAGAAAATGTTGCAAACATAAATTATAGTACAAAATATCAAGAGCAAAACAATAAAATTGAAAAATGTACATACAATATGGCATTAAACAAGCCAAGTGGACTTTCATTAGAACAATTTAAGAAAGTACTAAATGACTCAAATGACGTAAACAATGTATTTAGCGAAAATGCAGAATACTTTTATTATATAGAAAAACAATATAATATAAATGGACTATTTGTAGCATCAATAGGAATACATGAAAGTGCATGGGGAACTTCAAAAATCGCACAAAACAAAAAGAATCTATTTGGATATGGTGCATATGATTCAAGTCCATATAGCAGTTCGTATAATTTTACATCATATTCAGAAGGAATTGACTTACTTGCTCGTGTACTAGTTAAATATTATTTGAACCCAAATGGTACAAGCATTTATGGAGGAGAAACTGCAAATGGAAAATACTATAGTGGAAATACATTATCAGCAGTAAACAAAAAATATGCGACAGATAAGAACTGGTCAAATAAAGTATATAAATATATGGAATATTTATACAAAAAAATTTAAAAAATAGCAAGAAATTTCTTGCTATTTTTTAAATAGTAGTGTATGATATATAAGTAGAAATTATACCGTATATAGAGGAAGGGGAACGAGATATGAAAAAAGCAATAACTGTAATTGTAATGTTAATAGTATTAACAATGTCATTTGGAATAAATAAAGTATATGCAGCAGAAAATATTATAGATCAACAAAATGAAAGTAGACTAATAAAAATAAAAGACAATGCTGCTAAAACACTAGATGAATACAAAGAAAAATATGGGTCAGATGCATATGGACTAACAGCATACATCTTAAACATAATAAGAATATACAGTATTCCATTCTGTTTTTTAGGTATAGCGATAAGTGCGATATATCAATATGTAATAGGAATAAGAAGACTAGATACACAAGAAAAAGGATTAATATCAATGATAACATGTATAACAATATTAGTAATATGCCAAATATTACCACTAGCATTTGGAATAGTAGTAAAATTTGGAAGGGGGTAACAAATGAAAGTACTATTTGCAGTAAGTAATGATAAAATGTCTGAATCAATAGTAAAACAATATCAAAAAGAATATAAACAAATAATATCATATAAAAATGTTTATTACTTTAATGCAATATTAAAAGAACTACAAAGAGATAAAACATATGATAGAGTAGTAATAAGTGAAGATCTTGAGCAATATGCAAACAACAAGAATTATGAAGATGTGGACAACTTCTTATTTGGTAGACTTGATGGAATAAGTGATGAAGCATCAAACATGAATGGAGAAGATATACCAATTATATTAATATGTTCAGAAAGAAGAACAAAAGGTTCACAACTATTAGTAAGACTATTTGGAATAGGAATATACAATGCAATAATTGGGATGGACAGAAGCGTAAATGAGGTATGTAGACTATTAAATAGACCACGTTCAAAAAAGGAAGCAAAAATATACTATAAAATAGATGTAGAAGATGTTTCATACGAAAAAAATGATGCAAATGATGTAAGTGAACAAGAAATACAAAATATATTAGCCCATTATAAAAGCTTAGGAGCGAATGAAGAAAAATATGTTGAAAGTTTTGACAGAATAGCAAGTCAATACAATGATATGCAACTAAGAGTAATAAGTAAATGCTTACCACTAAATGTCAGGGCAGTATTAGAGGCTGAATCACCAAAATACCAAGAAATAAACTCATACAATAACAAAATATCAGATCAAGTTAGAGTGAAAAAAAAGAACGATCAAACAAGTGGTACGAGTGAAATGCTATTACAAAATAGTAGAGCACCAAAACTAAGTGAGCCAGTAGTTGTTCCATCATCAATAGACACAAGCAAAAAAAGAAAAATTGTATCAAAAAGAAAAGATGTAGAAGAAGAGAAAGAACCAAAAATTAAGACAGAAGAAAAATTTGACGACATTATATTAGATGATATAGAAATTGATGACATACCAGAGGTAGAAGAGGTACCATACATACCGGAAGAAGAAGAAAAAGAACCAATTGTAGAAGAGCCAGCAGTAGAAGAACCTGTAAAAAGAAAAAGAGGAAGACCTAGAAAAATTGTTGAAGAACCACAGGTACAAGTACCAAAAAGAAAAAGAGGAAGACCTAGAAAAAATGCTGTACCAATTCAACAAGAAGAACCAGCAACTACATTGCCAGGTATTGAAGAAGAAGAGAATGCGATATTACCAGGATTTGATATGAATCCAGAACCAATACAGCAAACAGCATCACAAGAAGAAGAAACAATACTACCTGGATTTGAAGAAAATGATGAAATGGAAGACCAATATACAAATGTACTAAAAAATCTTCAAGAGGAAAATGACTATAATGATAACATATATCATCAACCAACAAATACATATCAGGAACAGCAATATGCAGAACTAGATATGGACATGATATTAGGACAAGGTCAAAAGCTAATTGCATTTCTAGGAACAAGCAAAAATGGAACATCATTTTTAGTAAACAATGTTGCAGAGTTATTATCAGCAAATGGAATAGACACGGCAATATTAGATTTAACACAAAACAGAAATGCATACTATATATATACAAAAAACGAAGATGAACTAAGAGAAAAATCAAATAACTTGATGAAAAATCTAAAAGATGGAATAGCAGATGGAATCAAACAACGTAAAAACTTAACAGTTTACACAACTGCATTTGAAAATGATGAAGACTTAAAAGATGTAGAACCAATTGTAGAAACACTTACAAAAAATCATACAGTAATATTAATGGATTGTGATTTTAGTACGCCTATGAGATATTTTAAATATGCTCAAGAGATATATTTAGTACAATCAATGGATATATTAACAATACAACCACTTACAGCATTCTTAAGAAAACTAAGCGACAAAGAAATGCTAGAAGAAAGCAAAGTAAGAGTAGTATTAAACAAATTTATGAGAACAAAACAAATAAATGAGGAATTGCTTATAGGAGGTATATCAATATATAATGATGCATCAATGACAGTGAGAAAAGAATTATTCAATAGAAGAACAGTTCCATATGTTACAATTCCATTTGAATTAAAAACATATTTAAGATATTTAGATGGACTAGTAATATGTGATGTATCACTAAAAGGGTACTCAAAAGAATTCATGCAAGGACTAAAACAATTAGCGAGTATGGTGTATAATCCAAACAAAGGCAATTCAGGAAACAATTCTACAGGAGGAAAATATAAACCACCATCAATAAAAAACAACAATACATTTTCACCAAACATGAGTGACACATTGAACCAAATGAGACAAAGTTATTAGTAATAGGAGGAAATAGAATTGATAATTATAATTGGAATTTTAGTAACAATAATAATTATATTGCTAATATATAATATGGCAATACACAAAAAAATACAACAATTTAATAATTTGAACAGACAAGCTAATAACTTAAGAGTATTACAAGACTTTTTAAGCACAGTAGGAGAGTGCTCAAGCGTTGATGATAAAATCAAAAAGATTAATGACATATTAATCGAGAAATACGAAATAAAATATTCAACAATAGTTGTATTTGATGGAGCAGAATATCAAGTAAAAGCATCAAATGTTGATGAAAAACATTGGGATACTTTAAAAAGGCTTCAAGATGTTGCTATATTTAGAGACAGTGTATCAACAGGAAATCCAAAGTATGTCACAGTAAATAATGACAATGAAAGATTGCCATACCAACAAATGGAATTTGGCAGAGCAAAATCAGCAATATTCTTCCCAATATATATAGAAAATGTATATATTGGGTATTGGATAATAGAAAGTGGTGTGCCACATGACTTTGACAATATAGATACGACAATATTTGAAGTTGTAAAAGAAAACATAGTATCTGTATTAAGGACAGTAGTACATCAAAAAACGCTAGAAGCGATTGTAAGAAAAGACTTATTTACAGGACTATATTCAGAAGAATATTTATACACAGATGGAAAGAAAACAATAGACAAATATACAACATCAGCAGTATGTATGTTCAGAATAACAAATATAGAAGCAATAAATGATAATTATTCAAGAAAATTAGGAAATCAGGTAATAATAAAAGTAAGTGACTATGTAAAAAATAATATATCAAAAGAATATGTATTTATAAGATACATGGGACCAAAATTTGTTATAGTATTTTCAGGAGTTGACACAGATTCTGTAACAAGCTTTATAGATGATTTAAAACATGAAATGGAAAAAATGAAAATATCATTAAAATCAGAACATGAAAATTTTGAAGAAGTAGAAATTGAAGGAGCAAAGAAGAACAAGAAAAAACCTAAAGCTGAAGAAAGAGCAGAAGTTTCTCCGAAACTTAACTTTGTAGTTACAACATACTACAAAGGAACAGGAATGGAAGAAGTTTTAAAAAAATTAGAGCAATATATTGATAATGCAGGCAAGAGTGAAAATGAAATAACTTGTATTTAAAATATATTGAGAAATGGAGGTTAAAATGGATTTTGACAAAACAATGAGTTTCAATTTTGAAAAAGAAAAAAATACAAAAACAAGAGAGATATTAAAAGATGTATATGAGGCACTAGTAGAAAAAGGATATAATCCAATAAATCAAATAGTAGGTTATATACTTTCAGGAGATCCAACATATATAACAAGTCATAAAGATGCAAGAAATAAAATCAGACAAATAGAAAGAGACGAACTATTAGAAATGATGGTTAGAAACTATATAGGTCTTGATGAATAGAGGTAAAGATGCGAATAATAGGAATTGATTATGGTGATGCAAGAACAGGAATTGCAATAACAGATGCACTTAATATAACAGCACAGGGATTAGAAACAATAAACAATAAAGGATCAGACAAAGTTATATTGAAAAGGCTAGATGAGATATTTGAACAATATGAAATTGATACAATTGTAGTTGGTAAGCCAATAAATATGAATGGAACAAATTCAAAAAGAACAGAAGAGACAGAACAATTCATTCACAAGCTAAAGTGTAAATACAACACCAAAAAAATAAAGACAATAGATGAAAGACTTACAACAGTTGCAGCACATAGAACCATGAATTTCTTGGAAGTAAATAAGAATAAAAAAAGAAATATAGTAGATACTATATCTGCGGTATATATTTTAGAAACATACTTAAATAAAATAAAAAACTAGTTGCAAAAATAATAAAAATAGTGTATTATAATTAAGATAAAAAAATTTGAAAGGAGTAAATAATGGAAGAAGAAGAATTAGATAATATAATAATTTTAAATGACGAAGAAGGAAACGAAGTTAAATTTGAATTTCTAGATTTAGTTGAACTAGATGAAGAGGAATACGTTGTATTATTACCAGTTTCTGAAGAAGGAGAAGAAGACGAAGGAGAAGTAGTAATACTTAAATTAGAAGACACAGATGAAGATTCAGAAGAAGAATCATATGTAGGTGTTGAGGATGAAGAAATACTAAATAAAGTATTTGCAATATTCAAAGAAAAATATAAAGATGAATTTAATTTTGTAGATGAAGACTAAAAAAATAGGTGTTGGAAGTAAGAATAAAAATTCTACATACCAACACTTATTTTACATAATAGGAGTGATGAAAATGACAAACTTTTCAACATGGTTATTAGCAATATTTATGGTAATGTTTTGGCTATTTAGAGCAATAGCTGCATTATGTACGCAATTTTCAATAGACTTTTTAGGAATAACTGCATATAACTTAAACATGGAAATAATAATATCATTTGTCACAATACTATGCATTGTTTTAGTTGTAAAAAGAAAACTACTAGGGGCATTCTTATATGTATTGATGTATGGAACATACTTTGGAGAACACTTAATTATGAATATAGTTCCAATACTTCAAAAACAAGCAACATTAACTGTTGATATGAGTTTAAACTTAATGTCTGACCTTGTAGCAATATTTTTAGCGATATTTGTGTTATTAGATATGTTTGTTGATAAAAGCAGAAAAGTAAATCCAATTGATAAGAAAACGGATTGGTATTTCAAAAATAAAAAATATGAAGAAGAACTAAAAGCCAGAGATGACAGAGAAGATAAAAACGAGTATAAATTTTATTAGTACAAAAGAATCTTTTTATAAGATTCTTTTTATATACCAGGAAAGAGATACATTCCTATTATATAAAAAGCCACAATCGATAGCCCTTTGAGATTTTCTCCTTTTAGTCGGAAACTCAAATCAGGAGAGAACAAATCAAAGAAAAATTTAATATAATTAATAGAAATGGAGATAGCAATGAAGATTGGGTTGTTGAGGTCAACGAGCTAATAAAAATTGGTAAAGGAAAAGAAAAAATTAGAAAATAATGAAGTAAAGAAGATTAATAGTAAGAATTGAAAGTAGAAGTGAAAGTAATGAATAATGAAAATATAAATAAAACAAATATTAACTGGTAAGTGGGGAGTTATGAAAAAACACTTTTAAACTCTTGAAAATAAAGAGTATTTTTACTAAATGATTTTTATATTTTGGAACATTTTTTTAATAAATTTTAATTTAAATTGATAAGTGTATGAATTATGAAAAACTAATAATATAAGCTTACACTTGAAACATATATTTGAAGATAATGAGTTAGATAAAAAATCAGTTACCGAGAAATGCTCGTTAACTGCTGATGATGGAAAAAACTATAACACAACTATTTATAGTTTAGATGCCATAATTGCAGTAGGATACAGAGTAAATTCGAAAAAAGCAACAGAATTTAGAATATGGGCTACAAAAATACTAAAAGAATATATGACTAAGGGATTTGCTTTAAATGA
>CAKPJC010000016.1 GCA_934162535.1 uncultured Clostridia bacterium | reverse complement strand
CATGTTCAAGAACCTGTTTACTTTGAAGAAGATTCATAATTTCAATTTTTTCTTCCATGATTTTCCTCCTTATAAATGTGAAATATTTTTGCTTAATTTATTTGATTTTGTTTCACATTTTTATTATATCATAAATTTTAAAAAATGTGAAACTTTTTTTGTATTTTTTCTCTAATTTGTTTCACATTTTTTAAAACTTGTTGTATTATTTTGATTTTATCACTAATTTTGTATCAATAAGGTGTGTTTTTAAATACTTTTGATACAAATTTAATAACAATATGTATTTTTAAGAGTATCAATATTTATGAAAAACTGGTGCTAACAACAACACTCATGTGTGTATTGTCCTCCATTTTCTCTTACACCTGGCAAATATGCTTTTATATATCCAGGTTTCAATTTGCCTTTTTCAAATGGTGGATCAAGTAATTTTATAATTCCATTTTCTTTGTCTACTAAATGATTTTCTAAACTGTCCATTGCAGAATATATTTTGTCTTTATCTCCTGCTCCTGAAATAACTGACCAACTTTGTGATATACTATCAATTCTACATTCTTCATTTTCCATACTACCATAAACACTTCCATCATCTGAAAATGCTCTTTTATACCATCTTCCATCCCATGCATTTGTATTAAGGTTGTATTGTAGAAATTTCAAAATTTGTTTGCACCTTTTCACAAATTTCTCATCATTTAATCTTTCAGCAATTTTTACAAATTCTTTTAAAATATCATAAATGAAAAATCCTAGCCAAACACTTTCACCTTTTCCTTTTGATCCAATATTGCTTAATCCATCATTCCAATCGCCAATTCCTATCTTAGGCAATCCATTTTCTCCAAACTTACATGCTCTTTCTATAGCTTTTTTGCAATGTTTGTAAATGCTTTCTGCTATATCACTTCCAAGATATTTATCATATTTTTCATTCTCTCCATCTTTTAGATTTTCTCCACATAAATATTTCGTTTTTACGTCAAGTATTTTATAATCTCCTGTAAATTCTATATATCTTATTACAGCATATGGAAGCCATAACATATCATCTGAAAATCTAGTTCTTATCCCCCTTTGATTTTCATCATGCCACCAATGTTCCACATCCCCTTCTATGAATTGATGTTTGCTGTGTTTTATTATTTGCTCATACAGCATTTGTGGTTCTATATATTTTAATGAAAGTGAGTCTTGTAGTTGATCTCTAAAACCATAGGCTCCACCAGATTGATAAAACCCACTTCTAGCTTTTATTCTACTTTCTATAGTTTGATACATTATCCATCCGTTTAGCATTATATTCAAAGATTCATATGGTGTCTTAACTTGTACTCTATTTAATAAATCGCTCCATTTGTTTTTTACTCTGTTTAATTCTGTTTTACAGTTTTGTACTTTTGAATATTTATATGCAATATCTTTTGCATTAATAATGTTTTCTTCTGCTCCCACAATTATTGATATTTCTTTTTCTGAAAAACTTTCTATCTCTACATTTATTTCTATAGCTGCACATGATTTTTTTCCAAGTCCTGTATCATTGTCTAATCTCATTGTGTGAATTGCATTTGGATTTGTTATTCCACCTTCTCCAAAAAAGGTCTTTTTATTTCCCGTAAATGATTCAATTTTTTCACTACTTGATATATAAGCTATTTCGTCAAAATTATCTGTTTGATATAAATTTCTTATTAAGAGTATATTTGAATTTTCTTCATAATTTGTTTTTATATATCCATCAGATTTTATTTCATCTTCTCCTAATACTGGTTTCATATAATAATATATTTTTAATTTTTTCTTCTTAGGTGCATTGTTTTTTAATCTCATAATATTAATTTTTACACTCTCATCATTTGGTATAAATACTTCTAATTCTTGTGCTATTTCATTACTATGATGGATATATTTTGCATACCCAAATCCAAATACAATATTATATTTTTTATTGTCTGGTTTCGGCATTGCTGTTGGCGACCATGTTCTACCATTGTCTATGTCTTTTATATAAAATGCTTCTGATGGTATATTAACAATGCTACTATTATGCCAACTTGTAATTCTATTTAATCTACTATTTTTATACCATGTATATCCTCCATTACTCTCAGTGACAACTGTCCCGAATTTATCATTTGCCATTATATGACTCCATGTACATGGCAAGTTTTTGTCTTTGTCAATTGTTATTATATATTCTTTCCCGTCTTCAGAAAATGCACCATATTCATTATTATATTTTAAATTTTTGTTATTGTTTATCATATCAAATTCTTTTGTTTCGTCAGATTCATTTGTGATTTTTTCTGCTCTTTCTATTGTTTTATAATTATTTATTATATCTTCTTCTGAATCTTTTATAATATTTTCAAGATTTCCTTTATGGCTATCTATTATTATTGTGGAAACAAATTTTATTAAATTTACATCCTGTATATCTACTTCACTTTTTGATATAACAAATATTCCTCCATATATATTTTTCATATAAGCAAGATGACTGTTTTGAATAAAACTTTCTATTTCGTCTCTAACATAATTTTCATAGCTATAATCTTCCTCATCAATTATTACAAGCTCTATTCTTATATTCTTAGTTCTAAAATATTCGTATAATTTCAATAATTGTTTTACAACATATAAATCATTTATATATTTTACTGTAACTGTTATTATTGGTAAATCTCCAGATATTCCATATTTCCATAGTTCTTCTTGTTTGTAGGTTTTGTATCCTAAGTTTTTATTTTGTTTTAGTGGATTATCAAAAATTAGATATGTTGCTATATTTTGATATATTTCTATATCTTTTCCTTTTATTCCTAAATACATTATTTCTGCTTCTGTTTTTGCTTTTACTATTTCAAATTCTCTTGAAACATTTTCCTCAATTATATATTTTTCCATATTTTGAATTGCTGTTTTTTTGCTGTATTCTACAGATATTATCAAATCTACATTTGCTATTTCTCCTGGTTTAATTTTTACTGTATTTTTTAATGCCACAATTCCCTCTGTTGTAAGTCCAGTTTTTTTAGATAATGGTGTGGAGTTTCTTATCATATTTGGTATTTCAAGATTATTTCTCCCTATAAATTTGTCTTTGTTTATTTCAAATTCTGTTTCACCAATTTTTTCACTATCTGTTTGCATTTTTACAATTAGACATATTTCATTTTCTTGGTTTTCTCTGTTTTTTCTTCTGACAACTATGCTATCTAGTTCTTCATCATATTCATATATTAAAAATAAATTATTAAATGCCTGATGTGCATAATCTTGTTCTTTTGTTGATAAAACTGGTTCAAAATAACTCACTACTTCAAATATTTTTTCTTCATTACTATCATTTTGAATATTTAACCTTCTTATTTCTACTGGCTCATTTGCATCAATAGTTGTTTTATAACATGTTTTTATCTTGCTTCTTTTTTTCTCAAATTCATTTTTATCTGGCATAAATTTTATTGTAAAACTATCACAGTTGTCTTTTCCTACTGTTGACCATATTTCATTGTTTTCTATATCTTTTATATAACAGATTATCCCTTGTTTGTAGTCATCTGTTTTTTTGTATCTATTAATATAGTAATTGTCAAATATACTCACACCTGCTCCAAATTGATTTATTGCAGTAGTATATCTTTCATTTCCTATTATATTTCCTCTTATTATTCTTTCATCAATTTTGTTGTATTCCCTAATACTATAATTTTCATAATCTCTATATTTTAGTTTCTCAGGTTTTTCTTTATTCTCTTTTGTAATTATATAAGTTTCGGGCATTCTCTCTTGTAATAATATGCTTACCGCTTCTATTTCTGGATTTTCCATAAATCTTTTTTGAAATATTTGATTATTAAACAAATTATTTATTGATAATAATATTAGTGCTTGATGATGTGCCATATATGTTTTTACTGGTTCTGATTTTTTTCCTTTTGATAATCTTTCTGGCGTGTAATCTATTGATTCATAATATCCATATTTATCATACATTCCTTCTTTTTTTAGTATTCTCATATTTTCTACAACTTTTTTTGGTACTTCTGTTATTGCCAGCATACAACCATAACTTGAGACTACCATTTCATCTGCCAGTCCTCTTTTAAGACCAAGCCATGGTATTCCAAATGCCTTATATTGGTAATTTGAATGTAAGTCTTTTAAGTTAAATCCTGCTTCTGATATTCCCCATGGTATTCCAAGTTTTTTACTATATTCTATTTGGTTCATTATTAAAAATTTACATGATTCGTCTAATAAGCTTCCTTCATAAGTTTTTATATTGATATTTGGCATTAGATATTCAAATGCAGTGCCTGACCATGATATTAATCCTTTGTGTTTTTTTAATAATGTTAATGTCCTACTTAAATTGCTCCAATTTTTTACTGGTACATCTTTTTTCGCTATTGCGACTAAACTTGCTTGTCTTGCTTCTGATGCAAGTAAGTCATAATATGAATCTGTAAGTTTGTTGTCTTCAATATTGAACCCTATCGAAAATAACCTCTGTTCTTGACTATATAATATCGAAAAGTCTGTTTTCTCAATCATTCGGGTTATTTTTTTAAACATATCTTGTCTTGTTTTTTCTAGGTCCTCTGGCACATTTACTTTTCCTAGAAATATTTTTGTTGTATACATATATCCAACTAAGTTTCCACTATCAACTGTTGATATATATCTAGGAATTAATGGCTTTTTTGTTTTTATATTATACCAATTATACAAATGTCCATTCCATTTTGGAAGTTCATATATTGTGTTAATAATATTTTTAAGTAGTTCTATGCAATAAGATAAATTTTCAAATTTCATATCATATGCTGATATTACTGCTAGCATTGACAACCCTATATTTGTTGAAGAGGTTCTAGGTATTATGAGTGGCTTTCTTCCTTCTTGATAATTATCTGGTATTAAATAGTTTGTTTCTTCAGTTAAATAGTCTTTGAAGAATTCCCAAGTCCTTTTTGCTGTTTCTATAAGTTCTTGTTTTTCTTCTTTTTCTAGTTCTTCTAATTTTGATGTATATTTTAATTCTTTACTGATTTTATACATAATATATGGACTTATTATCCACAAACTTCCAACAATTGTTAATAAAATATTTTTATTTAATATTCCATATATAATTGTTATTGTTCCAATTATCACACTTGAAATCATCATTTTATAGTATACTGCTACTGTTGTTTTTGTTTGTTTTTCTGACTCTTCTGATGTCATCCATTCTAGTAGATGATTATGTGTTACGGTTTTTCTATATATTGTTTTTATTATTGATACTAATAATGTATATGCTTTGAACGCCAAACAACCCACTGTTATTACAGCTCTATATATTGCACCATTTACTCCCATTATTCTGGGAGTAAATGTTTTTTGCTTTTTTTCGCCCTCTCTTCTTGAAAATATTAAATTAAGTATTTCTAAAATATACGGGTATATTACAGTGACTATTGATATGGTCATTATCATTGTTATATTGTTTTTTATTATTGCTGAATATATTAATAAAAACATTAATGATATTTCAACTACACTTCTTCTTAGATTATCAAATATTTTATATTTTGATAACAGGTTTAGTTTACTGCTTAACCATCTTGTAATTTGCCAGTCTCCTCTTGTCCATCTTGATAATCTATTTATAAAACTCGCATATTTTATAGGATACCCATCTATTAACATTATGTCTGACACAAGTCCACATCTTAGATAGTTTCCTTCTAACAAGTCATGACTTAATACTGTGTTTTCTGGTATTTCATTTCTTAGTACTTTTGAAAATGTTTCTACATCATATATTCCCTTTCCTGTAAATATTCCTTCATCAAAATTATCTTGATATGTGTCTGATATTGCATTTGTGTAATTATCAACACCTCCTGCTCCTGCAAATATCTTAGTGAACATACTTTTATTTGTTACATCTAAATCTATTCCAACTCTTGGTTGCATAATTCCATGACCCTTTACGACAATGTTTTTTCTTGTATCTATTTCTGGTTTATTTAAAACGTGTGCCATTGCACCTATTAGTTCACTTGCTGTTTCTAAAACTAAGTCTGTATCTGAATCTAATGTTATTACATATTTTATTTTTGGTAATTCCTCTTGATTTATTGTATTAACTCTAAATTGATTTTTTTGATGTTTTAAAATATATTCATTAAATTGTGTTAATAATCCCCTTTTTCTTTCCCATCCCAAATATTTGTCTTCTGTTCTACAATATTTTCTTTCTCTATATATAAAATGAAATATTGGATATTTACTTGGGTATTTATCATTTAGTTGCTGTATTAATCTTACTCCTGTTCTTTCAACTTCTATATCAAATTTTTCTTCTTTTACATTGCTTTCTGAACAGTCTCCTAGTATCGAAAAATATAAGTTTTCACTCTTGTTTGCTAAATAATATACTTCCATTTTTCTTACTAGTTTTTCTACTTTTTCTTTTGAATTTATTATTGTTGGTATTACAACAAATGTTGTATTTTCTTTGTCTATTCCTTTGCTAAAATCTAGTTTTGGAATTAATTTTGGTTTTACTATTTTTCCAAATATAAATTGAATTGTTTGAATTACTATTTCTGATATTGGAATTATTAATAATATTGATGTTAGTATAAATGCTATTGTATTTGATGTTAATGACCTTGAGATTAGTAATGATAATATTATTGTCAATAGTGTTATAGTTGAGATATAAATTTTTACTTTTGTTTTGTTTTTTAATATTTTTTCTTTATATTCTAATTTTTGATATAGTTCTTCTTTTCCTTCGTCTATTAAGTAATATCCTATGTGTCTATGTTTGGTATCTGACATACTTTTATG
This sequence comes from uncultured Clostridia bacterium, assembly GCA_934162535.1. Lineage (GTDB taxonomy): Bacteria > Bacillota > Clostridia > TANB77 > CAG-508 > CAG-269. The sequence goes on along the minus strand of CAKPJC010000016.1, from coordinate 34,077 downwards.
ACATAGTTCTATTGCTTTTTTTGATATATATATTTCTGACATTTTTGTTTTTTTGGATAATTCTTTTATTGCATTTCTATAATATTCTTTTGTTTTGTATTCCATATGTTCATATATTCCTGCTGGATCCTGATTAAGTATCTCTTCTACCCCATTTATTTTTTCAAATATTTCTAGAAAGTTTATTCTTTGTAATGTTTTTATGCTTGTAATACAGTTTCCTATTGATATTTTTCTTATTGCTATATCAAAATGTTCTTTTTGTATTGCTTCTGGTACTGTTATTCCTATTTTTTCAACTTCTTCTTCTAAAATTTTTAAATATCCATATGCTTTTTTTCCATATTTTTTTAGTGAGTATGACATGTATTCTATAAATGGATATTTCATGCTTTTAAATTCTGTGCTTTTTAGTTTCATTCCATGCATTTGATTATATATTAGTTCATCTTTACTCTTTTTTTCTACTAGTCTTTCTATTATATTTTTCACTTTATATTTTTGCATTTGACTACTATATATTTTTTCACATATTTCAGCAATGTTCTGAATTATCGCTATTTGAAGAAATAGTCCTATATTCCATATTTCTTCCATGTTTAGCGTTTTTTTTGTTTGATATGCTTGTAAATATTTTTCTAAATTTTCTCTTGTTATTTTGTTGTCTGTATATGATACTATTTCAGTTGCCAATACATATATTCTTGCAAATCCAACATATTTACCATTTTGGATTCCTACAAAGTTAATGTATTTTTTTTGTGTAAGTTCTTTTTTTATTTGTTTAACTACTTCCTCTATTATATAAAAATTGTCTAATATCCATTCACCTGCTGGGTGTATACTTATATCTAATTTAATATGTTCATTTAATAAATTGTATACTGTTTTTATTGTTTCGTAATTTTCAATTAATTGTGGCACAGGATATGTGCTTTTATCTGATTTATTTTTTAATATATGTTGCATTGCCATTTTTTCTAAATGTCTTTTTAGTTGTTCTTCATCTAATATGGTATTTTCTATGTTAATTTTGTTATTTTTTCTCAAAAAAATCCACTCCTTGTGTTTTTTTCTATTATTCACAATTTATGGATTTTTTATGCATTTTAAGATTTCATTTGATTTTTTATTTTGTATTGTAATCCCGTGTTTCTTTTTTTACTGTCAACATTTTTTATCATATAGTTTACAATATTGTTGTTTCCTATTACTACTAATAGTTTTTTAGCTCTCGTTATTCCTGTATATAACAAGTTTCTTGTAAGCAACATTGGTGCAGCTTGTGGTATTATCATTATTATTACGTCAAATTCGCTTCCTTGTGCTTTATGTATTGTTATACAATAACTATGTTCAAGTTGTTCTAATTCGTTATATTCATATATACTTGTTTTGTTGTCATCAAATTTTACTCTTATAAATTTTTCTTTTTCATTTATTTCTGTTATTATCCCTGTTTCTCCATTGAATATTCCGTTTCCTAGTTCTAAAGAGTTTCCTTCCCTTCTTTCCCATTGGATGTCATAATTGTTTTTTATTTGCATTACCTTGTCTCCAATTCTGAATATTGCTCCCATACTGCTCTTTTCGTTTTCTCCTTCTCTGTGTGGGTTTAGTTCTTGTTGTAATGCTTTGTTTAGTTCTTTTGTTCCTAGTGTGCCTTTTTTTGTTGGACTTAAAACCTGTATGTTTTCAAAAAAATCATAATTTCCAAATCTTTTTAATCTGCCATTACATAGTGATAATACTTGTTCTAATATTCGTTCTTGGTTATTTTCTCTTATAAAGAAAAAGTCATTTTTCTCGTCTTCTTCTATTTCTGTTTCTTCCTTTTTGATAAACTCTTCTCCATTGTTTACTCTATGTGCATTTACTATTATTTTGCTTCTTGCTGCTTGTCTAAATACTTTGTCTAAATGTACTGTTTTTATTTGTTCTGATTTTATTATGTCTTGTAATACACTACCTGGTCCTACTGATGGTAATTGGTCACTATCTCCTACAAGTATTAGTTTGGTTCCCTTATATATACAGTCCAACAAGTAACTCATTATGAACATGTCTACCATTGATACCTCGTCAACTATTATTATGTCTGCATCTATTGGTGTTCCTTGGTATTCATTGTTTTTCTTGTATATCGAGTCATCATCTATTTTGCCTATTTCTAATAGTCTATGTAATGTATATGCTTCTTCTCCTGTTGTTTCCGTCATTCTTTTTGCTGCTCTTCCTGTTGGTGCACATAATACTATTTTGTATTTTTTTTGTTTATATATTTCTATTATGCTTTTTATTATTGTTGTTTTTCCTGTTCCTGGTCCTCCTGTTATTATTGTTACATTGTTTTCGTTTATTTCTCTTATTGCTTCTTTTTGCTTTTCTGATAAGAATATATCTGATTTTTTTTCTATTAGGTTTAATTCTTTGTCTATGTTATGGATTTTTTTCGTATTTTTTGATTTTGCTAAACTTATTATTCTTTGTGCTATTTTTTCCTCTGTTGCATAAAAACTTTTTAGATATACCCAGTTTTCTCCTTCTCTATTTTCTATTACTATATCATCATTTACTTTTAAGTTTATGAGTCCATCCTCAACTGTTTCTTCGTTTACTCCTAGTAACTGTTTTACATGTTCTATCAAGTTTTCTTTTAGTGTGCAACAATGACCATTATATGTTATTTTTATTAGTGAATATTTTATTCCACTCATTATTCTTTTTCTGTTTTCTTTTTCTACGCCAAGTCTTATTGCCATTTCATCTATTTGTCTAAAGTCTACACCTCTTGATATGTCTATTAGTATATATGGGTCTGCTTCTATTTCTTCTATTGCATTTATTCCTAGAAGTTTATATACCTTTTGTGCGTTTTCTGCTCCTATTCCAAATTTTTCTAAGAATCCTACTATTTGCCATATTTCCCAATTTTCTATAAAGCTTTCTGATATTGCTATTGCCTTTTCTTCTGTTATTCCTCTTATTTGTGCTAATTTTTTGGGGGTGTATTTTAGTATGCTTATTGTTTCTTCTCCAAATGTTTGTATTATCTTTTTTGCTGTTGCTGGTCCTATTCCTTTTACATTTCCATTTGCTAAGTAATTTTCTAGTGCTCCTAATGTTTGTGGCATTAGTTTTTCAAATGTTTCTATTTTGAATTGCTCTCCATATTCTTTGTGTTCTACAAATTTTCCTATTATTTTTAGTGTGTCTCCTTTTTTTATAAATGGTAAATAGCCTACTACAGTTATTTGATATTCTTCTGTTTCAAATGTTCCTACAGTGTAACTGTTTATTTCGTTCTGGTATCTTATTTCTGTTAATATTCCCTCTAATTCTTCCAAGTTTTGTCCTCTTTCCTTGTTTTATTTCTTAACTGTTTATATTGTCTATTATTTCTTTGCATTCTTTCCATTTTGTTGTTTTTATACATTCATAGTCTTCTGATATTTTATCTACTATTTCTTTTGTTTTGTCTGTTGAGTTTAAGTCTGCTACTATTATGTTTTTTATTGTTTCTTCTTTTCCATAAAATATTTTGAATAGGGTTGAACGCAAAAAGCCTTCTATTTTTTCTTCTTGGTTTTTTACTGCTATTATTACATATATTCCGTCTGCTTTTAGATTTGTGTATGTATACATGTATATTATTTGCTTTATTATTTCAAATAATCCATAAAGAGCAAGTGTCCAAAGTATTGAGTTTATTATAAATTCTCCCATACTCTCCTCCTTATGGATATTATATTTATTCTTTTGTTTTTTGGTTACTAATTTAATCATTGGATTAGTTCTAATATCATTTCTTTTGCTCCAGTAATTGAATTCACAACATCTTTAACTTGATATCCACTTCTGCATGCTGTGTAAAAGTCCTTACCATAAACTACATTATCTGAAGTACTGTCAGGATATTGCACAACCCCATTATAGAAATTAACAGTACAATTGATTCCTGCTAAACCCGTTCTAAAATAAACCTCTTTTACTCTTGGAGTATTTGTGCTTAATGCCTTGCCATTATCTCCTATCGTTAAACTGATATCCCCTGAATCATCAGCTAATACTATTCTATTAGTAATTGTACCACCGTTAATTTCAACTGTTCCACCTTTTTCTAGTCCTATTGACTTTATTGTACCATCATTAATAATATACTTTCCACCAGAAACGCCACAACTCAACCATTGGTATTTTCCACTATTAATTACAGCATTTCCCTCATTACTAATTGCCGCTATTGTACTATTATCACACGTTATTGTCCCCTTGTTAATTATAGTGGCATTTATATAACCTTCTGTATCATTGGATTCCACTTTAGTATCTTCTATTTTTAAAATTCCATTGTTTATTATTAATGCAACTGCTATTGGTTCACTACATGATATTTTTCCACTTCCAACTATAGATACACTAATATTTTTTTCTATCGTAGATACATCACCACTATCAAATTTAATGTTTTTACCATTAAATTTAATGTTTTTACCATTTGTATCTATAATCACACTTTTATTAATATTAAATACCGTATTTTCTTCTACATCTCTTATCACTTTAATTGTAGAATTTGTTTCAGCATAACTAAGTGCTTCTGGAAGAGTTTTAAAATGCTTCTCATTATCCACTGTATAATTATTAAATTCTAATTTCAAATTCTGTTCATATGCTTTTCCTGCTGAATCTGTTACTTTAACTATATATGTTCCACTATTTTTTATAGTAAAACTATAATTATCTCTTGTTAAGTTATTTTCTACTGTTGTCCATTTGCCACTTGCTGTGTCTTGATATTGCACTTTGCCTTTACCTACATATTTTGAAAATTTTATATCTGTTAGGTTTATTTTCCATCCATCTGTTAGTTCGGTACTTTGCATGTTAAATGTAATTTCTCCTCTTTCTAGTTGCTCTTTTATTTTTCTTTCTCCAACTATTTGAGCAAGATTATAATATTCTTTTCCTTCATATTTATGTGGCTTTAATGTTAGTACTTCTCTTTCTTTTATATTTACTAGAAATTTGTTATCTATTCCTTCTACTCCAAGTTCTTGTAATACTTCTTTGTCAAATATTTTATAACCTTCTAAGCTGTTTACTCCTATTGTTTTTAATGCTTTTTTTGCATCTTCTTCATCTGATGCTGTTATTGTTTTTCCTATATCTACCCCATCTATTGTATCTTTGTATTTTTCATATAATACATCTACTTGTGCCTGTACCATTTCAAGCTCCGTTTTGTATTTCGTTAATTTAGATGATTTTATAGTATCTATTCCATAATATGTTGTTATACTCGCTAATATCAATAAAACTATTACTGCTATTGCTAATGTTATTAATGTTATTCCTTTGTTTTCTTTTACCATTTTCTTTTGTCCTCCTTTACATTATATAGTTTAACAATAAATACCAAAAAAAGCAAGTGAACACTTGCTTTTTTTTATATTTCTATTATTTTTTCCCATGGTAGTTCTGGTTTTCCAAAATGCCCATAATTAGTTGTTTTCGTATATATTGGGTCTTTTAAATGTAAATATTCAATTATTCCATCTGGGGTTAAGTCAAATTTTTCTTTTATTAATTCTACTAATTCGCTTTCATCTTTTTGGCTTGTTCCAAATGTATTTACACATATAGATAATGGCTCTTTCATTCCAATAGCATATGCTACTTGTATTTCACATTTTTTTGCATATCCATTTGCTACAATATTTTTTGCGATATGCCTTAACATATAAGCTGCTGACCTATCTACTTTACTTGCATCTTTTCCTGAGAAACATCCTCCACCATGTCTTGCATATCCACCATATGTATCTACAATTATCTTTCTTCCTGTAAGTCCTGTATCTCCTAATGGTCCACCTATAACAAATCTACCAGTTGGATTTATATATATTTTTGTATTTACATCTACCATGTTTTTTGGTACTACCATATTTATAACTTTATTTATTATGTCTTCTCTTATTTGCTCTGTTGTTACTGTATCAAGATGTTGTGTTGATATTAATATTGTTTCTATTCTTTTTGGTTTATCATCCTCATATTCAACTGTAACTTGCGTTTTCCCATCTGGTCTAAGATAAGGAATGGCTTTATCTTTTCGTACCTCTGTAAGCCTTTTTGATAGCTTGTGTGCCATATCTATTGCATATGGCATATAATTTTCTGTTTCATCACATGCATATCCAAACATTATTCCTTGGTCTCCTGCTCCACCAACATCAACTCCAAGTGCTATATCAGGACTTTGCTTTGTTATTTCTGCGTTTATTTTACATGTTCTATAATCTATATCTGTTTCTGCATTGTCAAATCCTATTTCTTTTATTCTATTTCTTACTATTTCTCCAATTTTTATTCTTGCTGTTGATGTTATTTGCCCTGCTATTGTTATTGTGTTATTTGATGCAAATGTTTCTATTGCTACTCTTGAATCTTTGTCTTGTTTTATACATTCATCTAGTATTGTATCTGATATATAATCACATAATTTATCTGGGTGTCCTTCAGTTACACTCTCAGATGTAAAATAATAATTTTTCATTTTCTCACTCCTAAAAAAAGAACTCTTGCCTAAGCTAAGAGTTCTTTTATAAATCATCACTCAAAGCATTTGCTTTGCAGGTTTTAGCACCTTGTCATTTGATAGGTTGCTGTGGAATTAACGAGCCTTTCTCTACTCCACTCTTGATAATTGTTATTTAATTATATTTATTAAACTAATTCTAATATAGCTACTTCAGCTCCGTCTCCTCTACGTGGACCAGCTTTTATTATTCTTGTATATCCCCCAACTCTACCTTCGTATTTTGGAGCTATTTCATTGAATAATTTGTCTAGTAAATCTATATCTTTTACTTTGTTTACTTTTGTCATTATTTTTCTTCTAGCATTTAGTCTTGATGGCATATCTTTTTGTCTGCTTTCTGTTGTTTCTTCTTTAACAACTTTTAAGTATTCTTTACCATTTTTGCTTTTTGCTATTTCAGTAACTTTGTTACCTTTAGAATCTAATTTTGCTTTTACTACTTTTACATCTACCATTTCAAAGTTGTCTTTTTCTTTTATAGCTAACGCTATTATGCTGTCCGCAATTGATTTTACTTCTTTTGCTCTAGCTTCTGTTGTTTCTACTTTACCATGTAGTATTAAGTCTGTTGTTAAAGTTTTTAACATTGACATTCTTATATCAGTAGTTCTACCTAATTTTCTATTTGTAGCCAATTTTTTCACCTCTTCTTTATTTATTCATCTTCTTCTGCGAAACCTAGTCCTAATGAATGTAATTTTGCTGTTACCTCATCAAGTGACTTTTTACCTAAGTTTCTAACTTTCATCATATCACTTTCAGATTTATTTGTTAAGTCCTCAACAGTTGCAATTCCTGCTCTTTTTAAGCAATTGAATGATCTTACAGATAATTCTAATTCTTCAATTGAAGTTTCTAAAACTTTTTCTTTCTTAGATTCTTCTTTTTCAATCATTACTTGTGTATTTCTTGTTGCTTCTGATAAGTCTATAAATAATTCTAAATGTTCTGTCATAACTTTTGCAGCTAAACTTAATGCTTCATAAGCTTTTAAACTACCATCTGTCCATACTTCTATAATTAACTTATCATAGTCAACCATTTGACCTACTCTAGTGTTTTTTACTTGATAATTAACTTTTTTAACTGGTGTATAAATTGAATCTATTGGAAGCACAGATATGTCTTGGTTTGGTTTCTTGTTTTTTTCCGAAGGTGAGTATCCTCTTCCCATATTGGCTGTCATTTCCATTATTAATTGTCCACCTTCTGATACATTAGCTATATGCAAATCTGGATTTAGTATTTCTACTGTTCCATCTGTGATTATATCTGCTGCAGTAACTTCTCCTTCACCTTTAAAATTAATTCTCATAACTTTTTCTTCATTTTCATTGAATTTAAGTCTTACATTTTTTAAATTAACTATAATGTCTGGTACGTCTTCTACAACATTTGGGATACTTGAAAATTCATGTAATACTCCATCTATTTTTACACTTGTTAGTGCACATCCTGTTAATGATGATAGTAATATTCTTCTTAGTGAATTTCCTATTGTAACTCCATATCCTCTTTCTAATGGTTCACATACGAATTTTGCATAATTGTTTGTGTTATCAACCTCTAGACATTCAATATTTGGCTTTTCAAATTCTATCATTTCTACCTCCTAATATTTTAAAAACTATTTAGAGTAAAGCTCTACTATTAAATGCTCTTCAATTGGAATATCAACATCTTCTCTAGATGCTAATCTTACTACTTTACCACTTAAAGTTTCATTATTTAATTCTAACCATGCTGGAACTGGTCTTGCTGAATTTACTTCTATGTTTGCTTTTATTGCTCCATTTTCTTTTTTGCTTTCTCTTACTGATATAACATCTCCAGCTTTTACTAGATATGATGGGATATCAACTTTTCCACCATTAACTTCAAATTGTCCATGGTTTACTAATTGTCTTGCTTGAGCTCTTGATGTTCCAAATCCTAATCTATATACTACATTATCTAATCTGCTTTCTAATATTTGTAATAAGTTTTCACCTGTGATGCCTTTTTTGTTAGAAGCCATTTCAAAATATCTTCTGAATTGTTTTTCTCCAACTCCATAATATGATTTGGTTTTTTGTTTTTCTCTTAATTGTGTTCCGTATTCAGAAAGTTTTGCTCTTTTTTGTCCATGTTGTCCTGGTGCATAGTTTCTTCTTGAGATACTACATTTATCAGAATAACATCTTGAACCTTTTAAGAACAATTTTTGTCCTTCTCTACGGCAAATACGACATTGTTCGTCTGTATAACGTGCCATGTTTTATTTACACCTCTTTCATTGATTTTTTAATTTATTTATTGATTTCTTTTATTATACTCTTCTTCTTTTTGGTGGTCTACAACCATTATGTGGGATTGGAGTAACATCTTTTATACTGCTTAATTCTAAACCTGCTGATTGAAGTGCTCTTATTGCAGCTTCTCTTCCAGCTCCTGGTCCTTTTACATATACTTCAACTGTTTTTAATCCGTGTTCCATAGCTGCTTTAGCTGCTGTTTCTGCAACTTCTCCTGCAGCAAATGGTGTGCTTTTTCTTGATCCTTTAAATCCAAGTCCTCCAGCACTTCCCCATGATATTGTATTTCCGTTTGTGTCTGTTATTGTAACTATTGTGTTATTGAAACTAGAATGAATATGTGCTTCTCCTTTGTCGATGTTTTTTCTATTTCTTCTAGCTACTGGTTTTTTTGTTACATTCTTAGCCATTGCTTTATTTTCCCTCCTTATTAGAAGTTTGATGTATTTGTACATCAACTATTTTTATGCTTTTTTAGATTTACTTACTAATTTTCTTGGTCCTTTTCTTGTACGAGCGTTTGTTTTTGTTCTTTGTCCTCTTACTGGAAGACCTCTTCTATGTCTTAGACCTCTATAACATCCAATTTCTGTTAGTCTTTTTATATTAAGAGCTACTTCTCTTCTTAAGTCACCTTCAACTTTGTATGATTCGTCAATAACTTTTCTTATTTTATTAACTTCTTCGTCTGTTAGGTCTTTTACTCTAGTGTCTGGATTTATTTTTGCTTTTTCTAATATTTTTCTTGAACTAGTTACTCCTATACCATATATGTATGTTAGTCCTATTTCAATTCTTTTTTCTTTAGGTAAGTCTACTCCTGCTATACGAGCCATGTTTTTTTGCACCTCCAAAATTTCATTTTTTCTTTTTTAGTGTTGTCCTATTTCATCTAAAGGTGAAATGCATTAAATGAAACTTTAGCCTCATTTAATCTTTAAACTATTTTGGACATATATATAAACACAAATTTGATATGTAAACTTATTGGCTAAGTTTAACAGCCGCTACCTCATTTGTGTTATAAACTTTTAAGGTTACCCTTGTCTTTGTTTGTGTTTAGGGTTTTCACATATAACTCTAATTACACCTTTTCTTTTTATTACTTTGCATTTATCGCAAATTGGTTTTACTGATGGTCTTACTTTCATTCCACTGCACCTCCTATTTTATATAAAGATTATTTATATTTTTGGGTTAATTTATGTTTTCTATTTTATTTTGCTCTCCAAGTGATTCTTCCTCTTGTTAAGTCATATGGTGATAACTCTACTTTTACTTTGTCTCCTGGTAATATTTTTATGTAGTTCATTCTTAATTTACCAGATATATGTGCCAATATTTGATGCCCATTTTCAAGTTCCACTTTAAAATTTGTATTTGGTAGTGTTTCAACTACTGTTCCTTCTACCTCTATTACATCTTCCTTTGCCAAGATTTTTTACCTCCTTCGTAAGAGCTTTTTTAGATTTTTTCTAAAATATTTTGCATATAATTACCAAATTATAGCATTAACTCATTTATTATATACCATTTTTATAGAATTGTCAATACTTCAGGCTCTTTTTCTGTTATTAAAATTGTATTTTCATAATGTGCAGCTAATGTTCCATCTTCTGTTATTATTGTCCATCCATCTTCTAGTTCTAATATGTCTGGTTTTCCTTGTATTACCATTGGTTCTATCGCTAATGTCATTCCTGGCTCTAGTCTTATTCCCTTTCCAGCTTTTCCATAGTTTGGTATTCCTGGGTCTTCATGCATTTCTTTTCCAATTCCATGTCCTTGAAATTCTCTTACAACTGAATATCCTTGTGATTTTACATATTCTCCTATTGCATGTGATATGTCTCCTATTCTATTTCCTTTTTTAGCATATTTTATTCCTTCAAAAAAAGCTTGTTTTGTTACTTCTACTAGTCTTTTTGCATCTTTTGATACTTTTCCTACCATATATGTTCTTGCTGCATCTCCATTATATCCATCTTTTAATGCTACAAGGTCAACACTTACTATGTCTCCATCTTTTATTATTCTTTTACTTGATGGTACTCCATGTATTACTTCATCATTTATTGATATACATGTTGATGCCGGATATGGTGGCACTCCTTTTATTCCTGGATCATAGCCTTTTTCTGCTGATATTGCGCCATATTTTCTCATTGTTTGCTCTGCTATTTTGTCTATATCTGCTGTTGTCATTCCTGGTTTTATAGCTTCTTCAATTGCTTTATGTGTAAGTGCTGTTACTCTGCATGCTTCCCTCATTAATTCTATTTCTTTTTTTGATTTTATTGTTACCATTTTTCTCTTTCCCCCTTTTACATATAGTGTTTAATAAAAGCGACATTAGTCGCTTTTATCTTTAGTGGTTTTATTTATTTTTTAATTTTTCTACAATATCTCTTGCTACATCTTCTCCCATTTTTCCTACTGTCCTACTTACTGTTTCTGTGTGTAGTATTCCCTCTTTTTCATAGTAATCTGCTAAAGGGCTTGTTTCTTTGTAATATTGTTCTAGTCTGCTTTTTATTGTTTCTAGTTTATCATCTTTTCTTGTTATTAGCTCACTTCCACATTTGTCACATATTCCCTCTACTTTTGGTGGATGTAATACAACATTATATACTGTTTTACATTGTTGGTTTGAACATACTCTCCTGTTTACTATTCTTTCTATTATCTCTTCTTCAGGTGTTTCAAGATTTATTACTATGTCAATTTTTTCTCCTTTTTTTGCTAACATTTCTTTTAGTGCTTCTGCTTGTGCTACTGTTCTTGGAAATCCATCAAGTATTGCTCCATTTTTTGTGTCATCTTGTTGTAGTCTGTCCTCTACTATTTTTATTGTTACTTCATCTGGTACTAGTTGTCCTTTTGATATGTAACTTTCTGCTAGTTTTCCTAGCTCTGTTCCTTCTTTTATGTTTGATCTGAATATGTCTCCTGTTGATATTTGTGGTATTTCTAGTTTTTCTGATAATATGCTTGCTGTTGTTCCTTTTCCAGTTCCTGGTGCTCCTAACATGATAATGTTCATTTTTTAATCACATTCCTTTCTCTTGTTTGGACATATAATAGGAAAGTTTTGCTTTTCTATTATGAAAAAGTTTTGCCTCTATATGGATAGAGGCTTTCTCTTATTTTTCCTTATTTATTTTAGAACATTTTTCCATAAATGTCAATCAATTTCAGAGTTTTTGTTCCTAAAAATCTCATCTGGATTATATTCTTTTCTTTTTTGTTCTTCTTGTATATTAATTTGATATTTTTCATTTAATATTATTTTTTCTCTTTGTTTTTCAGTTGCCCAATAATCTCTAAATAGAACTGCTAATATTGCTTTTGTTTCGTCTAATATTTTTTGATTTTCAAAATCCTCAAAATATGTTATTTCAAATTTATACTGCTTGTCTTTTTTTAGCTCATATAATTCTATCAGTTCTTTTGGTACTTTTTTATATTCTTCTTTTGAAATGTTATTTAATATTTCTAATACTTCTGTGTATGCCTTTGGCAAGTTTTCTTTTTTAATCATCTGTTATATTTATGATATTTTATATCATATACTCCTTTTCCTCTTTATTTCTCTTTACCTCTTCTTGCATCCATTCATTTATCTGCATTTTTTCTGCCACACTTGTTTTTATAGTCGTTTTCCCAATTTTATCTGTAGAAATTTCCTTTTTTCTTGATATTCTTTTGTCAAAGTTTCTTGAGTTTATATCTATTATCGCTATTTGCTCTGGCAAAATTGGTTTTTGACCTCTTTCATCTATACCCTTTTCTTTTGAATTTATTATCATAATACATGCTTCTTCAGCTGTCATTCCATTAAATACACTTATGTCTATATCTTTAGTATTTGGAAATACTACCATTTCTTTTCTTGTTTTTAAATATTTTTTATAGTTTTCTTCTGTAAATTTTAATAATGTTTCTATGCTTTCTGGTGATTCTCCATTTTCTTTACACAATTCTGCTATATCTTCTAGCACTTCTGGTAGTTCTGTACCAGTGTTATATGCATATGATGTTAGGTTTAATAACCATTCTGGACATCTTCCATAATTAACATTTAGTCTTGGATTTGTTGAATATGAATATTTATCTTCATCGCTTCCTTGGTAAGGGAATAGTTCTCCCACAGTTTCTTTTGATAAGCTATTTTTTATCTCTCTTAATCTACCTACACTGTCTGATTTAGCTTTTGGGTCTAAGCCATTTTCTATTATATTTTTTACATCTATATTGTTTGTTAAATGAAATCCTAGTCCATTATTTCCTATTACTTCTAGTATTGTTTCTAATAGTCTTTTATCATTTTCTGATGTTATCCCAAGTTTTCTTTTGTACAACTCTACTATCTTTTTTGATTTTTCTCTTACGGGCTGAAATTCTGTTTCTTGATATATTTTTCTATATTCATCAAATAGTTCTATGTCCTCTTGTCTAAAGTAATTACAAAATCCTAATATTTCTGTAATTGTAGCTTCCGGTCTAGACCAATTTAATTCACTATACATTTCAATAAATTCTTTTATTCTTCCGATTATTCACCCTTTATCTCATTCCTTCCTAAAGGTAAAAATTTCTCCTTTTTCATATTATACACTAACTTTCTTATGTTTCAATACATATTTTGGTTATAATGCAAAACAAATCAAAGAAAAATTTTTAATTTCTCTTTGATTTGTTCTCGCCCGATTTGAGTTAAGATTTCAGCTCAAATCTCTTTTTTCTTAGTGACTTTTTTTTACAGCCACTTTTTCTTATTCTAAGAATCCTTTGTAATGTCTCATTACTAATTGAGATTCTAATTGTTGTACTGTTTCTAGTGCTACACCTACTACGATTAGTATTGATGTTCCTCCAAATGAGAAGTTAAAATCAGTAAATCTTAACATCATAGGTATAATTGCAACTGCTGATAAGAATACACCACCAAATATTGTTAATTTTGTTATAATTGATGTTAAATATTCTGTTGTCGGTTTACCAGCTCTAATTCCAGGGATAAATCCACCATTTTTCTTTATATTGTTTGATACTTCTGCCGGATTAAATGCTGCAAAAGTATAGAAAAATGTGAATGCAAGAATTAGTAATAAATAAACTACTGCATTTGCTATTGAATATCCTATTCCTACACTTGAAGATGATGTAGCTAATGAGAATTTATATAATCCTTCTAAAAATCCACTTAGGTTAGTTGTGTCTCTTACAAACATTGATATAATCATTGCTGGAAATGTCATGAATGATGACGCAAAGATTATTGGCATAACTCCTGCCATAGCTAGTTTTAATGGTATATGTGTGCTTTGAGCTCCTACCATTTTTCTTCCAACTACTTTTTTAGAATATTGTACAGGTACTCTTCTTTCTGCTTGTTGTACAAATACAACTGCTGATATTAAGATAAGTGCTCCTAATATTATTGCTAATGATATTATTAGTCCTGTTGTACTAAATCCATTAGCTGTAAACATTAGTCTCCACATTGTTGTTATTCCTGTTGGTAATCCTGATATAATACCTATAAAGATTATTATTGAAATACCATTTCCAATTCCTTTGCTTGTAATTTGTTCTCCTAACCACATTAATAGTGATGTTCCTGCTATCAATGATGCTACAATTAAAAGTCCTGTCATAAATCCTGGATTAATGAATATTCCAGATGATTTATAAGATAAATATACTCCAATTGCTTCTACAAGTGCCAATACTATTGTTAAAAGCTTTGTATATCTATTTCTTCTTCTTTTACCTTCTTCTCCACCTTCTTTTATCATTTTTTCTAAAGATGGGATTACGAAACTTAATAATTGTACAACGATTGATGCAGTAATATATGGACCTATTGACATTGCAAATATTGAGAATCTCGAAAAAGCTCCTCCTGATATAATATCGATAAATCCTGTAATTCCGTTTGATGAAGACATTGCTTCACTTAATACTAATGTATTTACACCTGGAACTGTTATATAACATCCAAGTCTAAATACAACTATTAGTATTACTGTATATAGAAGCTTTTTTCTTACATCCGGTGTTTTTAGGGCGTTTGCTATTGTTTTAAACAACTAAATCACCTCTGCCTTTCCGCCTAGGGCTTCTATTTTTTCCTTAGCAGTTGCTGTAAATCTTTTAGCTTTAACATTTAATTTTTTCTCTAATTTTCCTGTTGCTAAAACTACTATTCCATCATTTACTTTACCGATTATTCCTTCTTCTACTAAGCTTTCTGCTGTAACATCTGTTGCTTTTGATTTGTTTAACATTGTTAGAGTTACTTCAGTATAATTTTTTGCATGTATATTTGTGAATCCTCTTTTTGGTAGTCTTCTATATAATGGTGTTTGACCACCTTCAAATCCTCTTCTAACTCCTCCACCAGATCTAGCTTTTTGTCCTTTATGTCCTTTTCCTGATGTTTTTCCTGTTCCAGAACCCATTCCACGTCCAACTCTTTTTCTGTCTTTTACTGGAACGTTTGGTCTTAATTCTCCTAATTTCATTTTTTGCACCTCCCTATTTGACATTTGATATTTGTCGATTCTTATTATATCTCAATTATATAATTTCTTCAACTTTTTTATTTCTTTTTTTAGCTACTTGTTCAATTGTTCTCATGTTTTTTAATCCTTCGATAGTTGCATATACTACGTTTCTTGGATTGTTTGTTCCAATAACTTTTGTACGTATATCTTTGTATCCTGCAAGTTCAAGTACTGGTCTTACACTACCACCAGCAATAAGTCCTGTACCTACAGCAGCAGGTTTTAACATAACTTTTGCACTACCAAATTGTCCAATAAACTCATGAGGTACTGTTGTTCCAACAATAGGAACCTCTACTAAATTCTTTTTAGCTTCTTGTATAGCTTTTCTTATAGCATCTGGTACTTCAGCAGCTTTACCATTTCCGATTCCAACACGTCCTTTACCGTCTCCAACGATAACAACAGCACTAAATCTAAATGTTCTACCACCTTTTACTACTTTTGCTACTCTGTTTATAGCTACTACTTTTTCTTTTAATTCTGGGGTTTTATTTTCTTCCATTAGAATTCTAGCCCTCCTTCTCTAGCAGCTTCTGCTAATTCTTTTACTATTCCATGATATATATATCCACTACGGTCATATACAACATTTTTTATTTTCTTTGCAGTTGCTCTTTTAGCAATTAAAGTTCCAACTTCTTTTGCAGCTTCTATATTAGATTTTTTTGTTTTTACTTCTTTGTCTAATGTTGAAGCAGATACTAATGTATTTCCAGCAACATCATCAATGATTTGAGCATATATGTTGCTATTACTTCTATATACACATAATCTTGGTCTTTCTGCTGTTCCAGATACTTTATTTCTTACTCTAGCATGTCTTCTTGCTCTTTCAAATTTTCTATCTGTTTTACTAACCATTTTTTTCTCCTTTCTTAATTCCCATTAAATTTACTATATGGAAATCTATTTACCTGTCTTACCTTCTTTACGTCTAATAACTTCTTCAGCATATTTAATACCTTTACCTCTATATACTTCAGGTGGTCTTTTAACTCTGATATTAGCTGCTGTTTGACCAACTAATTCTTTGTCAATTCCTCTTACTATTATAGTATTTGGATTTGGAACATCAAATGTTATTCCTTCTGGTGCTTCAAATATTACTGGATGAGAATATCCTAATGTTAGATTTAAGTTGTTTCCTTGTTTTGCAACTCTGTAACCTACACCATTTATTTGTAACTCTCTTGTGTATTCTTTTTCAACACCATTTATCATATTGCTTATTAGAGTTCTTGTTAAACCATGTAAACTTCTGTTTTTTGCTTCATTGTTTGGTCTTGTAACTGTTATTACATTGTTTTCTAAAGCTACTGAAATATTTTTATGTATTTCTCTTTCAAGTGTTCCTTTTGGTCCCTTTACAGTTATTTTTTGTCCATCAAGTTTTACTTCAACACCTGCTGGTACTGTAATAGGTTTATTTCCTATTCTTGACATTTTATTTTCCTCCTTTTATTGGGCGTTCGCCTAACGTTTTATATACAAGTATAACTTGTTTTCGCATTTAGGTTAATTTTTCCCTTTTTATATTACCAAATATAAGCTAATACTTCTCCACCCATTCCAGCTTCTCTAGCTTCTTTATCTGTTTTTAGTCCTTTTGATGTAGAGATTATTGCTATTCCTAGTCCATTAAGAACTCTTGGTAATTCTTCTTTACCAGCATATACTCTTAATCCTGGTTTGCTTATTCTTTTTATTCCGTCTATAACTCTTGTACCTTTTTCATCATATTTTAATGTTATTCTGATGATTCCTTGATTTTCATTATTTATTACTTCAAATGATTTTATATATCCTTCCTTGAATAAAATTTCAGCAATAGCTGTTTTCATCTTAGAAGCTGGTACATCAACTGTTTTATGTTTAGCACTGTTAGCATTTCTTATTCTTGTTAACATATCTGCTATTGGATCTGTAGTATTCACGTTACTTTCCTCCTTCTTTTTTGACAAATAGTTTTATTTGTCTATTTTTTATATTCTTTCTACCAACTTGCTTTTTTTACTCCTGGAATTTCACCTTTATGTGCTAATTCTCTGAAACATACACGGCAAATTCCATATTTTCTAATATAAGCATGTGGTCTTCCACAAATTTTACATCTATTATATTCTCTAGTTTTATATTTTTGTGGTCTAGCTTGTTTTATTTTCATTGCTTTCTTAGCCATAGTTTAATTTATCCTCCCTTAAACTTAATTAATTTTTAAAAGGCATTCCTAATAATTTTAATAATTCTTTTGCCTCTTCGTCTGTTTCAGCTGTTGTTACGAATATGATGTCCATTCCTCTTAATTTGTCAACTTTATCATATTCGATTTCTGGGAATATTAATTGTTCTTTAATACCCATTGAGTAGTTTCCTCTTCCATCAAATGAATTTTCAGAAACACCTCTAAAGTCTCTAACTCTTGGAAGTGCAACATTAAATAGTTTGTAAGCAAAATCATACATTTTGTCTGCTCTTAATGTTACTTTACATCCAATGTTTGCTCCTTCTCTTAATTTGAATGCTGCAATTGATTTCTTTGCTTTTGTTATCATTGGTCTTTGACCTGTGATTTGCATTAAATCATTTACTGCATTTTCTAATGATTTTGGATTTTCTTTTATATCTCCTAAACCTATATTTATAACTATTTTATCAAGTTTTGGAACTTGCATTACTGATTTATATTCAAATTTTTTCATTAATGCTGGAATAACTTCTTTTTCATATTGTTCTCTTAGTTTTTCCATTATTATTGTTCCTCCTTTCCATTATCTATTTTATTGTAGCTCCACATTTTTTACAAATACGAACTTTTTTATTATCTTCAACCTTGTATTCAACTCTTGTTGCTTTTCCACATTTTGAACACACTACATTAACTTTTGAGCTGTCTATAGCACATTCAACAGGAATTATTCCACCTTCTTCACCTTGTTTTCTAGGTTTGATGTGTTTTTTTCTAACATTTATACCTTTTACTATAACTTTTGAGTCTTTTGGTATAACTTCTAATACTTCTCCAGTTTTACCTTTGTCATTTCCAGCTAAAACTTGAACTGTATCTCCTTTTTTTATTCTCATTGAGTTTAACCTCCTTTTTTCATATTATAATACTTCTGGTGCTAATGATAATATTTTCATATAATCCTTTTCTCTTAATTCTCTAGCAACTGGCCCGAATATACGAGTTCCTTTAGGTGTTTTGTCTTCTTTTATGATAACAGCTGCATTTTCATCGAATTTTACATAAGAACCATCTGGTCTTCTTAAACCTTTTTTGCTTCTTACTATAACAGCTTTTACTACGTCACCTTTTTTAACAACTCCACCTGGTGTTGCTGTTTTAACAGAGGCAACTATAACATCGCCGATGTTAGCTGTTTTCATATATGAACCACCTAAACATCTGATACACATTATTTCTTTAGCTCCAGTGTTGTCTGCAACTTTTAATATTGTTTGTTGTTGTATCATGTCTATTCTCCTCCTTTTTCAAGAATCTCAACTACTCTCCATCTCTTATCTTTAGAAAGTGGTCTTGTTTCCATCACTTTTACTTTATCTCCCATTTGACAGTTATTTTCTTCATCATGAGCTTTTAATTTGTATGTTCTTTTAACTGTTTTTCCATACATTTTATGGCTTACACTTGTTTCTACAGCTACAACAACTGTTTTGTCCATTTTATCAGACACAACTGTTCCAACCATAACTTTACGAAGATTTCTTTCTTCCATTAGATTAATCCTCCTTCTTCTCTGCTATTTTTCTTTCTGTCAATATTGTATTTATTTTAGCTATATCTTTTTTAACTTCTTTTATTTTCATTGGGTTATCTAATCCATTTGTAGCTAAACTAAATTTCAATTTGAATAATTCTGTTTTTAGTTCACCTAATTCTTTTTCTAATTCTGGTGAAGACATTTCTCTAATCTTATTTATCTTCATCACAATCACCTACCTTGCTTTCAGTTTCTTTTGCTACGAATTTACATTTGATTGGTAGTTTATTCATAGCTAATCTCAAGGCTTCTCTAGCTGTCTCTTCAGGTACACCTGCTATTTCAAACATTACTCTACCTGGTTTTACAGCTGCTACCCAATATTCAACATTACCTTTACCTTTACCACCACGAGTTCCGGCTGGTTTTTGTGTTATTGGTTTGTCTGGAAATATTTTAATCCAAACCTTTCCACCTCTTTTTGTATAACGAGTCATAGCAATACGAGCTGCTTCTATTTGGTTACCTCTTATTAGTCCTGCTTCTACTGCTTGTATTCCATATTCACCATCTGTTACTCTGTTTCCTCTTGTTGCTTTTCCTCTATTTCTACCTTTTTGCATTTTTCTATATTTTGTTTTTTTAGGCATTAATGGCATTATTTGTCTCCTCCTTCCATTTTTTTGGTTGGAAGAACTTCACCTTTATATATCCAAACTTTTACACCGATTTTACCATATGTTGTATCTGCTTCTGCAAATCCATAATCAATGTCAGCTCTTAGAGTTTGAAGTGGAATTGTTCCTTCTTTATAGAATTCTGTTCTAGCCATATCAGCTCCACCTAGTCTTCCAGATACTGCTGTTTTGATTCCTAATGCTCCTGATTTCATAGCTTTTTGCATACATTGTTTCATAGCTTTTCTAAATGAAATTCTTCTTTCTAGTTGTCCTGCAATATTTTCTGCAACTAATTGTGCATCTGTGTCTATTGCTTTAACTTCAACTATGTTAATATTAACTTCTTCTTTTCCAATTAATTTTATTACATCTGCTTTTAAGCTTTCTGCTCCTGCTCCACCTTTTCCTATTATGATTCCAGGTTTAGCAGCGTAAATGTTGATTTTTATAAATTTAGCTGTTCTTTCTATCTCTATTTTTGAAACTCCAGCTGTGTATAATTTTTTCTTCAAAAATTTACGGATTTTTTGGTCTTCTACTAAATAATCTGCAAAGTTTTTAGAATCAGCATACCATTTAGCATTCCAATCTTTTATTATTCCAACTCTTACACCCGTTGGATGTACTTTTTGTCCCATTTTACTAGAATCCTCCTTTTTTAGTTTTGCTCTCTTAGAACAATTGTTATATGACTTGTTCTTTTTCTAATTCTTACTGCTGAACCTTTTGCTGCAGGTCTTATTCTCTTTAATGTTGGACCTTGATTTGCATATATTTCAGCAACATATAAATTTTCATGTTTCATATCATGATTATTTTCAGCATTTGCAATAGCTGATTTTAATAATTTTTCTATTATAGCTGATGAAGCCTTTGGTGTAAATTTAACTATTGCTAGTGCTTCATCTACGTTTTTTCCTCTAATTAAGTCTGCAACAATCTTAACTTTTCTTGCAGAAATTCTTGAATATCTTAGTGTTGCTCTAGCTTCCATTACTGCTGTTTCTTCCACTACAATTCCCTCCTTAATTCTTTATTTATATATAATTATTTTTTAGTTGTCTTTTCTCCTGCATGACCTTTGAATGTTCTTGTAGGAGCAAATTCACCTAATTTATGACCTATCATTTCTTCTGTTATATAAACTGGTACATGTTTTCTACCGTCATGAACAGCAATTGTATGTCCTGTCATTTGTGGATATATTGTTGAAGCTCTTGACCATGTTTTGATTACTTCTTTTTTTCCACTTTCGTTCATAGCTTCTACTCTTTTTAGTAGTTCTGGTGCTACAAAAGGTTTTTTCTTACTTGATCTTGACATCTGATTTTCCTCCTATCCTATTTTCTTCTCTTTACTATAAATTTGTTTGATTTTTTCTTAGCATTTCTTGTCTTATATCCTAATGCTGGTTTACCCCAAGGTGTCATTGGTCCTGAGTGACCTATTGGAGCTCTACCTTCACCACCACCATGTGGGTGATCTACTGGGTTCATTACAGAACCTCTAACTGTTGGTCTTATTCCTAGATGTCTTGTTTTACCAGCTTTACCTAGGTTTACGTTTTCATGGTCGCTGTTTCCAACTGTTCCTACTGTTGCTCTACATCTAGCTAATACAAGTCTCATTTCTCCTGATGGTAATCTTACATGTGCATATTTTCCTTCTTTAGCCATTAATTGTGCACTTTGTCCTGCAACTCTTACCATTTTCGCACCTTGACCTGGATTTAATTCTATATTATGGATTAATGTACCTACTGGAATGTTTGATATTGGTAAGCAGTTTCCTGGTTTTATATCAACATTTTCTCCTGATACAACTTTGTCTCCATCTGTTAGTCCTTGTGGTGCTATGATGTAACTTAATGTTCCATCTTCATATTTTATTAATGCTATGTTAGCACTTCTGTTTGGATCATATTCGATTCCTATTACTGTTGCTTCCATATCATCTTTTAGACGTTTGAAGTCTATTTTTCTATATTTTTGTCTGTTTCCTCCACCTTGATGTCTTACTGTTATTCTACCATATGAGTTTCTTCCTGCATTTTTCTTTTTCTTTTCTAATAAAGATTTTTCAGGTGTCTTTTTTGTTATTTCTGAAAAGTCAGAAACTGTCATATTTCTTCTTGATGGTGTATATGCTTTGAATCTTTTTACTCCCATTGTTTTCTCCTTCCTCAGATTTATGAAAAACTTCGTCTTACGTCGTCAAATTCACTCAAACCGTCCTCAACGTACTTATGTACGTCTGTGGTTTTATCATTCATTTTCCTAGTAATACTCGTTTTTGATAAATCTTCTGCTCTACTTTATATTTTGTGGATTTTTTCCTGCTCCACTCGCAGATATTCTTTTTTATCCGGGTATTTTCCCGATATTTCTCTTTCTCGTATTATTTCCAACTTTTAACTTGGAAAAGACTTGTAATCAATTTTCTAAGCTCCCATGAATTCATCTATTGAATCCTTATATTTCTTAGAAACCTTAACTGCTTTTCCACCTTTTCCAAGGTATGTTTTATCAGATGGATCTGTATCTATTGTAACAATAGCTTTTTTCCAATCTGGTGTTTTTCCTTCTTTATATCTAACTCTTTTTGTTTTTCCTTTAACCATCATTGTGTTTACATTTAAAACTTTTACTTCAAATAGTTTTTCAACAGCTTTTGCTATCTCAACTTTTGTAGCTTTTTTGTTTACCTCGAAAGTGTATTTTCCTGATTGCATTTCTTGATTACTTTTTTCTGTTATTACTGGTCTAACTATGATTTCTTCTGGTAACATTATGCATACACCTCCTCTAATTTCTTAACAGTGTCTAATGGTAAAACTAATTTATTACAGTTTAATAAATCAAATACATTTATCATACTTAATTGAATTGTTTTTATTCCTTCAATATTTCTGCTTGATAAGTATACATTTTCATTTTTGTCTGCTAATATTATTAATGCTTTTCCCTCAACTTTTAAATCTGTTAATGCTTTTGACATTATTTTTGTTTTTGGTTCTTTTACTTCAAATTTGTCAACAACTGTTAATTCGTTGTCTAAAACTTTTGCACTTAATATTGATTTAATTGCAAGTTGTTTTTCTTTTTTATTTACTCTGTATTTATATGAACGTGGTTTTGGTCCTAATGCAATACCACCTTTTATCCATTGTGGAGCACGTATACTTCCTTGTCTTGCTCTACCTGTTCCTTTTTGTCTCCATGGTTTCTTTCCACCACCACGAACTTCTGCTCTTGTTTTTGTACTTTGTGTACCTTGTCTTTGATTAGCTAAGTAGTTTACTAATACACTGTGAACTACATTTTCATTTGGTTCGATACCAAATACTGCTTCACTTAATTCTACATCACTAACTTTTTTACCTTGCATGTTATATACATCTACTTTAGGCATTTCGTATTTCCTCCTTTACCTTATTTTATTGTGCTTTTACAGCTGATTTTATTTTTAGGATAGCTCCTTTTGGTCCTGGTACGCTACCTTTTACTAATATTACGTTTTTATCCATATCTACTTTTACAACATCTAAGTTTTGTATTGTAACTGTAACATGTCCCATATGACCTGGAAGTTTTTTACCTTTAAATACTCTACCTGGTGTTGATGTTGGTCCCATTGAACCTGGTCTTCTGTGATACATTGATCCATGTCCCATTGGTCCTCTATGTTGACCATGTCTTTTTATTACACCTTGGAATCCTTTTCCTTTTGATGTTCCCTGAACATCTATTTTTTCTCCAGCATTAAATATGTCTGCTTTTATTTCGTCTCCTACTTTGATTCCTTCTATTGAGTCTAATCTAAATTCTCTTAGATGTTTTTTTGGTGTTACATTTCCTTTTGTGAAATGTCCTTTTACTGGTTTGTTTATTTTGTTTTCTTTGATTTCTCCAAATCCTAGTTGTACTGCTTCATATCCATCTTTTTCTGATGTTTTTACTTGAGCAACTACACATGGACCTGCTTCTATAACTGTTACTGGAATAACTACACCATTTTTATTAAATATTTGTGTCATTCCTATTTTCTTTCCTATTATTGCTTTTTTCATTTTTCTTTCTCCTCCAATTGGCTGATCTGCTAATTCTAAACTGCGTCTCGCGTTGTTAAACTTCGTCGCATCAGCATAGTTTTCGATTTTTTTACTTTTTATATATTGAAACTAGTTTTTGATTTCGATGTCAACACCTGCTGGTAGTTCTAGTTTCATTAAACTATCCATTGTTTTTTGTGTTGGATAAAGAATATCTATAACTCTTTTATGTGTTCTCATTTCAAATTGTTCTCTTGAGTCTTTGTGTTTGTGTGGAGAACGTAGTATTGTTACGATTTCTTTTTGTGTTGGTAATGGAATAGGACCTGATACTTTCGCTCCTGTTTTTTTAGCAGTATCTACTATTTTCTCAGCAGACTGATCTAAAACTACATGGTCATAAGCTTTTAGTCTTATTCTAATTTTTTCACTTGATACAACTGAATTTGCCATTGTAATTTTTCCCTCCTCTTAAAATTTAAAATATAATTAAAATTACGCGTTGGCAAGTTATAACGCACCCTGGTGTTTTGTTTCTACCTATTTAAAAATCCCAAAATCGCATGATACTCCTGGGATAAGTGCTTTATTTAATATAAATATTTTAAAACTTACCGCCTGGTCTAGCCAAGACATACTCCACTGAAGTTCCCTCCACTCTACGAGTGTAGCTACATTCAGCTTCAACGCAAAATTTTCATGCCTATTTATTATATGATACTTTTCCCCATATGTCAATACTTTTTGGCTCTTTTTTCTTCTTTTTATTTACATATATTAAAATTATACATAAAATTTGTTGCAAATTTTCATATTTTGTATTAAAATATATTCGAGGTGTTTAAATATGAAAAAATTTTTAACAGCTATTTTAGCAATTATTTTAGTATTAGCAATGTCAGGTTCAGTTTTCGCTGTATCAACTACTATGGAGATAGTTGAGGACAATATATGTAGAATTGATTTGAATGATTCTTCATATGTAGAAAAGAAAATATGTGACGCTGATTTAGCTAATCATCAAGTTACATTACAATTAAAAGTAACTAATGATTCAAAAGTAGTTATACCATCTGGTGAATTAATGTTAGTTATTGATAGTTCAGAAAGTATGAACGAAGCAGTTTCTAATACTAAAACAAGAAAGCAACTTGTTTTAGACGCAGCAAACAAGTTAGTAGCAGACCTTTTGAAAGCTAACAGCACATCATTAAAAATAGGTGTAGTTACCTTTTCAACAGGTACAGAAATAGATACTAATACAGGATACTTAGTTACAGGAACTGAAGCAGATGCACAAAAAGTTTGTGATTTCACAAATGATGTATCTACATTAACAAGTAAAATTTCAGCAATTGAAGGAACTGGTCAATATACAAACCTTGACTCTGGTTTACAATTAGCTAAAAAGAGTTTTACATCTGAAAAAAATAATAAATATATGATTGTTTTAACAGATGGATTACCAAATTTAGCAGTAGGGTATAATGATTTAGTTTCTTATGATGGATTAACTGATGTAATTAATCAAACTAAATCTACATTAGCTTCTCTATCAGAAATAAACGTAACTACAATGTTGACAGGTATTGAAAGTGAAGAAGCTACTTTCAGACCGGGAACACCAAATTCATATACATATGGACAAGTTATAAGAGAAGTGTTTGGGTCTGAAGAAAACCCAACAGTTGGAAAATTCTATAATGTAAATGATAGTGAAATTGAAAAAACTATAACAGATAAAATCTACCATGATTTACTACCTGTTTCTAGTACACTAGAAGATATTACAGTTGTTGATTATTTTCCACAAGATATAGTTAATAACTTCGAATTAACTTATGTTGATGGAATTGATATAAGTAACGTATCTCCAAAAATTGATACAGCAACAAATAGTATAACATGGAAAATTGCTAAATTAGCTTCTGGCGAAACAGCCACAATTCAATATAAGCTTACTTTAAAAGATAGCTTTGATGAAAATATTATAGGTAAGATATTAGATACAAATGAAAATCTTGATGTAACATATAATGATTATGATGGAACTTCAAAAGAAAAATCTTCTGATGTAACTCCTAAAATTAGATTGGTAGCACAAAAAGAAGATCCAACTGTTGCTCCAAAAGAATTACCAAAAGCAGGTTTACCTTCTGCAATAATTGGTATATGTGCATTAGCTAGTATATCTATATACTTTGGTTATAAATCAAGAAAAATAAATTAGATAAAAAATAAAAAGCGACAATTAAGTCGCTTTTTATTTTATTAATTTATCTTCCCATTCTATCCAATGTGTCAAGATTGTCTAATGCTTTTCCTGTTCCAAGTGCAACACATGAAACTGCATCATTTGCAATCATGACATTTATTCCTGTTTTTTCTTGTAGAAGTTTGTCTAGTCCATCAACTAAGCAACCTCCCCCAGTCATGTATATTCCTTTATCACTAATGTCTGCTGCCAATTCAGGTGGTGTTTTCTCTAATACTGAATGTACTGCATCAACTATCATCATTGCTGGTTCAATTAATGCTTCTAGCATTTCACTTGAATATACTGTTATTGTTTTTGGTAATCCTGTCACAAGGTCTCTACCTCTAATTTCCATATCAACATCTTGTATTTTAGGATATACACAGCCTATATTTATTTTTAAATCTTCTGCTGTCCTTTCTCCTATCATCACATTGTGTTTTTTCTTTATATATTTTATAATATATTCATCAAACTTATCTCCAGCGACTTTTAATGAAGTACTTTCTACTGAACCTCCTAATGATATTACAGCTATATCTGTTGTTCCTCCACCAATATCTACTACCATGTTTCCACATGGTTTTGCTATATCAATTCCTGCACCGATTGCAGCAGCAATTGGCTCTTCTATTAAAAATACTTTTCTTGCTCCAGCCTGTGTAGCTGCATCTATTACTGCCTTTTTTTCAACTTCTGTTACTCTTGAAGGTATACATATCATTGTTCTAGGTGCAAAAAGAGATTTTCCATTTATTTTGCTTATAAAGTATTTTAACATTTTCTCCGTTACTGTGTAATCTGAAATAACCCCTTCTCTTAATGGTCTTGTAGCCACTATGTTTCCTGGCGTTCTACCAAGCATTCTCCTAGCTTCTTGTCCTACTGCTAAAACTTCTTTTGTATCGTTATCAACTGCAACAACAGATGGTTCTCTTAAAACTACTCCCTTGCCTTTTACATATGCAATTACTGTTGCTGTTCCTAGGTCTATTCCTATGTCTTGACCAAACCCCAATTTAAACATTGTCATCTACTCCTCTATTTTATTTATATAAGTATATTATGTAAATGTTGTTATATTTATGCTTATTTTTTTTCAGTTTCTTTTATTATATATATTGGTCTATTTTTAACTTCTAAATATGTTTTTGATAAATATTGACCAATTACCCCTGTTGCAAATAACTGCACTCCACTTACAAATACTATAATACATACCATTGATGGCCAACCTGATGTTGGGTCACCATATATCAATGTTCTTGCTATTATAAATATAATCGCAATTACTGCTATCAAACAAAATGCGATACCTAAAGCTGCAACCATTGCTAATGGTGCTGCTGAGAATGATGTTATTCCTTCTACTGCATATCTTAGCAATTGCCAAAATGACCATTTTGTTTCTCCTGCAACTCTTTCAACATTTTCATATTCAAGCCATTTAACATTAAATCCTACAAAACTAAATAAGCCTTTTGAATATCTATTATATTCTTTTAATGAAATTATACTATCTACAACTTGTCTCGTCATTAGTCTATAATCTCTTGCTCCATCAACCATTTCTACATCTGACATCTTGTTTATCATTTTATAAAATATTCTTGCAAAGAAACTTCTTATTGGAGGTTCACCTTTTCTTGTTACTCTTCTTGTAGCAACAACATCATATCCGTCATTTTTAATATCATTATACATTTCTTTTAATAGCCTTGGTGGATCTTGTAAATCTGCGTCCATTACAGTTACATAGTTTCCCGTTGATGCCTCAAGACCTGCATACATAGCTGCTTCCTTTCCAAAATTTCTTGAAAATGATATATATCTTACTTTATTGTCTATTTTTCTTAGTTCTTTTATTTCTTCTAATGTTTTATCTTTTGAGCCATCATTTACAAATATGTATTCAAATTCTGCTATTCCTTCAAAATCTTGTTTTCTGACTCTTTCTATTTCTTCATAAAATAATGGTAAGGCTTTTTCTTCATTATAACATGATACTATTACTGATATTTTTTCCATATAAATCCTCCTATTTGTTTGTTGTTTCAATACTTATAAGCCTTCATTAGTCCTTTTTTATTTGTTTTTTTCTATATATCTCCATGCATCTTTGCACATGTCCTCTAATGTTTTTTCTGCCTGCCATCCAAGTTCTTCTTTTGCCTTTTTTGAATTTGCATAGCATGTTGCTATGTCTCCATCTCTACGACCTACGATTTTATATTTTACATTCTTTCCTGTTGCAGTTTCAAACGTTTTTACCATTTCTAATACGCTGTAGCCTTTTCCTGTTCCAAGGTTATATATATATATTCCTTTTCCTTCTTTTTCTAATTTTTCCAATGCTTTTAAATGTCCTTTTGCTAGGTCTACAACATGTATATAATCTCTCACTCCTGTTCCATCTGGTGTATCATAGTCATTTCCAAATACAGATAGTTGCTCTAGTTCTCCTGATGCGACTCTTACTATATATGGCATTAAATTGTTTGGTATTCCTTGTGGATCTTCTCCTATTAATCCACTTTCATGGGAGCCTATTGGATTGAAGTATCTTAATATTGCAATATCCCATTCATTATCTGATTTATATAAGTCTTGTAATATTTGCTCAATAAATAGTTTTGTTGTTCCATATGGATTTGTTGTTCCACCTGTTTTACATTCTTCTGTTATTGGTACTACTTCTGGATCTCCATATACTGTTGCTGATGAACTGAATATGAATTTTTTAACATTGTATTTTTTCATTGTTTTTAGTAATCCTATTGCTCCTGATATATTGTTTTCATAGTAATCTAATGGTTTTGCAACAGATTCTCCAACAGCTTTATATCCTGCAAAATTCATTACTGCATCTATTTTATTTTCTTCAAATACTCTTTCTAGCTTTTCTATGTTTTTATAGTCCATTTCATAAAACTTGAAGTTTTTGCCTGTTATTTCTTTTATTTTATCTAGTACTTCTCTTTTACTGTTTGAAAAATTATCTATTATTATTATTTCCTTTCCTGAATTTAATAATTCTACTGCTGTGTGGCTTCCTATATATCCTGCACCACCTGTTACTAAAATTGCCATATTTATCACTCCTATCTTATAAATGATTATCTACTGATTTTTCATTTATTATATTTTTTACATGCCTATTATACCACCATTTTTCTGATTTGGCTACATTTTATACTGTTTTTCTAACTTTTCATCAAAAAAGACTTTCGTAATTAATTTTAATTCATTTAATGATTCATCTTTTAAATTGAATGAATATAATTTTTTTGCTGGTGATAACACTATATATTTTATTGCGTTTTTTGTGCTTTCTGACATGTTCAAACAGCTCTTGTCTTGTTTTGCACATGAATCACACTTAAATCCATTGTCTTTTATGCTAAAGAATTTAAATTTTTCCTTTTCAGTACAGTTTGTACATTCTGTAACTCTCGGAGTAAATCCTAAAAAGCAAAGTAACTTCATTTTAAATATTGCTAATATAAGTTCAGGGTCTTTATCTGTTTCTGATATTGTGTATAATGTGTTTAAATACAATTGTAATATTTTATAGCAATTTTGATTTTCTTCTGTCACATCTCTTATTATTTTTGTTATATGAACAGCATAATTTAGCTTGTCCAAGTCTGTTCTAATGTTATAAAAAACTTCTATTGTTTCACATGAATTTATGTTATATGTATTTGCTCCTTTGTACATTAAATATTCTCCAAAACATAAAAATTGTGTGGCAGAAAGTAAGGTGCTTTTGGGTCTCCTAGCACCTTTTGCTACACACGATATTTTACCTAAACCAGGTGTCAACATTGTTAGCATTTTATCATAATCTCCTAGATTGTTTTCAGAAATTATTATCCCATTTGATTTTATCGTTCCCATTTTCATCCACCTTTTTTAGTTGTTGCTCTATTTCTTGTAGTTGTTTGTATTCTAAAAATGTATTTACATCTCCTGTATTTTTAAATGTATCCCATGCAATTTTTTTAATCATATGCTCACTTCCTCTAATTCTATCTTTTGCATTTTATTTTTTTTTATGCATTTTACTGCATTTTAAATTTTTTTACTATTGTTTTATCATCTTGCCAGTCTTCTTTTACTTTGACCCACGTTTTTAGGTTTACTTTTACTCCAAAGTTGTTTTCCATGTCTATCCTTGCTGATTGACCTATTCTTTTTAACATTTGACCATTTTTGCCAATTATTATTCCTTTATGTGAGTTCCTTAAGCAATAAATAGTAGCTTCTATGTCATACATGTCTTCACCTTTCTGGTTTTTTCTAAATTTCATTTTTTGTACTTCGACATATATACCATGTGGAACTTCATCTTGTAATAACATTAATGCTTTTTCCCTTATTGTTTCTTCTGCAAGCTGTCTTAATGTTTGGTCAGTATATTCTTCTTTATTATAATATGCAGGACCTATTTTTAGGTTCTTTTCTATTTCATCTAATATTATGTCTCTATATTTTTCTTTTAACGAAGTTATTGGTATTACTGCTTCAAATTTATATTCTTTTTGGTATAAGTCTATAAGTTTCAATAGCTTTTCTTTTTTTACTAAGTCTATCTTATTTATTATTAGTATTGTTTTCTTTTTTGATTCTTTTATTTTTTCAAGAATTCTCATGTCACCTCTGCCTATTTCCTCACTTGTTGCTTCAATGACAAATAATATTAAGTCTATGTCTTTTATTACTCCAAATGATGTTTCTATCATTGTTTCATTTAGTTGTGTTTTTGGTTTATGTATTCCTGGTGTGTCTATAAATATTATTTGAGAATTCTCTCTATTTACTATTCCTTTTATTGCAGTACGTGTTGTTTGTACTTTGTTTGCTGTTGCAGCTATTTTTTCATTAACAAGAAGGTTTAATAGTGTTGATTTTCCAACATTTGTTCTTCCTAATAATGCTACAAAGCCTGATTTGAATTCTGGCATTTTACTTCCTTTCACTTTCTTCATTTTTTATTGTATATTCTAATACATTTACTGTTTTTATTATTAGTTTTGATGCATCACTTTTTTCATTTTCCAGCATACCTACTCTTATTGTTTTCTTGCTATTTAATTGTACGTCTGTGTTCGATATATCTACTATCATTTTTGTGTCTTTGTCCATTCCAACTGGTAGTGTTTTGTTTTGGTTGTCAAAGTATACACAATTTGATAATGCTACTGATTTTACTCCTTTTCCAAAATTGATTTTGTATAGGTTGATTTTTGTGTTTTCTTGTTCTTTTAGTGCTTTTTCCATTTCATCCTCTAAGTTTAGATTGAATACATTTATTTCGTTTGCATCAATATTTTTGTCTTCTGATGTCCATTTGTATGCACAGATTTCTTGTGTTAATTGATTTTTCTTTATTGCATCACTTATAATTAATATTGCATTGTTTAATGCTACTTTATAGTCTACTACTTTTGTTGCTTTTGATATTTTTAGTATTGCATATCTGTTTTTGGGTTGCTCTCTATGCGTTTTATTTGCTAGTTTCGCTACTTTTCTTGTGTCTTCTGTTAAGCTTCCAAATATGTCTATGACTTCTTCTTCTGTCATGTCTTTTTCGTTTTTTAGGTCTGTTTTTATTTGTTTTAGCCATTTGTCTAATTCTTTTGGTTCTAATGTGTTTGTTTTTAGTTTGTTCATTATTTCTATTTGATTTGTTGTTAATAGATATAACATGTCTAGTTCTTCTTTTGATAATGTTTCTCTTTGGATTTTGTCCATTTCTTTTCCGAATTCTTCAAAGTCTTCTGTATAGTCAAATATTTTTGAACGTGGTTTTACATTTATTGGTTCTTCTTCTCCTTCTTCTAGTGCTTGTACTTCATCTTTGTTGCTGTATTTCCAGAATTCAAATATGCTTTTTTTATGACTGTCTATTTCTGCAATAAATGCTGATGCATTTTCTATCTTTTTTACAAGGTTTACATTTTTTAGTTTTAATGCATTTATATCCATTTTTTGGTTTTTTACTTCGTTTTCTTTTTCTGTTGTTTTTTTACCTTTTTGCACTAGTTCATCTAGTGTGTATTGTTTTTTGATTATTTCTTCTTCTTCGTTTTCAGGTTTTTTTATGCTTTCTTTGATTTCTTTGATTTTTTCTATATGTGTGTCTTCTTTTTTCTTCGATTTTTTGTTACTGTTACCATATTTGAAAAAGTATTTTACTTTTCCAAAAAATGTTTTTTTACAATTTAAGAATGTTGATATTTGTTTTTCTTTGCTTAGATATTCTACTTCAAGTTCTGATGTTTGTTGCTTAAGTTTTTCTAATTTTTCTTGTAGTTCTTTACTTTCTTTGTTTGCTTGTTTTGTTTTTTCGATTAAGTCTTTGTATTGCTCATTTACCCATTCACTTAGTTCGTCATATTCTACAAGTTTTTCGTTATAGTAAAATTCTAAACTTCCTTGTTTATCAATTTGTGTTTCAAATGTAAAGTGCTCTGGTAATTCTGATTGTAATATGAATAGTGCTTTTACTAGTTTGAAGAATTTTGTTGCTTCTATTTTGTTTGATAGTTTTACTTTGTATTCTGATTTTATGTTTCCATATACTTCTGTTTCTCCAACTATTTGTAAACTTGCTTTTTCATTTTTATCATATACTTCATATATTGATGGCCAGTCTTTTGTTATTAGCCATAGATAATTCTCAAGACTTTGTATTTCTGTTTTGTTTAGTAGTTCTTTTGTATAATCTGCATTACTTATTGGTACAAATACTTTTCCTGCTTTTTTCTTTTCTACTTGTTTTTTTAGTACATAAAAGAATGCAGAGTAATCTTTGTCCTCTGTTGGTACTATCATAAAGTATTTGTCACTTGCTTCTGAATAGTATATTTGCCATAAGTAGTTTCCACTATATCTTACTTTGAATGGTATTTTTTTGCTTAGTTCTTGTTGACTTTGTTCTATTTTTTCTATTTCTTCTATTTCTACTTCTTTTAACATTCTCATGAATGTTTCGTTTCTTGCTATGTCTTCTTCGCTTTCCGTTTTTAAATATTCTATTAGTGGTCTCGCATTTTCGTATTTTTCTTTTACATCCTCTAATCTGTTTGTAGGAGATAACAATATTTCTATTTCTTTTGGCGATACATATCTGTATTGTCTATATTTTTTTTCATCAAATCCTATTGATGGCTTGAATTTTAAATCTTCTACTATTTTTAAAGTTTCTGGTATTTGTTCTAAATTTAGTCCTATGTATTCTAATTTTTTTGTTAGTTCGTGCTCTTTACTTCCCTTTTTCAAAATAGACTCTCCCTTCAACACTTTTTCTTAGTATATTTTACTATGCAAATCGAAAAATAGCAAGGTTTTACTTGCTATTTTTTGATTTTTTCTCTACTTTTTCTATTTAGAATCGGCGATATCTGTCATGATACATCACTAGGCAGGATTTATTATTACTTTATGTAAAGTGTGCCACAAAGCCCGTAAAAGTTGTTGCTGTCGTACGGACGGGGGAAGCCACGTTTACTAGCATATACGTTCGTACCATAGTTGACGTAAGAACCACTCCTGTCGTACCTGAAGTCACCAGACCTTGAACCATCGGCCTCGAGCGTCCATAGACATACATTCCCTGCTAGGTCGTATATGTTATTCGCCTTTGCTCCTTCATATGCTCCACTTGCTATTCTTGTTTGCTTTCCTAGGTTTTTCGTCGCAGTTGTTTTTGATGTATTTATATAATATTCAAACTCATTGTTCATGTAATTTCCCCATGCTACTGAATCTTTATTTATATCTAATGGTGTTTTCTCTCCTAATTTTATTAACCAATTCATTACTTGGTCATATTGTGTTCCCCATATCATACTTGTTTTTACATTTGTATTTGCTCCTGATAACTTTT
>CAKPJC010000015.1 GCA_934162535.1 uncultured Clostridia bacterium | reverse complement strand
AAGTGTTTTTCCTATCATTTTTTTCTAGCTCCTTTGTATCTATTTTTTATTTTTTTCTATTATTTATCAAGTATATTCTACCACAACATTTTTTTATTTTCAATGACATTTTACACCATTTTTTGATTTTTTTTCATATTATTTTTGGTAACAAAAAAGACCCTATTTTAGGTCTTTTTCATTATTCTTCAAACTGGCTATTATAAAGTTTTTCATACATTCCACCCTTTGCTAATAATTCATCATGTGTTCCTTGTTCTACAATATCTCCATGGTTCATAACTAATATTAAGTCTGCGTTTTTTATTGTTGATAATCTATGTGCAATAACGAAACTTGTTCTCCCCTCCATAAGATTATCCATAGCCTTTTGAATTTCAATTTCTGTTTTTGTATCTATAGAGCTTGTTGCTTCATCTAAAATAAGTATTTTAGGATCTGCTAATATAACTCTTGCAATTGTAAGTAATTGTTTTTGTCCTGCTGATATATTACTAGATTCTTCATTTATTTCTGAATTATATCCATTTGGTAATGTTTTTATAAAGTGATGTACTCTTGCAGATTTAGCTGCTCTTATTACTTCGTCATCTGTAGCATCTTCTTTGCTATATTTAATATTGTCTTTTACAGTTCCTCCAAATAGCCATGTATCTTGTAATACCATTCCAAACATTTGACGCAATTTTCCTCTTTCAATATCCTTTATGTCTATTCCATCTAATAGTATTCTTCCACCTGTCAAGTCATAAAATCTCATAAGTAGTTTTACCATTGTAGTTTTTCCTGCACCAGTCGGTCCCACTATTGCTATTTTTTGTCCTGATTTTACTGTTGCATTAAAATCTTTTATTATAATGTCATCTGGTCTATATCCAAATTTTACATGTTCAAATGTTACATTTCCCTGTATTTTTGTAGTATCAATATCTTTTGTTGCTGTTTCAACTTCTTCTTCTTCTTCCAAGAAGTCAAATATTCTTTCTGTTGCTGCAACCATTGCTTGTAACATACTTGATACTTCTGCAATTTGATTTACTGGTTGTGTAAATTGTTTGTTATATTGTATAAAACTTTGTATGTTACCAACTGTTATTCTTCCATTTATGGCTAAGTAACCACCAGCTATTGCTACACCTACATATCCAATATTTGATATAAAGTTCATTATTGGATACATTAATCCTGATAAGAATTGTGATCTCCATGCAGACCTATATAATTCTTTATTTGCTTTTGAAAAATCATTTTGGGCTTTTTCTTCTCCATTAAATGCTTTTACAACAGTTAGTCCTGAATATATTTCTTCTACTTGTCCATTAACATGTCCAAGATAATCTTGTTGTTTTTTGAAATACTTTTGTGATTTTCCAACTATTATTTTTACTAGTACTGCACCTATTGGCATTACAATTACAGATATTAATGTCATTTGCCAACTTATTGTCAGCATCATTACAAGTATTCCTATTAATGTACATACTGATGTTATTATCTGCGTTATGCTTTGATTTAAGTTCATTCCAAGTGTATCAATATCATTGGTTATTATTGACAAAACCTCTCCATTGGTCTTTTTGTCAAAATAATTCATAGGAAGTTTATTTATTTTCTTTGACAAGTCTTGTCTTAACGTATATGATAATTTTTGTGATATATTTGTCATTACAAATCCCTGAATGAAAGAGAATATCGCACTTACCACATATAATGCAAGTAACGTTAGCAATATTGTTCCTATTTTTTCAAAGTTAATTCCACCTTTACCATATAGTTTATTTACTAGTCCATTAAATATTTCTGTTGTTGCATTTCCTAGAATTTTCGGTCCTACTATTGTAAATATCGTGCTTCCTATTGCAAATATTAATACTATTAATAATCCTATTTTATATTTTGATAAATAGTTTTTTATTAGTTTTTTTGTTGTTCCTTTAAAATTTTTAGCACTTTCTGTTGTCATTCCATTTCCTCTCATTGGTCCTGGCATTGCTTATTCCCTCCCTTCGTCTATGTCTTTCATCAGCTCTTCTTCTGATAGTTGTGATAATGCTATTTGCCTATATGCTTCATTATCTTTCATTAATTCTTTGTGTGTTCCTTGTCCTACTATTTTTCCATCTTCTAATACAATTATTTTATCTGCATTTAATATAGTGCTTATTCTTTGTGCAACTATTATTGATGTTTTGTTTTTGGTATTTTTAGCAAGTGCTTCTCTTAGTGTCGCATCTGTTTTGAAGTCAAGTGCCGAAAAACTGTCATCAAATACAAATATTTCTGGATCTTTTGCTATCGCCCTTGCTATTGAAAGTCTTTGCTTTTGTCCACCTGATACATTATTTCCACCTTGAGCTATTTCAGAATTATATTTATCCTTTTTGTCTTCTATGAA
The DNA here is from genome assembly GCA_934162535.1 of uncultured Clostridia bacterium. Classification (GTDB taxonomy): domain Bacteria; phylum Bacillota; class Clostridia; order TANB77; family CAG-508; genus CAG-269. The sequence goes on along the minus strand of CAKPJC010000015.1, from coordinate 38,871 downwards.
TTCCTCTGCTTGTGCGATTTGAGCAGATTTTATCATTGTTTCATCAGATATATTTTCATTTGCATATTTTATATTAGATTCTATTGTCCCTGAAAATAGCATTCCTTTTTGTGGTACAAATCCTATTAGATTTCTCAGTTCCTTTTGCTCTAGGTCTTTTACATTGACACCATCTACTAGTAGCTCTCCTCCTGTCACATCATAAAATCTTGGTATTAAGTTTACAACTGTTGATTTTCCACTTCCCGTGCTTCCTATTATTGCTGTCGTTTTCCCTGCTTCTGCTGTAAAGTTTATGTCCTCTAGTAGCTCTGTATCTGCATCAGGATATCTGAATGATACATTTTTGAATTCTACAAGTCCCTTTTTAGTTGGGTCAGGTTTCTTAGTTTCTTTTTTATCTTTGATTGCTGGATCTGTTTCTATTATTTCCATTATACGGTTTGCTGAAACTGATGCTCTTGGTAACATTATCGAAATCATTGATATCATTAAGAAGCTCATTACTATTTGCATTGCATATTGTATAAATGCTAGCATGTCTCCTACTTGCATTACTCCATTGTCAATATTGTGTCCTCCAACCCATATTATTAATATTGATACTCCATTCATTATTAACATTAGCATTGGCATCATTATTGACATTGCTCTGTTTACAAATATGTTTGCTCCCATCAAGTCTTTATTTGCATTTTCAAAACGTTTTTCTTCTTTTTTCTCTGTATTAAATGCTTTTATTACAGGTAATCCTGTTAAAATTTCTCTTGATACTTTATTTAGTTTGTCAACCAAATCTTGTAGCTTTTTGAACTTTGGCATTGTTATTGCAAATAGTCCACCTACAACAACAAGTATTGTTATAACTGCTAATCCTATTATCCATGCCATTGAACTGTTGCTTTGGCTTAGCACCTTTAGTATTCCACCGATTCCTATTATTGGTGCATATACAACTGTTCTAAATAACATTGCCATCAATTGCTGTATTTGTTGTACATCATTTGTACTTCTTGTTATTAATGATGCTGTTGAAAATTCTCTTAGTTCTTTGTTTGTAAATGTCAATACTTTGTTAAATACTTTTTCTCTTAATGTTCTTGCAAGTCTTGCTCCTACTCTTGCAGAGAACATCATTATTGTTATTCCTGATGCCATACTAATAAATGCAAGTGCTAACATTTTTAGCCCTGTTAGCGTTATATAGTCCATTTGTATGTCATCTGTATTTACACCAACATTCTTATATAGTTTTTTTGTATATTCTATTCCTGCTTGTTCTTGTATTGTGTCTTGCATTTCATCAATTTTGGTTGATATTCCATCTGTTACTTGTTTTAGTTGTTCTTTTGGCATTAACTGTAAAATCTCAAGCAATGTTCTGCTTTCAAATATTTGTCTTTGCTCTTCTGGAATATTTGAAATAATTTGCTCTTTTATTGGTTGTGCATTTTCCTCACTTTGAAGCATCTCATATATTATTATTGGTTTTGTCATTTTTTTTGATACTGCTTGTCTTTGTTCTTTGCTCAAATCTTTTATTACATATATTTCATTGTTATTATAATTATTGTCTGTATATTTTTTTAGTGTTTTTTCTTGTTTTTGTGTTAATTCTTCTGCCCCCACTAATGTGTAGTCTTCCAATATTTCATTACTATCTTCAGTATATGAAATTATGTTTTCCATGTCAGTTTTAGATATTACATTTGGTGCAACATATTCTATTCCTCCTGATTGTATTCCATTATTCACCATTCTTGATGTGTAATTTGGTAACTCAAGGTCTACAGCTGCTTGGACACATAATAATAGTACAATTACAATAACTGAAATCCATGATTGTTTTAAGTTTTTTAATACTTTTAGCATTTTCTCCTCCTTCTATTTATTTTACTCCATTTTAACAGCACTATGTATTTTAATAAACATAGTGCTGTTTGTCAATGACTTTTATGTGAATTTTATGTGAACTTTTTATTAGTCGCCTAAACATATACCAATGCTTCTTGCTGTTTTTACCAAGTCATCATTCATATTTACTTTTCTTAGATTACTTTCTGCTGTATTTCCTGATACTGCTCCTATTTTTGTATTGTTTCCAACTACATCTTCTAATGAAACATAATCTAGTTTTCCATTTTTTATTACTGTTAGTACTCCAAATTTTCCTTCAAGCGCAAGCGCCATTGCTTTTGCTCCATATTTTGTTGATAATACTCTGTCAAATGCAGTTGGAGATCCTCCTCTTTGCATATATCCCAATGTTGTGTTTCTTGCTTCTAACCCTGTTAGCTCTTCAAGTTGTCTTGCAACTATTTGACCAATTCCTCCTAATTTTGTATTGTCTACTCCTGCGCCATTGTTTCTTTCTCCAAGTATTGTTGTTGTTCCTCCTTTTGGTATCGCTCCTTCTGCAACAACTACTATACTAAAGTTTTTACCTGCAACCCTTCTTTCATTTATTTTGTCTACTGCTTTGTTTATGTCATATGGTATTTCCGGTATTAATGCTACATCTGCTCCTCCTGCAATTGCTGATTCTAAGGCTATCCATCCTGCATATCTTCCCATTACTTCTAATACCATTATTCTATGGTGTGTCTCTCCTGTTGTATGAAGTCTGTCTAATGCTTCTGCCGCAACTGATACTGCTGTGTTATATCCAAATGTTATTTCTGTACATGCTACATCATTGTCTATTGTTTTTGGTACACCTATTATGTTTATTCCTTTTAATGATAAGTCTCTTGCTGATTTTTGTGTTCCATCTCCTCCTAGTGTGAATATGCAGTCAAATCCATCTTTTTTAACATTTTCAACACATATATCTGATAAGTCTTTATATACTATTTGTCCGTTTTCTTCAACTTTGTAATTGAAAACATTTGCATTTGTTGATGATCCTATTATCGAACCACCTTTTGGTAATATTCCTGATGCTGATGAATCATTTGATGTGCTTAGTCTAACATAATTGTTTTTTAATAGACCATTATAACCATCTATATATCCATAACATTCTATTCCTTTATTTTCTGCACTTTTTACTATTGCTCTTATTACAGCATTAAACCCTGATACGTCTCCTCCATTTGCTAGTATTGCTACTTTTTTTATCATATAAACTTCCTCCTTATTATTATAATACCCTCGTATTTCTGTTTTATTATATCAATAATATATTTTTTTGCAATAGTTTTTTACTATTCTTCTTCTTTTTCTGGAAGTTCTTCTCCTAAACTTTGTTCAAATGCTTTTGCAAAGTTTGCTCTTACTTTTTGATCTATTTCGTCTAACATTTCTTTATGTTCCAGTAAATATCTTTTGGCATTTTCTCTTCCCTGCCCTATTCTTTCTCCATTATAGCTAAACCATGAACCTGCTTTTTCCACAATGTCTAGGTTTACTGCCATATCTAATATATTTCCTTCTTTTGATATCCCTTTTCCATATAATACATCAAATTCTGCCTCTCTGAATGGTGGTGCAACTTTGTTTTTTATTACTTTTACTCTTACTCTGTTTCCCATTACTTCTCCATCTTGTTTTATATTTTCTATTTTTCTTATGTCCATTCTTACTGATGCATAGAATTTTAATGCTCTACCTCCTGTTGTTGTTTCTGGATTTCCAAACATTACACCTATTTTTTCTCTTAATTGGTTTATAAATATTAATACCGTTTTTGATTTGTTTATTGCTCCTGCTAATTTACGCAATGCTTGTGACATTAGTCTTGCTTGTAGCCCCATATGTGAGTCTCCCATGTCACCATCTATTTCTGCTTTTGGTACTAATGCTGCAACTGAGTCTACTACTATTACATCTAGTGCTCCACTTCTTACTAATGCTTCTGTTATTTCTAATGCCTGTTCTCCTGTATCTGGTTGTGATACTATTAGATTATCTATGTCTACTCCTAGTTTTTTTGCATATACGGGATCAAGTGCATGCTCTGCATCTATGAATGCTGCTTCTCCACCTGTTTTTTGTGCTTCTGCTATTATATGTAATGCTAATGTTGTTTTTCCTGATGATTCTGGTCCAAATACTTCTATTATTCTACCTCTTGGTACTCCTCCTATACCTAATGCAATGTCTAAGCTTAGTGCTCCTGTTGGTATTGCTTCAACTTCCATTGCTTTATATTCTCCTAGTTTCATTACTGAACCTTTTCCAAATTGTTTTTCTATTTGGCTCATTGCCACTTCTAGTGCTTTTCTTTTTTCTACGTTTTCTTCCATTTTTTCCTCCTATTTTATAAACTTTTGTTCGATGTCTGTATGATATACTTTTTATTTTATTTTGTCAATACATTTTTTGTTTTTTTTAATTTTTGTACCAATTGTTTATGTCCATAAATATGTTATACCAGTTTGCAGTTATATTTCCTTTGAGATTCCAACTACTTACTATTGCATAATAACTATTATATAGCCCTATATATGGCACTTCTTCATTGTATATTTGTCTTAATCTTCCGTATTTTTCTTTTAGTAAGTCTTCTTTTGTTATATTTTTTACTTCATTCATTATTGTTGATACTTCTTCATTGCTAAAGTTTGCTAAATTGTTTTCTCCAAAAAATGTTTCTAAATTTGGACTTGCAGATTGAGTAATTCCTGTTAAAATCATGTCATAGTTTCTATTTTGTAAATAGTATTGGTATTGTGATTCACTAGCTTTTACAATAGATACTCTCATTCCTATCTCTTCTAAGTTTGATTTTATCATTTCAGCAATATTTGCTCTTGTTGCATTTTCAGCTTGTACTACAAGTTTGAAATTTATTGTTTTTGTACTGTAATTTTCTGTTCGTTGCCATTTGTTATATTTATATGTCCAACCATTTTCTTCTAATAGCTGTATTGCTTTGTTTGTATCACATCCACTGTTTCCTTCTTCTCCTTTTAAATAACTGCCATAGCTTAGTGGATAGTTTGAGGTTATATATTTTCCGTTGTATTGAGTTGCTACGATGTTTTCTTTGTTTATTGCATATGAAATTGCTTGTCTTACTTCTTTATTTGCTAATACTCCACTTTGCGTGTTTATTGCTAAAAAGTCATATTCTCTGCCTGCCGTTTCTTTTTTATTGTATCCAATATTTCCAATGTAATCTTCTATTTTTATATTGTTTGTTGTTATTAGGTCAACTTTTCCTAGTTTAAATGCATTATATAGTTCTCCCATGTTTGCATATTTGCCAATGTTTATTGTTTCTAGTGTTGTTTCTTGTCTATTGTAATTTTCGTTTTTTTCAAGTCTTATTCCTTCTCCATCATTTTTTACTATTTTGTATTTTCCTGTTCCTATTGGCATATCATTTTTCCCTGTTGTTGAAAAATCTTCTCCTTCATAATATGATTTGCTCATTATTGGAAATATTAAATTGTATTCAAAAAATGGTATTTCGTGGTCTAGTGTTATTTGTATCATATTGCTGTCTATTTTGTCTGCCCTTATTATGTATTGGACATTATATGAGTATATTGATGGTGTCTGTTTTAATATGTCTATTGTGTATAATACATCATCTACACTTAATTGTTGCCCATTTGACCATTTTATGCCATCTTCAATTTTTAATACATATGTCGTTCCACTTGTTTTTGCCCAGTCTTTTACTAGATTTTTTTGAATTTTGTATTCTGTGTCAACTTCTAATAATGAGTCATATATTATTTTTGATATTTCTTGCACATATTTGTTATTGCTTAATATTGGGTTTATTGTGTCATATTCTGCTATTCCAAGCGTGATTTCTTTTATTGTTTCTTCTTGTTCTATTGTTTCAGATACTGGTTGTTCTTCTTTTTTTTGTTTTTCTTGCTGATTTACTTTGTATATTGAAAAAAACATTATTCCTATTACAAATATAAAAAATATATATTTAACAAAATTGCTTTTCAAAGTGTTTCCTCCTTTAGTTTAATAGGTTGATTTAATATTGGGATAATAATCACATGTATTTTATCATATATGTTTTAAAATTGCAAATTGTATTATATTTTTTAAATTAAAAATGAAGCCTTTTACAGCTCCACTTTTTCTCTATTTTCTTGACTCTACAATCAATTTTATTCCTGTTCGATCTTCTCCTTCAACCTCAACCTCAGCAAATGCTGGTATACATACTAGGTCTACTCCTGATGGTGCCACAAATCCTCTTGCTATTGCCACTGCTTTTACTGCTTGATTTAATGCTCCTGCACCAATTGCTTGCATTTCTGCTTTGTTTGATTCTTTTACTAATCCTGCTATTGCTCCTGCAACAGAATTCGGATTAGATTTTGATGAAATTTTTAAAACTTCCATATTTTCTTTGGCCTCCTATTAATTTATTTTTTGTTGCAACTTTTACATTTTGTATTTTACAATATATGGTAGCTTTTGTCTAGTGGTTTTTGGAAGTTTTTTGAATTTTTTATCGCAGGTTTCGACAGTTTTTATATTTGCTCTATTATGATAGATATATTCTTTCTATTTTTGTTACCTTATTTGTTTCATCATCTATGTCAAATATTACAGCATTCATAATACATTCGCCTTCAGCCAATTTGTATTTTTCTGGAAGTGTCGTTTCAAATCTTTTTATTGATGCTTGTATGTCCATGCCAATTACAGAATTCTTTGGTCCTGTCATTCCTAAGTCTGTAATATATGCTGTTCCATTTGGTAGTATCTGTTCATCTGCTGTTTGTACATGTGTATGTGTTCCAAATAAAATGGTTATTTTCCCATCTAAATATCTTGCCATTGCAATTTTTTCGGCTGTTGCTTCTGCATGAAAGTCCATTATTATTATGTCTACTTTATTTTGTATTTCTTTTACCATGTCAGATGCCATTATAAATGGATTTTCTGTAAGTATGTTTATATCAACTCTACCCATTAAATTCATTACAGCGATTTTTTTGCCATTACATTCATATATTCCTAATCCTGTTCCAGGAACACCTTTTGGATAGTTTGCTGGTCTTAATAATTTAGGATTATCAATAAATTTGAATATTTCTTTTTTACCCCAAGTATGATTTCCCATTGTTATAACATTTGTCCCAGCTTCTATTATATTATTGAAGTTCTTTTCTGTTATTCCCATTCCACTTGCTGAGTTCTCTCCATTTGTTATAACAAAGTCTATATTTTTTTCTTTTTTTATTTTCGGTAGTTGTTCTTTTAGTTTTTTTACTCCTGATTCTCCTACTATATCTCCTACTGCTAATATTTTCATTTTATTTTATACCTTCTTTCCTTGTTCGGGTTTCGTATTATTCTTTAGGCATGAACAAATTGCAACTAAGAATTTTTATACTCTTGTAATTCCTCCTATAACTTTCTTTTCACGATTTTCATTTACAAATGTTTGAGCACCACCTGATAATACAAGTACATCTCCTTTTTCAAGTATTCCTTTTGCTGTAAGTTCTTCTATTCCTTTTTGTAGTGTTGCTTCTGGTCCATCTTCTGTTGTTATTAATATTGGCATTACATTCCATACTATTGATAATTGATTAAATGTTTTTTCATTATCTGTTACTGCTATTATTGGGCATCCTGCTCCAATTCCAGCTAGTTTCTTTACTGAGTTTCCTGTATGTGTATATGTCGCAATTGCATTTGCATTAATGTGTTCTGCTGTTGCACATGTGGTATAAGCAATATTTTTTTCCATGTCATCTGATTTTTCTGCACTTGACCCTTTTTGTATAAATCTTTTCCAGTATCCAATTGATTTTTCTATTGCATCCGCTATTTTTACCATTGTGTTTACACATTCAACTGGATATTTTCCCATTGCACATTCTCCTGATAACATTATACAACTTGATAAATCATATATTGCGTTTGCAACATCACTTACTTCTGCTCTTGTTGGTCTTGGATTTGTTATCATTGATTCCAGCATTTGTGTTGCTGTTATTACAGGTTTTCCTACTGCATTACATCTTTTTATAAAATGTTTTTGTACTACTGGTACCTGTTCCATTGGTATTTCAACGCCCATGTCTCCACGTGCTACCATTATACCATCTGATAATGCAAGTATTTCTTCAAAGTCGTTTATTCCTTCTTGGCTTTCAATTTTTGATATTATTTGCACCCTTTCTCCTCCATGTGAGTTTAATAAGTTTCTTATTTCTTGTACATCTGATGCTCTTCTTACAAATGATGCTGCTATAAAGTCAAATCCTGCTTCTACACCTTTTGTTATGTCTTCTATATCTTTTGGTGATAATGCTGGTAAGTTTAGTTTTAATCCTGGTACATTTACTGTTTTTCTACTTCCTAATTTTCCTGTATTTAATGCTTTACATACTATGTCTGTTCCTTGTATCTCTGTTACTTCAAATTCTATGCATCCATCATCCACTAGTATTTTTGCTCCAGGAATTACATCTTTGTATAAGTCTTTATACCCTATTGTTACTTTTGTATTGTTCCCAACTATTTCTTCTATCACAAATCTAAATGTTTGTCCTTCTTCTATTAATATTTTTTCATTTCCTGTTTCTAATACTCCTGTCCTTATTTCTGGTCCTTTTGTATCTAACATTAATCCAACTGGCTTATTTAATTTTGTTCTTACTCTTTTTATTGTTTCTATTTTTTCTTTATTTTCTTCAAATCCTCCATGTGAAAAGTTTATTCTTGCTACGTTTAATCCTGCCTCTACTAGTTTTGTAAATATTTCTTCATTTTCACTTGCTGGTCCAATTGTTCCAACTATGTTTGTTCTTCTAAAGTTTTTCATAATTTTTTTCCTCCTTATATTTTATTTTTGCTTTTTTTGCTTTGATTATACCGTATATTTTTTATGTACCCTAATTGTATAAACACAAAAAACGCCAAATGGCGTTCGTGTATCTGCTAATTTTCTTCTTTTTTTGCTACGATTTCTTTTCCATTGTAATATCCACAGTTTGAGCAAACTCTATGTTGCATAATTGGTTCGTGACAATGTGGACAAGTAGCGAAATTTGGTTTTTCAAGTTTCCATGTTGATCTTTTTAAATGTGTTCTAGCTTTTGACCATCTTCTTTTTGGTTGTGCCATCTAAATCCCTCCTCGTACAAGATATATATTTATATCTATGTTTCATTATTTTTCCATTATCTTAGTCACTATAAAATTATACAAGTATTTTCATAATTTGTCAATATATTTTTGCTCTTTTTATGGCTTTTTTACAATTTTATTTCTTTTATTATTTCAAATGTGTCCATATTAGCAGATTTTATTAATTTGTTTGATAATACATAATATGTGTTGTTTACATATATGATTCTTTCTGCACTTTTCTCCCAATCATCACTATTATTTTTTGTTTGTATTTCTCCTTTTATTGAAAATCCTTTTTCTAAGTCAATATTGTATACAACTGCTTTTGATTCCATATTACCATATTCATATGTTGTTAGTGGAAACCCTATTATATTTTTTTCTTTTGAATATAGCAATGCTTTATGATTATATGTTAGTCGAGATGATGTGTTATTTTTTCCAATATTTATTTTAAATAATTCTTTTGGATTTGATACATCTGTTATGTCAAACATTGCCATTTTTAACCCATTTGTTCTTACTGATGTTTCTTTTTGCTCTGTATTATATCCAAATCCTATTATGTGTGTGTCATCATATGGATGTAAGTATGTGCTATATCCAGGAATTTTTAATTGTCCCAATACTTGAGGGTTTTGTGGATTTGTTAAGTCTATAACAAATAATGGGTCAACTTGCTTAAATGTTACCATATATCCTTTGTTTCCAACATATCTGACTGAATATATTTTTTCTCCTTTTGCTAATCCTTCTATTTTTCCTACTTCCTCCATGTTTTCATTTAATACATACATATTGTTTATTGTTGTATATTTTTTATCTTCTTCTATATTACTTGTTGTTGCAATTCTGAAATATCCATTATTTTCGTCCATCGAAAATTGATTATTTATATATCCTTTTACTTTGGCTTCTGCTTTATATTTTATCTTTCCATTGCTTAATTCAAATTTTAATATTTGTGTTATTGACTCTGTTTCTCTATATAGTTTGTCATATTTTATTGTATTTTTTCCTATATAAAGATTTTTTTCCGAAGCATATATATCACTTCCACCGCCAAGAAAAGTTTGCACATCTACTTCTTCATTATTTTCTATATTCATTCCTGCAAGTATAAGATAATTCATATCTTCTATCTCGTCAAAATAATATATTTTATCATAGTTTATGCATTTTTCTTCATAAGATATGATTGTATCTTTGTATTTTGGTTTATAGTCATTTTCGTTTAGGTCTTTCATTTGACTTCTTGCTATTCCATACCCATATATATTTTGTGTTGTTGCTAAATACAAGTTTTCATTAATCATTCTTGATGATATATAGTTTCCGTCCATTTCTATTTTTCTTATTTGCTTTGGATTTGTTTTTTCTGCTATGTCATATATTATTATTTCTGTTTTGTTGTCTCTTATATATATTCTGTCATATGCATCATCAATTGTTTTATATGTTTCACTTACAGCATCGTAATAAGCACCTATTACTACTAGTTTATTATTTTTTACATATAGTTCATTTGGATAAAATCCTTCTTCTTCGTAGTTTATTTCTGATACTTTTTCTGCATTTTCTGGTTTTTCTGCATTTATTATAACTATTTTGTCTTCTGCGATATAGTATATGTAATTGCTTTCCACTTTTACTATATCTGCTTCATCTACATTTTCAACTTGCGTATTTGTTTTTGAACTACTTGACTCTGTTGTCGTTGATTTTGTGTTGTCTTCAAATGCTTCTTCGTTTACAGCTATATTTCTTTCTTTACTTATGTTTTTGGTATTTGATTTTACTATTTTATAAAAATTTTCAAATGTTTCTACTTTAGCTAGGCTAATCTCTTCTGATGTTTCTTCTTGTTTTGGCTGATTATCAGATATTATTTTCGGTTCTTTTAAATTTTTTCCATATATTATTAACGAACAAGCTATTACTGCAATCGCAACCATATTTACAATTGGTTTTATATTATATTTTTTTCTTTCTTTTTTGTTGTTTTTTTGTTCTTCATATTTTTTATAAATACCATCTATAAATTCTTTATCATCTTTCATATTTATACGCCTCCTTCTTCACATTTTTTTCTAAAGCTTTTCTAGCTCTATGTATTAATACTTTTATATTTGTATCTGTTTTCTTCAGAATATGAGCAGTTTCTTTATAGCTGAATCCTTCAATATCTATAAGATATAAAATATTTTGATATTCAGGTTTTAATGTTTTTATTGTATTATTTAGATTTGTAATCCTCTCATTTCTTAAAATTTCTTCTTCAAGCTTGTCAATGTCTTCTACATGGCTTTCGTTTAGCTCTATTATTTTTCTTTCTCTTTTTATATAGTTTAATGCTTTTGATTTTGCTATTGTATATAAGTATGTTTTTAATGAATATTCAAATTTATAGTTTTCCTTTTTTATTAGTAAATATACAAATACATCTTGTGCTAAGTCCTCTGCTGTATTTATATCTCTTACATATTTTTGAATAAAATATATTATTTGATTTTTATACATTAATACTATTTTGTCAAAGCTTTCTTTGTTTCCTTGTAGAAATTCTTGATAAAGCTCTTTGTCCGTTTTATTTTCCAATTTTTTTCCCCCTTTCATTATTTATACAATTTTAATTATGGATTAGTTACACAAAAAGTAAGAGGATTTTATATTATTTTTTGTCCTCTTACTTTTTTATTGCTCTTGTTTTTTCTTTTTAAATGCAAAAAATTTGCTAATAAAGAAGTTAAGTATTATTACAATTACAGTTAATGCACATTTGCTTATCATCTCTGGTATGACTGTTTTGAATAGTATCATTCCACCAAAATATTCTACTGCCATTGTAAATGCTCTTCCAGATATAAATTTTAAAAATTCTTTTGATCTTTCTTTGAAAGATTTTGCTTCTGAGTGAAATACCAAATCCTTATTAGTTATATATGCAAACAATACTGCTAGTAGTATTGCAATAAAGTTTGCCAAGTTTTTGTCTATTCCACACTTATAAAACATCACATAGAAACTTGCTAAATTTACTATTGTTGTTAATATCCCAAATATTCCATATAATATTACTTCTTTAGTAAATAGTTTTTTTATAATTTCTTTTATTTTTTCCATTGTTCACCTCATTTTTTGTATTATATAATTATTCCATTTTCGTTTCGTATTATCATAAAAGCTAAGTCTTTTGACTTAGCTTTTACTAAATTTTTCTGTATAAAAATAGTGCTATTGCTAATCCTATTATACTTGCTATATTAATATTTAACATAAGTCCAAATGTTATACTTATTACATTTAATTCTAATATTAGTGGTTCTTTTAATCCAAATTGTTGTCCATATGATAACCAATTTAACCATTCAACTTGTGACGCCATTTCTCCTAATAGCCCTCCTATTACTAGTCCTGAACATATAAATATTAATAAAATCCATATACTTTTATCTTTTGCTGCCATTTTTTATTCCTCCGTTTTCTTCTATTCTATTCCTAAACTTTCTAGTTTCTTTTCTATATCTTCTGTTTTGTCTCCATATGTCATATAAAATGTATTTTCTCCTGTTGCTGTATTTGTTTTTAAGTAAACATCTTCTAATACATATCCATTTATTATCTCTGAGCCATTTGTTCTCATTAAGTTATAATTCTGGTCTTTTTGTACTACAATTATTTCATGGCTTGGTATTAGTAGTATTGGATATGAATTTGATGCTTTTGAACTTTTGCATCCGATATTTGTATATTTGAAATCTGTTATTTGTTTTCCGTCTACTCCGAAAAATCCCCACAATTCATTGCTCTTTACTGGTATTATTTTTCCAAATAATACATATTGGTTGTCCACTCCATTTTGAGTAAAGTCTTTTATATTATCTATTCCTATTGCTTGATATTCTGGCTCTAGTATTATTTTACATTCTTTATCCATAATTCCATATAAACCATTTTGTTTTATTAAGTATAACCCATTTATTGTGTCTATCGTTTTTATTTCTTCATAGACTATTTTTGCTCTTACATTTCCGTTACTTTCTAATATTCCATATCTACCATTGTTTTCTACAAGAAAGTCTTTGGTTATTGGCAAATATGCTATTTTTTCGTATTTGCTTTCTAGTAATGAGTTACCTGTTGTTGCACTTATTACCCCTTGTTTTCCGTCTTCTGCATTTATTATTAACATATCATCAAATATAGCTTTTTTGTCTGAAAATTCTTCAGAGTAATCTTCTATTTCTAGTTTTGTTGTATAATATTGTACTAAATAGTCCATTGTGTATATATCAATTTTATTTTTTTCTGGAGTATATGAAATTTCTACATTGAATGCTTTTTTTACCCCATCTATTGTTGTATATAGTTGTCCGTTTTTTTCAAATACTTTTTCATCTATTTTGACATATTCATAGTCTGTATCGCTTCTTGACTTTACTATTGTATCTGAATTAAGTGTGAACATTGCTGTTTCAAATTCGTTTTTCACATGACATTTTGATGAATCTTCTGATTTGTTTTTATAGTCTCCACTATAATCTCCATAGTTTAGGTATTTTGCTATCCCTCTTATTGGTATATATATTTTCTTTCCTGCTTCTGTCTGCTCAATGTCAAGTATTTTTTCTAGTTCTCCTGTATTTACTCCATCTATTTGTATTTTCATTACAGAACTACTTAAATATATTATAAAATATATTATTGCAATTGTTATTACTACTAATATTCCAATTGTAATACCTATAATCATAGGTAATTTCGCTTTTTTCTTTGATTTTTGATAATAATCTTCATCATATAATTCCATGGATTTTCCCCCTATTTTATATAGCCATATTTTTTATAAAATTCCTCTTTGAATGTTCCTAGGTTGTCATTTTCTATTTCTATTCTAACTCTTTCCATTAATTTAGTCAAGAACCTTAGATTATGAATTGAAAGTAATCTAACTCCAAGTATCTCATTTGCCTTTACTAAATGTCTTATATATGCTCTTGTGTAGTTTTTGCATGTATAACAATCACATTCCGAATCAAGTGGTTCCCAGTCTCTTTCATATGTTGCATTTCTTACTACTACTTTTCCATTCCCCGTCATTGCTGTTCCGTTTCTCGCTATTCTTGTTGGTAGTACACAATCACACATGTCTATTCCTGCTATTGCAGATTCTATTAGGTAGTCTGGTGTTCCAACTCCCATTAAATATCTAGGCTTGTCTTTTGGCATTTTGGGTGCAGTATAATATAGTATGTCTAAAAATTCTTCTTTTGGTTCTCCTACACTTATTCCTCCTATTGCATATCCTGGTAAATCTAAGTCGACTAAATCTTCAAGACTTTTGTCCCTTAAGTCTTTATAAAACCCTCCTTGTATTATTCCAAATAATGCTTGTTTGTCTATGGTTGTGTGTGCCTCTTTACATCTTTTTGCCCATCTTGTTGTTCTTTCCATAGAGTTTTTTGTGTATTCATATGTTGATGGATATGGACAACATTCATCAAATGCCATAATTATATCTGCTCCTAGGTCTTCTTCTGTTTGCATTACTGATTCTGGTGTGAATATATGTTTACTTCCATCTAAGTGTGATTTGAATTCGACTCCTTCTTCTGTAATTTTTCTCAAGTCTCCTAGACTGAATACTTGAAAGCCTCCACTGTCTGTTAGAATTGGTCTATCCCAATTCATAAATCTGTGTAATCCACCTGCTTCTTTTACTATTTTTTGTCCTGGTCTTAAATATAAGTGATATGTATTTGATAGTATTATTTGTGCCTTTACTTCTTCTTTTAATTCTTCTGGTGTCATTGATTTTACAGTTGCTTGTGTTCCAACTGGCATGAATATTGGTGTTTGTATATCTCCATGTGGTGTATGGATTACTCCTCTTCTTGCCCCTGTTTGTTTGCATTCGTGTAGTAGTTCATATGTTACTGGTTGTTTCATAATTTTCCCTTTCTTTATTTTATAAACATTGCATCTCCAAAACTGAAGAATTTGTACTTTTCTTTTACTGCTTCATTATATGCTTTTAATATGTATTTCCTTCCTGCTAATGCTGATACAAGCATTAGTAGTGTAGATTCTGGTAAATGGAAGTTTGTTATTAGTCCATCTATGCATTTGAATTTATATCCTGGATATATAAAAATTTTTGTGTCTCCTTCTGCTTCTTTTACTTTCCCTGTTTTTTCGTCTGCTATTGTTTCTAATACTCTACATGATGTTGTTCCAACTGCAATAATTTTTCCTCCATTTTCTTTTGTTTGATTTATTTTTTCAACATCTTCTTTTTTTATGTAATAATGCTCTGAGTGCATATCATGTTTTTCTATATTTTCTTCTTTTACAGGTCTAAATGTTCCAATTCCAACATGTAATGTTACATTTGCTATTTTTATTCCTTTTTGTTCTATCTTTTTTAGTAGTTCTTCTGTAAAATGAAGTCCTGCTGTTGGTGCTGCTGCTGAACCTTGATATTTAGCATATACTGTTTGATACCTGTCTTTGTTTTGTAATTGTTCATGTATATATGGTGGTAATGGCATTAGCCCTATTTCGTCTAATATTTCATTAAATATTCCTTTATAATTGAATTGTACTTTTCTTGTTCCTCCTGGTAATGTTTCTAATATTTCCGCTTCTAATATTCCTTCTCCAAATATTACTTTTGCCCCTACATGTAATTTGTTACCTGGTCTTACTATACATTCCCATATATCTTTTTCTATTTGATTTAGTAATAAGAATTCTACTTTTGCTCCAGTTTCTTTTTTTCCATATAGTCTTGCAGGTAATACTTTTGTGTTGTTTCTAACTAAACAGTCGCCTGGTTCTAAATAGTCTATTACTTCTCTAAATATTTTGTGTTCTATTGTTTGTTTTTTTCTATCTAATATCATTAGTCGTGATTCGTCTCTTTTTTCTATAGGTGTTTGCGCTATTAGTTCTTCTGGAAGCTCATAATTAAATTCTGTTAGTTTCACTTTTATCATATTCCTTTCCGTTTTTTACACATATATTGTACTATTTTTTTTGCTTTTTTTCAAGTAATAAGTGATAGAATTAAACAAATAAGAAAAATTTTCAATTTTTCTTTGATTTGTTCTCGCCCGATTAGAGTTTTCGACTAAAAGGAGAAAACCTCAAAGGGCTAGCGATTGTAGCTTTTTATAGGGGCTGTAAAAACCGTTGTTTTTGCCAACGGTTTTTTCTTATTATTTTACATATTCGTTTAATGGTTTGATTTTGTAAGTTAATTCTCCCATTCTTTCTGTTGGAACATATCCAGCTTCTGCATTAATAACATCTGGTATTCTGTTTACAACAGATGCACAAGTTAATTCAACTGTTGCTGGTTTTGCTACAACTATTGTTGTATCTGGTTCTCCATAGATTGTCCATTCGTTTTTGTCAAATTCATCTGGAGCATATACTTTTCCTATACATTCACTTTCAATTGTTATTCCTTCAACTGTTTCAGTTGTAACAACTGCACTCATTCCAGTAGCATCTCCTGCTTTTACTGTCATTCCCAATGTTGATGAATATAAATCTTCTTTATATGTTTGTGGTACACATTTTTGTGTTTGTGATTTTACTGTTAATCCTAATTTTTCACATAACCAACCATTTACATTCCACATATATGATGGTAAGTATTCTCCACTTTCTATTATTTTTTGTCTTTCTTCATCACTGATTCTGTCTACAGATGCAACTTCTTTGTCAAATGCATCTAATGTAAGTCCTGCCCCATGTGCTTTAGCTAATGCTATTCCATATTCTTCAACATTATAGCTTGAACTTCCTTTTATCTTTGTTATTTTTTGTGTTGAACCTGCAATTGAAGAAATTAATTGTCCCCAATATATGTCTTGATATCCACTTCCTGTTATTGTGCAATTATTCTTTTTTGCTAGTTCATCTATTTTCTTTGTTATATTTGGGTTTGAATTAGCTGGAAAAAATGCTTCTTCACATGTTGTTATTGCATTTATTCCTAATTCAGCACATAATACTAGTGCTTCTTCTACATCTTTTATTAGACTCATCGTTGTTACTATTACAACATCAGGTCTTGTTTGGCTTAGCATTTCTCTTGCATTTTCTGAACTTACAACCGTTACACCTTTATTTTCAGTTCCAAGTATTTCTCCAATGTCTTTTCCTATTACATTTGGATTTACATCTACTGCACCAACTATTTCTCCACCTTTCTCATATACATATCTCATTGTGTATAAACTCATTTTGCCTACTCCATATTGTACTGCTCTTACTTTTCTTTCCATATTGAAAGACCTCCTTTTCTTTTTTAGCTTTGCAATTTTTTCTTTTGCCTTGTTATATTCTATCATATTGTTTCCAATTTTCAATAGTTTATGTAAAAAAATCGAGGTAATTTCTCTATGAAATCACTTCGATTTTTTGTTTTTCTTTTCATATTAAATTATAAATGCATTACTCTTGATTTTATTTCTTTTGTTTTTCCTATATTCCAGAAATTTTCTCCTAAATATCCACATGTACGACGAACTACATTCATTTTTGAATGGTCTTTGTTTCCACATTGTGGGCATTCCCATTCATTATTATCATTTATTACCATTTCTCCATCATATCCACAAACCTGGCAATAGTCTGATTTTGTATTAAATTCAGCATATTGTATGTTGTCATATATAAATTTAACAACTTCTTCAAGCGCTGTTATATTGTTTCTCATGTTTGGCACTTCTACATATGATATTGCTCCACCTGTTGATAGTGGTTGGAATTCACTTTCAAATTTTAGTTTATGGAATGCATCTATTTTTTCTCTTACATCTACATGGTAAGAGTTTGTATAATATCCTTTGTCTGTTACATCTGGAATACTTCCGAATTTTGCTTTATCTATACGAGCAAATCTGTAACATAGTGATTCTGCTGGTGTTCCATATAATGCAAATCCTATGTTTGTTTCTTTTCTCCATCTTTCTACTCTTTCTTTTAAGTATTTCATTATTCTTATTGCAAAATCATGTCCTTCTGGTGTTGTGTGTGATACACCTTTCATTAGTTTTGTTGTTTCATATATTCCTATATATCCTAATGATATACTTGAATATCCTCCATATAAGTATTTATCAATTTTTTCTCCTTTTTTCAAACGTGCTATTGCACCATTTTGCCAGTGAACAGGTGATATGTCTGATTTTGTACCTAATAGTGCATAGTGTCTGCACATTAGTGCTTCTTTACATAGTTCAAGCCTTTCGTCAAATAATTTCCAGAAACGTTCTTCGTCTCCATTTGCAATTATTCCTATTTGTGGTAGGTTTATACTTACTACACCTTGGTTGAATCTTCCTTCGAATTTATATTCTCCGTTTTCATCTTTCCATGGGCTTAAGAAACTTCTACATCCCATAGGGCTGAATACATTTCCTTCATAGTTTTCTTTCATTTTTTTAGCTGATATGTAGTCTGGATACATTCTTTTTGCTGAACATTTTACTGCTAATTTTGTTAGGTAGTCATATTTTCCACCTTTTAAACAGTTGTGTTCATCTAAAACATATACTAGTTTTGGGAATGCTGGTGTTACATATACACCTACTTCATTTTTTATTCCTTGTATTCTTTGTTTTAATACTTCTTCTATTATCATTGCGTTTTCTTCAATGTATTCATCATCTGGCTCTAAATGTAAAAATAGTGTTACAAATGGTGATTGTCCATTTGTTGTCATTAATGTATTTATTTGATATTGTATTGTTTGTACTCCTGCTGATAATTCTTCTTTTACTCTGTCTTTTACCATGTCTTCTATTAGATTTTTAGATAGTTTTCCACCATATTTTTCTGTTAGTCTTTTTTTGAATTTATTATAACTTCTTCTTAAGTATTTGCCTAAGTGTTTTAGGTCTACGGATTGTCCACCATATTGATTACTTGCTACTGCTGCTATTATTTGTGTTGTTACTGTACACGCTACTTGGAAGCTTTTTGGTGTTTCTATCATTTTTCCGTTCATTGCTGTTCCATTGTCTAACATGTCTCCAATATTTATTAAACAACAGTTAAATATTGGTTGTACAAAGTAGTCTGCATCATGGAAATGTAGTATGCCTTCTTCATGTGCTGTTGATATTTTTTCTGGTAATAGTATTCTTCTGGTTAAATCTCTTGATACTTCTCCTGCTATGTAGTCTCTTTGTGTTGATGCTAATAGTGTGTTTTTGTTTGAGTTTTCTTCTGCAAGTTCTTTGTTTTCGTTTCTTATTAGTCCTAATATTGATTCATCTGTTGTATTTGCTTTTCTTACTAATGCTCTTGTATATCTGTATACTATATATTTTTTTGCTAATTCGTATTTGTCAAATTCCATTAGCTTTTCTTCTATAATATCTTGGATATCCTCTACTAATATTCTTTTTTTGCCTAAGTCCTCAATATATGCAATTATTTCATTGATTTGTTCTTTTGTTGCTTTTTCTTTTCCTCTTACTTCTTTGTTTGCTTTCTCGATAGCTGTTCCTATTTTGTTTCTATCGAATTCTATAGTTCTTCCATCCCTTTTGATAACTTTCATTTCCATTTCCTCCTTTGATTTGATAACTAAATTATATAGTTAATTTTTAAAAAAACTGTTGCATTTGCAACGAAAATCAAATATAATTTATTTACATTTTCATAATTTTTGGTATAATAATTATGTCAAATTTTAGAATGTATGGTATTAGAGATTTTAAGATTTATGGGGGGTTATTTTATGGATACTAAATTTGATAAAAAATTTTTTATAGAAAATTTTAAAAATAATTGTAATAAAACACAAACGAAAAAATTTGCGAAAGGTGAAACTGTTACAAATTATATCGAGAAACGTAATCAAATATGTATTGTTTTGTCTGGAGAGGTTGATTTGGTTAGATATGACCTTAATGGAACTAAAACTATTATTGGTCATTTTATTGCTGATGATGTTTTTGGAGAGGCTTTTTATCCTGCTAACATTAATAATGAACTTTTTGCCGTTGCTAAGAAGAATACCGAAGTTTTGTTTTTTACTTATGATACTCTTCTTACTAAGTGTAAAAAGAATTGTGATTTTCACAGGATTCTTATTAGTAATTTGAGTGAGCTTTTTTTGGAACAAATTGTCTCTTTGAATCTTCGTATTGAACTTCTTACTAAAAGGAATATTAGAGGTAAGATTTTGTCTTATTTTGAGATTCTTTCTAAAAGGGGCTTGCGCAAGACTTTTTCTATCCCTTTTTCTTATACTGATTTGGCTGACTTCCTGAGTGTTGATAGAAGTGCTATGATGAGGGAACTTAAGCTTCTTATTGATGAGGGCTTTATTAGAAAGAATGGAAATAAGGTTACCTTGCTTTACTGATGGTTGTGGAGTTTTACTTGTTGGATTATAAAACATAAATTAAGAAATAGATAAGTTACTAATTTACTTACCTATTTCTTTGTATTTCTAAAATTTTAATTCTCTAAACTGATACAAATCTATACCATATTTATTATATATATCAACTGTATTGCATGAAACTATTTCATGTTCTTGTAATTCTAATTTTTTTATAATACTTTGTATTAATTCTGTTGAATCATTTTCAATTTCTACATATGTAGGAATTAATGGCCATGTATCAATATCAACTTCAACACGATCAACTTCATATGTTATTCTATTTTTTTCTTGATAATTTCTAAAAGACAATCCTAATTGTTCAAGTATACTATTAGCTTCTTCTATTGATGGAACCTCCATCTCCGTTTCCATTACTTTTTGCATATTTACATTATTATTTGCCTGCATATCTGCATTAAGTATATGTTTTATTGTTAATACAGTTTTTTCGTTTGTTTTTCTAAGCCTTACCCATTTATTAGGGTTAATTTTATATTTTTTTACTATTTCTACTATTTTTTCATCTGAAAACCTACTTAGTAAATTCTCATTTTGGGTTTTATTTAATAATTCTACTAAACTTTTAGTAGAATTCCCCTGTTCTATAGTCTCTTGTTCTTCCTCCGTCGTTAAATTATCCACTTCTATTAGAACTTTTTGCAATTTATCTCTACATATTTCATATTGATATGGTTTATCAATATTTTTTAATTGTAAAAGGCAATCATAAAATCTTGCATATATTGATGGTAAATCATAAACATATATTTGTTGTAAGCTTTCTTCTATTTTTTTTGCATTAATTCTACTCAGCCTTTTTTCTAGTTCATTCTTATTTACTTCTAAAATTTTAACTTCTTTTTCTAGTTTTTTCATTATTATTCTCTTTCCTCATTTTTATATCTACTTAATATATTACATACGCCCAGCCTGGTTGCCATGCTTTCTTCCCAGTAAATTCATACATTCTATTATATGTATTGATATTATACTATCAAATATTTCATTTTTCAAGTACAATTAAATTAAAATCAAATATAATAAAAATCACCATGTTTACTATGATGAACTAATTGTTTAATCAGTATTTTTTTGATATAATTCTAATAAATCTTTATACCGACTTCATGATTTAGGATATATTAGATAAAATTTTTGGATTTTAATGTTTAGGAATTCAAAACCGTATTTTAGAATATTCCTATGTATTCCTACATATCATATAATAAACAATGTAATATGAAGGGAATGTGTTTTTATGAATAACATTAAATATATCAAAGTCACTTTTATACTTTTAATTATTTTTATATTATTTTCTCCATATACAGCCATAGCAACATTTTACTCTTGGAGTAATTCTTTGCCAGTATTACCTGTATCAGCGACCAACTCTGCTAGTGCTAATGCCAACACATTAAATCTTGACTGTGGTTCATGTATATTAATTGAACAAAACAGTGGTCAAATATTATACAGTTCTAATGAACATGAGCAATTACGACCTGCTAGTGTTACAAAAATAATGAGTTTGCTTCTTATAATGGAAGCTGTTGATTCAGGAAAAATCACACTTGATACAAAGATTCCGTGTAGTGAAAATGCTTCAAAGATGGGTGGTTCACAAATATGGTTAGATACAACAGAAACTCTAAGTGTTAATGATATGTTAAAAGCCATCTGTGTAGTTTCTGCAAATGACTGTGTAGTGGCTCTTTCAGAATATCTCGGTGGAACAGAAGAAGGCTTTGTTCAGATGATGAATGCTAAAGCAAAAGAATTAGGAATGAATGACACATGTTTTAAAAACTGCCATGGTCTTGATGAAGATGGTCATGTAACATCATCTTATGATATAGCTTTGATGTCTCGTGAGTTATTAACAAAACATCCTACTATAACTCAATATACAACAATCTGGACAGATTCTCTTAGAGATGGCAAATCTGCTTTATCTAATACAAACAAACTTGTTCGTAATTATTCTGGTTGTACAGGGCTAAAAACAGGTTCAACTTCTACTGCATTATATAATCTTTCTGCATCTGCAACTCGTGACGGTTTATCTCTTATAGCTGTAGTTTTAAAAGCTCCTACATCTGCCTTACGTTTTCAAAATGCCATGAGTTTATTAGATTATGGATTTAATAATTATACTTACAAATCCTTTGGTTCTGCTAATGAACCTTTGAAAGATATTACTGTTTCAAAAGGAATTACATCAAATGTAAATGCCGTTTATGAAACTTCCCCATCTTTTCTTGTAAAAAAAGGAGAAGAAGCTAATATTTCTTATGAGATTAGTATACCTGATTCAGTTCAGGCACCTGTTACTAAAGGGCAAATCCTTGGGACAGTAACATATTCTTCTGGAAATACTCAGCTTATGTCCGTAAATCTAATAGCTGATAATAGTGTTGAAAAAATTGATCTTTTAAATATGTCTGCACATATTTTTAATAAGTGGTTTTCTTTGTTACGAGTATAGTTGTATTTGCATAATTTAAAAAGGCATTCTCATGCCTTTTTAATCTATTTTTATAATTTTAGCTGTAACATTGTTCTTTGTTTTTTCCATTACAATTTTTATTGTGCTCCCTGTATTATTTTTAAATTTTAAATCATATGCACCATATGCAACAGCTGCGTCTTTTCCATCTTGTATATATGGAACATGACCACTGTGTTGATGCCTTTCTGTGACTTCTATTCCAGATACTTTTGTTACTGCATTATATAGTGTAGTGCTGACTTGACAATTACCACCACCAAGACCTTTTTCTTTTTTTCCATCTACATATATGTCTGCTTTTTGGTACCCTTTTGCTGTTGTTGCTTTTCCTACTGTATCACAAAATGAAAATGTTTCTCCTGGTTTTATTTCTTTATTAGTTAGTGCATTACATGTTATTGACATATTATTTTGTCTTTCTTTTTCTTTATTGTATATTTTGGTTGTAAAACTCGATATTTCAGTTTCAGTTTTTGTTACGTCTTTTTTCACTTCTTCTTTAGGTTGCTCATTTTGTTCGTTCTGTTGTTCTTGAGTGGGGTTTTTATCTTTTTCTAGATTGCTTTCATTGTTTGTATTATTATTGTTATTTGACTCATTTACCTCACTTTGCTCAGTTTTTGTACTGCTTCTCTCTGCAGTATAGTTTGATTCATTTTCAATAATAGGTTTTTGTGTTTCCCTTTTTTGATTAGAGTACCACCATATTCCTGTACCAATTATTAGGGCTAAAATTAGTACCGAGATTATTATCTTTTTCATTTTTTGAACTCCTTTTCATACTTTTTTATAATTATTTTGCCCTAAAATGATAAATAATATTGACAAAATCTAAAAATATAGTATAATTAATTATGTATTAACTTGAAAGGAAGATTACTATGTTAGCAAAGTATTGGAAAAAATTTTTTTTATTTATTTTAATTATAGCTTGTATTTTTAATATCATGAATAAACTAATACATAAAATGTCATTAAATGCTGAATTAGAATCTTCAGCGACATATGTTAATCAACAACAAGTTGAAGAGCAAGACAAAAAATTAGATAAATAACTTGAAAATTCAAAAAAAATATGGTAATATAATATATGGCAAAAATTACTATTGTAAGAAAGAGGTGAATTTGCAGATGAAAAAAGATTTACATCCAAATTATAATCAAACAACTATCACATGTGCTTGTGGAAATGTTTTAGAAGTTGGTTCAACTAAAAAAGATTTAAAAGTAGATGTTTGCTCAAAATGTCATCCATATTGGACAGGTAATTTAAGACTTGATACTAAAGGTGGTAGAGCAGATAGATTTAAAAAGAAATATGGTCTTGAATAAAAAATTGGCTTTTTATAAGGCCACTTTTTTATTTGTATGAAGAACCCCAGTATTACATATACTGGGGAATAATTTTGTACTATATTAGTTTCCTTTATAATTGTAATTTATTGTTGCATTGGTTAAACTTTCATTACCAGTTCCTATTGTAATTTTGTTCCATTCTTCTTGTGTTCCTTTGTAATTTACTGTTTTTAAGTCGAAGCAATAACGAAATGCATTGTTACCTATATTAGTTACGCTATTGGGTATTGTTATGCTAGTTAATCCACTATAATAAAACGCCTCACTCCCTATACTTGTTACACTATTTGGCATTGTTATGTTCTTTAATTTTCTAGTCACTCTAAATGCATCTGTTCCTATTTCTGAAAGACTTTCTGGCAAGATAACATTTTGTATAGTATAGTTGTTACTATAAACATTATTACTTGTTGTAAAGATTTTTTTTACAGTATTAGGATAAATTATTGTATTTACATTAGGTAATTCATACCCCTCTCTATCCCTCAAAACACTGGGACTTTGACATCCATATACCAATAAATTCACTTCTGTTATTCTATACATTTCACCATTTATTTTTGCTTGATATGGAATTACTAGAGTATCAGATATATCTTTTCCTTTGTAATTTTTTATTTGATAGTATGTATTTACTTTTGCCCCCACTTCAGGATTATATATTCCACCGTCTACACTATTACAATACATATCTTTTATCTTAGTTATTCTGGCAGTTTTTTTTGGTAGTGACTGAGCAAATGTTGTATCTTCAATTTCTTCATTACTAATTATTTCATATTCAAATAAATCAATATTATTTTCTGCCTCTTCCTCAAGTCCAGATTCACTATATATTTCTTTTGGTTTTGGACCTGCTTGTTCTTCAAAATTTGTTATTGTCCTTGCATAATTATCTTTAATTTGCTCTAGTTGTTGTTCTTGCATCTGCATTTTATTTAGATTTGATATATACACTCCTGATAATATAAATACAAAAAATAAACAAGCCATTAATACAAATAATGTTATTGCTCCATTTTCTCCTTTTTTTATCATATCATTTGTAAAAAACTTCATTTCTTATCCTCCGTTTTTTATTATTTATACATCATATTATATAAGAAACTCTTACATTTTTCAATAACTGTAAAGGAAAAAATAGACTTTCTACAATTTTTATGTAAAAAATCTATTTTATTTTTTTAATAATTTTCTGCTTTTATCTCAAAATATGCTTTTGGATGGCTACAAACAGGACATACTTCTGGTGCTTTTGTTCCAACTACTATATGTCCACAGTTTCTGCATTTCCATACCTTTACTTCTCCTGCTTCAAATACTTTTCCTTCTTTTACATTTTCTAGTAATTTTAAATATCTTTCCTCATGTTCTTTTTCTATTTTAGCTACTTCTTCAAATAAATACGCAATATGGTTAAATCCTTCTTCCTTTGCTTCTTTTGCAAATTCGGCATACATATCTGTCCATTCATAATTTTCTCCATCTGCCGCAGATTGTAAATTTTCAACAGTACTTCCAATTTCTCCACCATTTAATAACTTGAACCACATTTTTGCATGTTCTTTCTCATTATCAGCAGTTTCTTGGAATATTGCCGCTATTTGCTCATATCCTTCCTTTTTAGCTTTGCTTGCAAAATATGTATATTTGTTTCTTGCTTGTGATTCTCCTGCAAATGCAGTCATAAGATTCTTTTCTGTTTTTGTTCCTTTTAATTCCATAATTAAACCTCCTAATATATTTTTATTGTAAATCGATTTTCATCTCGAACATCTGAAGAATATCACAAAACAATAAAAAAATCAATAATTTTACAGTTTATATTGTCATATTTTTTACAAACCTTTTTATATCATATAATAGCTTCAAATTTATTATATTTCCTTTTTTTGCACCTTTAAGCACCAACCTCTGATATGTACTTAAATATTTTGTTTTCACCTCACCCATAGCCTCTTGATAAAGTTTTTTAGAAAGAATTTCTTTAAATTCCTTTTCTATATTCTTAAATTTTTTTGCATTATCTTTATGGAAAAAGTAATTATACATATATCTATCTAGGCTTGTAATAATTTTAATATTTAAAATATCTACAAATTTTTCACCTTTATTATATTTCTCTATATATTTTTTCACAAACTTAAAATATGTTTCATAATATTTTATTGTATCTTCTGAATATTTTTGGCATATAGAAAAATCATTTTGTTGATAATGGTATAAATATTCTTGCAATACATATATTTTTTGAGCCTTTTCAAATGCTTCCATATTAAAAATTGCATCTGTCATTCTTGTTATATTAGGAATATATTTTAAATTATTTTTTTCTATAAACTTCCTGTTATACACTTTCGACCATGGCACTGAGATATTGGATTCTGGTGGATAATATTTTGACATTCCTTTCTCTATATTTTGTAATTGTATTTCCTCAATGTCTTGTTTATCCAGTAAATCTTTTTTTGGGTAAAACATGTTTTTTACTTGTTTCTTTTGATAATCCACAAAACAGTTAAATATTATCATTTCATATTCAGAATTTATCTTTTCTATATAATCGTATATTTTTTCACATGTCTCTTTTTCAATCCAGTCATCACTATCCACAAATGTTATATTATCCGTAGTAGCATTTTTTATTCCTGTATTTCTTGCACCTGATTCTCCTTGGTTCTCTTGATTTACTAATTTTATTCTTTTATCATTTTCAGCATATTTCTCACATATTTTCTTAATTTCTTCTCTTGAACCATCATTTACTAATATTATTTCTATTTCTTTTAATGTTTGATTTAATATACTTTCTATGCATTTTCTTAAATATATTTTTGGAGTATTATATATAGTCACTATAACACTTATTTTCTTGTTCATTTATTTCCCCTTATATTCAAATGTCTTGTATTTTTTCATTTATATTATATATTTCTTTACATTTTTGAGCACCTAGGCACATTTGTTTATATGCATTATGAATATTTACATTTTTTCTATATTGAAAGTATTTTCTAATTACATATTGTAAATTAAAAAATTTGTACCACTTTGGATTAATTTTATAAAATATAGCTCCTTGATCATATAAATATTTTTTATTATAGCCTGTAAACCAGGTACTTTGTGTATCATAAACTGAACCAATTTTCTTTTTTACACTATATATTTCAAATTCTTTTTTTAGTAGTGTATAAATAAATACCGTTTCCTCTCCTTTTTTAAATGTACCTTCTGGTCCAAAGTTACAATCAAATTTTATATTCATTTTTCTTATTTTTTCTATTGCATTTTTTGTTAATGCTATTTCACTAGTCCTTACTTTCATAATGTCTAAAATGTTCAATTTTTTGTTGCCTATTTTCTTTATTTTCTCTCTTTTTTTATATTCATTTTCTATGTGGAATATTATGACATCTGCATAAGGTTTATTTTGAAATTCTGTTTTTATTATTTTCTCATAATTTTCAACATATTTAGTATCATCATCTGCAAATATGCATATGTCCCCTTGTGCATTTTCAATAAGCCTGTTTCTACTTCTACTAGCACCTTTTTCTTTATATGAAAGTATTTTTTGTCTACCATTTTTTATATTAAAAATATCTGTTTCTTTTTCCACTTGATTTATCGCTATAACATTACTTTTTATATTATTTCGTTGTAGTATTTTTTTGTATTCTTCTTCGTTTTTTGTTTTCATTACTGATAATAACACTTCTATTTCTTTGTCCATATCTACCTCTTAAATGATTATCTTTGTTTATATATTGATTATTTATTTTTCCTATTATTTTTCTAGTAAATTTATTGCCTCTTTGTATATATTCGTATAATATTCATGTTTATACTTTGTTATACTTTCTATTTCTCCATTTCTTCTATAGTCAAGTATAATTTCATTGTATTGTTCGTATTCCGATATCAATTGTTTTAAAACTTCTTTTGCAAGATTGGTTGTTTCTTCATTTTCTTTATCTAACAAGTCTTGAGAAAAATTAAACATTATTTCTGCTCTTTTTTGTAATGGTTCTAATTCATATGTTCTTTCTTTTTTTATTTTTTTCCAAGTATTTAGTATGTATTCTGTATCTTCTATTTTGGGGTCTTTTGCAATTTGATTACACATTATTTCGTATATAACATTTTGATGTTGATATGGTTCATTTTTTATATATTCTTTCAAATACTTAATCTTATTTTTATCTTTAATCTTATTATTTTCAATATATACTATTTTGTTGTATTGATACCTTGAAATCCATGGTGCAATTTTATTGCTTGTAATTCCTGTTTCATCTTCAGCTGCTTGTGCTATTAATCCTAGTATGTTTCCAATACTAATTATTATAAATATCAATAATACAATTGTATCCAAATTTTTTCTATTATTGCACATCTTTTTATCTTCTTGGTTTAATATTGCTATAAATATGTAAAATGCCATTTCTATGATTAAATACGACATATCAAAATCTATTAAACAATGTATCGTTATTATACTTATCCCTATTATTATTGCTAACATGTTTTTGTTTTTTTTATGATTTTGTTTTGTATTTTTTATTAGTTCTATACTATTTTTCAATGTTATTGCTATTATAAATATATAACTCATTAAGCCTAAAATGCCAAATGACATTAGTAATTCTAATATATAGCTATGGGCTTCTTTTGCATAATATAGGTAGTCTTGAACCTGTCCATATAGTACTCTCCATGTATTTCCTCCTGCTCCTATTATGCCAGTTTCTTTTATTATCTTTGTTCCATCTTTCCAATAATCAGTTCTTTGCCATACACTTGGATTCTTGAAGTTGAATGTTGTAAACACTCTTACTACCTCTTCTGGTATTATTTTATATTCTAAAATATATGGCTTGTTGTTAATTTTTAATCCCTTTATTGTTAATTCTTGGTTTAGTTGATTTTTTATTCTTATTTCAATGTGGTCTATTTCAGAATTTGTTGTTACATTTATTGTTTTTGTTCCATTGAAATTTGAAAATGTTATTTTTCCTATTGTTTTCTCTGAAAAGTATTTTGTTATTTCTACTATATTTATTTGAAATATATCATAATCTTTTTCTGTTTTTGCATCTATGTCTAATGCGAATTCATATTGTGCATTAGATTCTATTCCCCTTATAACACAATTCTTTTCATTTTCTTTTATTTTTAATGGCTTGCTAATATTTATCGCTATAAAAAAGTATATAAAAAATGCTACAATTATTAGTCCTCCTGTAAGTATACACTTTTTTGATATTTTTTTGTCTTTTATTCCTTTTATAACAAATAACATTATTATAAATAGTATTAATGCTATTACAAATTTTGACTGTGTTAATATTATTGTTATACTTGCTATAATTATATATATTATATATGCTATTTTATTTCTTATTTTTTCTGAATTTGCTAATTCTGATATTGCTAAACATGTTGTTAATGACAAATATGCTGCTAATGTATTCGCATATCCAAATGTTGAAATCATCCTTACATCATCTATTTTTACTGCATCTATTAGTTCTAAAAGTGGAGCTAATAGATTAAATGTTAGTTTATCTATTCCAAATATTATTGGAATTATTGATGATATTATAAATATATCAATTATAATTTTTTCTTTTTTCTCGTCTGTTACAATATTCCTTACCAGTATATACATTCCATATACTGACCAGTATTTCAATATGAAA
This sequence comes from uncultured Clostridia bacterium, assembly GCA_934162535.1. Classification (GTDB taxonomy): domain Bacteria; phylum Bacillota; class Clostridia; order TANB77; family CAG-508; genus CAG-269. The sequence goes on along the minus strand of CAKPJC010000015.1, from coordinate 8,813 downwards.
TTTATTGTTCCTTCTAATGATACATATGTTTTTAATAATAGTGGAACTGTTGTTGCTATCATAAATGCAAATACTGCAATGTCTATTTTTCCCTTTATTATTATGTCTCTTTTTTTATTTATTTTACTTATTATTAAATATACTGTCATGAATATACATAGCACTGTTTGTATTATCCATATTGGTTGCTTTATATTTGAACCTATAAATATGTTTAATAGTATTATCGTTAATATTATTATTGTAAATCCAATTTTCTTTTTTACATTTACTTTTTCCATCATTTTATTTCATTCCTTTTTAGGATCACAACAAAATCAAAAATAAATGTCTACATTTTTTTGCATTGTTGCTATTATATAATCTAGATTATTTCTCTTCTAACAAATCAAAGTTACAATTAAACTCTATTTAGCTTTTTTAAGGTGTTACTATGCGTGCTTTAACTGTAAGAGTTCCTATTTCTTTAGATATAATCTCGTAATTTCCTATTTTCGCAGTTTCATCAAATTCAATCATGAAAGAATTTGCACTTGATCCAACATCCGTTTGACTTCCTGTTGTATAAAACTTTGCAGTCTCTCCATTAACAAATCCATCTATAGTTATTTCAGGACATGTTAATGCTGTGCCATCATATGGTTTCTCTTTACTACCTGTTTTAACTTTTAACTTTGCCTTTTCAATCGTATATTTAAATTTATACTCGCCTGTATATTTTCCTTCTCCTGTAATTGTGACTTCTATATCTCCTGCATCTACACAATTTTCTGGATTATATGTAATATTATAATCTTTATTCTTAATCAATTTTACATTATTTTCATCGGTAATATTTGGTTCCCATTTTTGCTCTTTGCCATTATAGGTTAAAGTTATTGGAACATCATCTATTTTTATTTGTTTTTTTTGTAAATCTTCATGTATCTCTTGTATGTTAGCTATATTCCTCTTATAATTATTTTGTATCTGATTCAGTTGTTGTTCCTGTAGTTGAAGTCTATTTAAGTTTGAAACATATATTTCCAATAAAACAAATGTAAAAAATAGACATGCCATCAGCACAAATAAAGTTATTGTTCCTTTTTCTCTATTTCCATTCAATTCTCTTATAATTTTTCCCATTTTTTCTCCCTATTCTATAATTTTACATTAACTATCTACAAGATATCATAAACCAACAAAAATATCAATTATTTTTTCATAATATGTATATTTTCTATTTTAGCATCCATCTCTCTTGAAACAATATTTTGTATTTGTGCTATCTCATCTGCTTTTAATTCTTGTGCCTTTACAATAACACTAATACTATCCACATTTACAAATATCACACAATTCTCAAATCCCTTTGTTGATATTAAATTTTCGCATATCATAATTGCATTTTTTTCTTTATTTAATTTAGTTATTTCCTGTGTAACAATCGTCTTTTGCTCTTCTGATACACTAGAATTATTTATCATTTCCTTGTATGTTTCAAGTGTTTGCGAATACATTGTATCTCTTGCCAATCTTGATTCTCCGAAATATCCATCATCTTTATTGTTTTTTTCAACATTTTTGTTTTCTGTATTTTGACTATTGTTATCTTTTTCATCTTTTGCATTTTCTTCCTGTATCAATTCATTATTACTAACAAGTGTCGCATCTCCCAAATTTTTATCTCTAGTCTCTTCACTTGTATCATTTCCAACACTCACTGTTTCAAGTGTTTGTGATTCTTTTGATATGTAATTCCAATATCCAACTGTTACAAGCATAAGTGCTAATACATATACAGCCACCGAACTTGTTTTTATCTTTCCACTAAGTTTCATTTAATCACTCTCCCATCTCAAATACTTGTATTTTATGTACTGCAAGACCAGTAATCGCTTCAACTGCACTTACAATTGCTGATTTTGTGTTTGCATTTGAAGCTCCTTGTGCAGTTATGATTGTTCCTTCTATTACAGGCATCTCAACTTTTTCTGTTATTGGCTCATTTTTCCCATTTTTGTCTGAATACACCACCTCTTTCTTACTTTCAGTTTCTTTAACATTCTTATTTCCTCCATCAGAATCATTTTCTGATGTTGTACTTTCTGAACTTGTTTCATTGTACATTGCAACTATTTTACTGCTAGTGGAATATTTAATTAATACTTTTACTTTTCCCACTCCATTTATGCTTTCTAATATATTTTCTAATCTTTTTTCTAAATTGTCATTATTACCTTCTATATTATTTGAACCGGTCTGTGCCAATACTTTTGATGTATCTTCTTCTTCCTGTTTTTCATCTTTTGACCACATATTGTTAATTATCAATACTGTTACTATTAATATTATTATAAATACTACAATATTCTCTATTTGTTTTTTATTGTTTTTTTCTTCATCACTTTTCTTTAAAAAATTCTTAAACATATCTTTTTCCTCCCAAATCTATGTAATCACAATTTTTATTTTCTCTAAATCTATTTCATATTCTTCTGATAATTCATTTCTCGCATTTTCTATTTCTTGTTTATCAGCAGGTCCTTTTATTTTTACAGTTATTAAATGTATTCCTGCATTTTTCTTGTTTGTATCAAGCACTGCATCAATTGTGCATTTACTAACAGTAAACCCTTTTTCTTGGAATTTTGATTTCACATTTTTTTCTAATTCTTCTAAGTATATTTTTTCTAATCTCTTGTTCATTGAACTTTGATCTAACACATATCCAGAGCTTACTGTGTTATCTTCTATTTTATATTTGTCTACTGAAAATTCCTCTTTGTTTTTTATTACAGGTGATATTATATTAAATAATATGTATATTCCAATTACCATTTGAATGTATTTTTTATTCTTGTTATTTGGTAATATCAATTCAATTATTGTTGCTATTATGACTGCAATAATTATTTGTTCAGCCCATGTACTTAAAAAATTTATCATCTATACATCATCCCACTATTTGATATTTTTATAACTAATGTTACTCCAACTAGTAGAAGAACTGATATTGAACACAATATTCCCAGTAGTATTTTAAAAATACCACCCATTTCTTCTAATAGCTTTACTATTTTTTCATCTGCAATTGGTTGTACAACTGCTGATGCTAAATTATACATTATAGTTAATGTTGCAATTTTTATAATTGGTATTATACATATTCCAATTATAATTATTACTCCTACAAATCCTACTGCATTTTTTAGTATTACACCACATCCTAAAACACTGTCTACAGCATCTCCGATGACTTTTCCAACAACAGGTATAGCATTTGACATTACTGCTTTTGTTGTTTTTGCTGTAATTCCATCAATGCTACTTCCTAATGTTCCTTCTAAAGATACTACTCCTACAAATAGAGTTAATACTACTCCAAGAAACCATACCACACCTGATTTCATGAATTTTGATAGTTTGTCCAATTGTACTTTGTCTGATATTTTGGATATTATTGAAAATACCACTACTATCATCATTATTGGAATAAGTACAGATTCTATAATATTTGCCACAAAATTTATTACAAATAATATTATTGGCTCTAACATTGTACTTGTTGTTATTCCTCCTGTGTAAACCATTAATGTCAATAGAAGTGGTGCTAGTACATTTATAAATCCTACCAAATTACTTGATGTTTCTTTTACTAAATTTATTATTTCTGTAAAGTTTGACATGATTAGTGTAACTATTAATATATATTGAACAAAGTAAATTATTTGAGATATATTGCTATTTTTTAGATTGTCTGTTATTGATTTTAAAATTCCATGTATTACTATTATTACTAAAATACTTATTAGCATTTTTAAACTTGAACTAAATTCTGTTCCTAAAAGTGAAATTACTTTTTTATATATTTTATTGTTATCTACATCTCCCTTTATAGCTTGCTCTAATGTTTTCGATATGTCTACATCTTCTAAAAATTCTCCTGTATATTTTTCTGATTGTTTTATAAATTCTGATATATTTACTGTATCTTTTGTTGTTTTCATTATTTCTTCTTCTGTTTCTGCATATACTGTAATTGGCATTAACAATAATACTATGATTATTACTATAGTAATTCTTTTCATATGTATTCCTTTCCTTAAATTATAATTAAGGTAATATTTCTATTATTAGTTCTAATAAACTTGTTATAATTGGTAATGACATTGCGATTATTATTATTTTACTTCCCATTTCTATTTTACTTGCTATTGCACTTTCTCCTGTATCAGAACATATACTTGTTGCAAATTCTGTTAATATTGCAATTCCCGTTATTTTTAGTAGTATTCCTAAAAAGCTTTTATTTATGTATGTTTTTTCTGATATTGATTGTAATAGATTTATTACACCTCCTAATTTTTGCATTGCAAGAAATAGTATTAATATTCCTGCTATTATTGATACATATATTGCATATTCTGGTTTATATTGTTTTAATATTACAACTATTATTAGTCCTGTTAGTCCTATCCCAATTATTTTTATTATTTCTTCCATTATCATCCCTTCCTTAATTATAAATTAAATAATGTTCGTACAGATTCAAATAATTTGCTTATTTCTTGTATTACCATGGATAATACAATTACAAGTCCTGCAAGTGTCGTCATCATTGCTTGGTCTTCTCTTCCTGCTCTTACTAAAACTTGATGTAATACTGCAACTAGTATTCCTATTGCAGCTATCTTAAATAATAAGTTTATGTCCATTATAATTTCCCCCTATATCAATATTACAACAAATGTTAGTCCAACCACAGCTCCGAGTGTTTTGTACATTTTTTGATTTTTATTTCTTTCTTCTTCTGCTTTGGTTATCTGGTTTTCTAAAAAGCTTTGAGTTACTTCTATTTCACTTATTTGCCCTTCAACATCAGTTTGTCCTAATAACTTTCCTAGTCTTTTTAATATGTTTTTATCTTCTTGCTTTATACTTATATCTGCATTTTGAATACAACTTGTCCAAACATCTTCTACACTTCTGTATTTTATTTGTTCAGACATTTGCTTAAATATTTTTGATATATTGTTTTTGTCATTTTTTGATATGTCAATAAATATTTCTTCTAATGGCTCATATGTAAATTTTATTTTGGTTTTCATTGCATTTAATGTTCCTTTGAATTCTTGTAGTTCTTTGACTCTGTTCTCATACATTTTTGCAATTGCAATTCCGATGATTGTTGATAATATAAATATGATTAATAATAAAAAAATTTTTAAAATTAACATACATTCCTCCTATCTACATATAGATACATTCTGTATCTCCTCTTTTTTGTGGATTTAAAAATATTATTCTGCCAAATATGTGCTTATTTAAAAGTCTTGATAACTCTGGATTTTTAGCTAAATCTTCCATATCTTTCCCATGTGCTGTAAATATTCCCTTTACTCCTGAACACATTGCATAATCTATAGCTTCAACATCTTCTCTACTTCCTATTTCATCACATGCAATTATATCTGGAGCCATTGAACGTACTAGTAGTCTCATTCCCTCTGCTTTGGGCATATTGTCTATTACATCTGTTCTTATCCCTATATCATTTTGTGCAATTCCTTTGTACATTCCTGCAATTTCTCCTCTTTCATCTACAACTCCAACGTTTTTTCCCGTGAATTTTATATTACTTATTCCATTACTTAAATTTCTTATTATGTCTCTTAATAATGTTGTTTTGCCACACCCTGGTGGTGATACTATTAGTGTGTTATATATAGAATTATTAGGTATGTCTATTATGTCTTCTATTATTTTTGAACTGCATCCTATCTTTTGTTGTGCTATTCTAAAGTTTAAACTTGAAATATAATTTATATTTATGACTTGTCCATTGTCTATTACTGCACTCCCTACTATTCCTACTCTATTTCCTCCCATTATAGTTATATATCCATCACATATTTGTTTTCTATATGAATATACTGAGTTTTCACATATTCTTTCAAATGTTTGTAGTATATCTTGCTGTTTTGTTATGTATTCTAATGTTTTTATTCCTTGCATGTTTTTTATACATAGTGGTTTCTCTACTCTTAGTCTTATTTCTTCTATGTTATTTATCATATTAGATAATATTGTGTTTCTTATTTCTCTTGGCAAGTATTCTAGTACTTTTTCTAGCCCTGACATTTTTATCACCTTTTCTCTTTTGTTATTTGTTCTCGCCCGATTTGAGTTTTCGACTAAAAAGAGAAAATCTCAAAGGGCTAGCGATTATAGCTTTTTATATACTAGGAAAGTATTACTTTCCTAGTATATAAAAAAAGAACATATATTATATATATATGCTCTTTTTTTATTTTTAGAACTTATTTATTTTTATACCATACCTAATTTTTGGTATACACTTAATATTACTGCCTGTATTTCTTCATCTGTTGCATCATTTATAATTACAGCTTTGTTTTGGTCTATTCCGTTTATATCCACATTTTCATCAAATGTAACTGAATTTGTGTAATTTACTTTCATCTCATCTTCATATGCTTTTACTGTTGCTGTAAGGTTTTCCTCAACATTATCAAGTGTTAATAGGTTTTTATATTCAGCTTTTAATGCAATTTCTGTTATATCTTCGCTATCATCTTCAAATACTTTTATTGACATTTCTGTTGTAACATCATCTCCTGTTACATCATATTTCATAGATATTTCTGTTACACATTGATCTTTTTCATATATTCTTGTTTCTATTGTGTTGTCTTTGATTTCAGCTGTTATTTTTCCGTAAATTTCGTCATCTTCATAATATATCATTTCAAATTTTGATAGCTTTTTGCCTTCTATATATACACTTAAGTCAAGTCTGTTGTTTGGGTTTTCTGAATCATTTAGTCCTGATATGAATTTATCAATGCTTTCTTGGAATGATTCTTTATCAAGTCCTTCTGGCATTTTACTTAATATGATTTCATCATTTCTAAATTCGTTTGCCATTTCTCTTATAATTGCTACTGCATTTTCTTCAGGAACTTTTGCTGTTATTACTTTTTGTTTTCCATTTTTTGTTTTGAAGAACATATCATCTGTTAGACTATCTCTTATATATGAGAAATATCTTTCTTTTAGTATTTTTTGTTCTTCTTCTGTAAATTTGTAATCATCTACACATATTTTGTCTGGAACATATGTTGAGTCTATTTCAAATCTTTCAGCAAGATTTTTTAGTCCTTCATTTCTTACTGATACAATTTTGTCTCCTAATAGTTCTGATTTTATACCATACATATCTCCATCTTGTATGTATGTTAATGGTATATTATATCCTTGTGAAAAGTCTAATGTTATTTCTTGTTCTGCTTCATTTTGTATTTTGTTTATTTTTCCTTCAAATGTGATTTTGCTATTATTTAGCATTTCAAGTGATTCATCATCTGCCCCACTAATATTTAGTGATACTTTTCCTTTATTTGTGTATGCTTTGTTTTCTTTTTTGTCTAAATATTCTTCTAATTTTTGTGCAATTTCTTTTGATTGTTTATCTTTGTTCTCTGTTAGGTATGAGAAAAAGATTTCTTTATCAGATTTGAATGCATCTGTCCCAAAATATGCATATGCAAATCCTCCTCCTAATAATACTATTAATATTATTACAGCAATTATAATTTTCTTTTGCATTTTCATTTCCCCTTTTCTTTTTCTATTTTATTCTTCCCAATTGTGATATATGTCCATTACATCATCTAAATCTTCTAGTTTTTCAATCAATCTTTCCATTTTTTCTTTGCCTGCTTCGTCTAATGCTACTGTTGTTGTTGGTACCATTTGAACTTCTGCTTCTAAAAATTCAAGTCCCACTTCTTCTAGTTTTTCTCTTACTGCTGTAAAGTCAGATGGCTCTGTTGTTATTTCATATACTTCTTCTGTTGCGTTGAAGTCTTCTGCTCCTGCATCAAGTGCTAGCATCATTAATTCTTCTTCTTCCATTTTTGTTGATGCTTTTTCTATTACTATTATTCCTTTTTTGTTGAACATGTATGATACACATCCTGTTGTTCCTAAGTTTCCTCCTGCTTTATCAAATACATGTCTTACATCTGCTGCTGTTCTGTTTCTGTTGTCTGTGTTTGCATTTACTATTACAGCTACTCCACATGGTCCATATCCTTCATATACTATTTCTTCGTATGTTGCTGTATTTCCTTCTCCTGACGCTTTTTTTATTGCGTTGTTTATTGTGTCATTTGGCATATTTGCTGCTTTACACTTTGCTATTACGTCTTTTAGTTTTGAGTTTCCTGCTGGGTCTGGTCCACCTTGCTTTACTGCTATCAATAGTTCTCTTCCTAGTTTTGTAAATATTTTTCCTCTTGCTGCATCTGCTTTTCCTTTTTTTGCTTGTATGTTGTGCCATTTGCTATGTCCTGACATTTTCTATCTCCTCCTTTTTAATTTATTTTCAAGGCTTTTGAACCTCTATATATTGGTTTTATCCATCTTTACCAAAAATTTCTTTTTTATTGTAACATATTTTTTATACTTTGTGTAGTCTTTTACAAATATTTTTTATTCATCTTTTATTATATTTTTACTTCCTTCATATGTTGCTATGAAATATGCACCTCAAATCCATTGTTCTTTAGTGTTTCTTAATGATAAGCTTGAAGATAGTATCGTAATTGTCATAAATAACATTAGACATATTACACTCATACTTACAACTGTTGTATTAATTTTGTTATTTATTTGCCTTAGTACAAACATATTTGTACCTTTTAAGTATGTATTTTTCAGTTTTTTTCCTCTTTTTGTTTTTCTTTTGTTTCTTTTCTTATTTTTTCTATTTCTTCTTCTTCATATCCTGTTACATCTTTTATAAA
>CAKPJC010000014.1 GCA_934162535.1 uncultured Clostridia bacterium | reverse complement strand
ACACAAACAGGTAAACTATTACCAGGAGCTGAATTCAAATTAGCATTAAGCATAGAAGATGCAGGAAACCAAAAATTTGTAAAAGACTCAGAAGGAAATGAAATAGTATTAACAACAGATGCACAAGGAGCAACATCATACTATGGACTAGCATATGGAGAATACTACCTAGTAGAAACAAAAGCACCAAAGGATGGAGAAATATACTATAACTCATTAAACAAACCACAAAAATTCACAATAAATGACACATCATATGCAACACCAATGACAGTAATAAACAAATCAGGAACAACATTACCAGGAGCAGGTGGAATAGGAGCAATAATATTCATAGTAATAGGAATTGCAGCAATAGGAACAGGAGTAACATTACATGTTAGAAGTAAAAAATAAATAAAAATTAATGTTCAACAAAAAGTACAGAAAAGTGGAAAAATTCCATGACTCTGTACTTTTTTTCGACAAAAAACATTGTACAAAATCAAATCATTTGATATAATGCATATGATGAAAAATATAAATATCTTAGGAGGAATAAGTATGGAAAAAAAACAAACTTGTTGTTGTGGATACAATAAAAAAGACGAATTTTTAGAAGAACTATGTAAAAAATATCAACCAATAAAAGACAACTTAATTCAAATGTTAAATGAAGTGCAAGAACACTATGGATATATACCAGAAAGAGCACAAAAACAATTATCAGAATTCTTAAAAATACCAATGGCAGAAATATATGGAGTAGTAACATTTTATTCAAGATTCACATTAAAACCAAAAGGAAAATACAATATAGCTGTATGTTTAGGAACAGCATGTTATGTAAAAGGTTCACAAAAAATAATAGACAGATTAAAAGATAGACTAAAAATAGGGGCAGGAGAAACAACAAAAGATGGAATGTTCTCAATAGAAGAAACAAGATGTGTAGGAGCATGTGGACTAGCACCAGTATTCACAGTAAATGGTGAAGTATATGGAAAAGCAACAGTACAAAAACTAGATCAAGTATTAGATGAACTAAGCAATAAGGAGGAATAGAATATGAAAACTCTAGAAGAAATAGAAAACATAAGACAAGAAAAAAGAAAAGAGCTAGACATAAGAGTAAACACAAATGCAGACACAAGAGAAAAACATATATTAGTGTGTCATGGTACAGGATGTACTTCATCAAAATCACCTAAGATATTAGAAAACTTTAGAAAAATAATAGAAGAAAAACATATAGAAAATGTAAGAGTAATAATGACTGGTTGTTTTGGACTATGTGCAAAAGGACCAATAGTAATAATAAGACCAGAAGACACATTTTATTCAAATGTAACCCCAGAAGACTGTGAGGAGATAATACAAAAACACATAATAGAAGGAACAAAAGTAGAAAGACTATTATGTAAAGATATAGATGGAAGCATAGTAAACAGTTTAGATGAATTAAACTTTTACAAAAAGCAAGAAAGAATTGCATTAAAAAACTGTGGAGTAATAAATCCAGAAGATATAGATGAATACATAGCTTTTGATGGATACAAAGCATTAGAAAAAGTACTAAAAGAAATGTCACCAGAAGATGTAATAAAAATAATAAAAGATTCAGGACTAAGAGGACGTGGAGGAGCAGGCTTCCCTACAGGAACAAAATGGGAAATAACAAGTAAATATCAAGCAGACCAAAAATATGTCGTATGTAATGCAGACGAAGGTGACCCGGGAGCATTCATGGATAGAAGCATACTAGAAGGTGACCCACACTCAGTATTAGAAGCAATGATGATAGCAGGATATGCAATAGGAGCAACAAAAGGATATATATATGTTAGAGCGGAATACCCTATAGCAGTAAAAAGATTTCAAAAGGCAATAGACCAAGCAAGAGAATATGGAATATTAGGCAAAAACATATTTGGAACAAACTTTGAATTTGATGTCGAAGTTCGTCTTGGAGCGGGAGCATTTGTATGTGGAGAAGAAACAGCATTACTAGAATCTATAGAAGGTAAAAGAGGTCAACCAAGAGTAAAACCACCATATCCAGCAGAATGTGGACTATGGGGAAAACCAACATTAATAAACAATGTTGAAACATATGCAAACATAACAAGAATAATATTAAATGGTGCAGAATGGTATTCGTCAATAGGAACAGAAAAATCAAAAGGAACAAAAGTATTTGCACTTGGTGGAAATGTAAACAATATAGGGCTTGTAGAAGTTCCAATGGGAACAACACTTAGAGAAATAGTATTTGATATAGGCGGAGGAATACCAAATGGTAGAAAATTCAAAGCAGCACAAACTGGAGGACCATCAGGTGGATGTATACCGGCAGAACACTTAGACACACCAATTGATTATGAATCGTTAAAAGAAATAGGCTCAATGATGGGATCTGGTGGACTAATAGTAATGGATGACACAAAATGTATGGTATGTTTAGCAAAATTCTATCTTGAATTCACTGTAAGTGAAAGTTGTGGAAAATGTACACCATGTAGAATCGGAACAAAAAGGATGTTAGAAATACTTGAAAAATTATGTTCAGGAGAAGGCTCAGAATATGATATATATAGACTAGAAAAATTAGCAGTAAATATTCAAAAATCAAGTATATGTGGATTAGGTCAAAGTGCTCCAAACCCAGTAATAAGTACTTTGAAGTATTTTAGAGAAGAATTTAGACAGCATGCAATAGAAAAAGAATGTAAAACACTAGAATGTAAAGCCTTATCAAAAATAACAATAAATCCTGAAAAATGCAAAGGGTGTGGATTATGTCAAAGACATTGCCCAGTAAATGCAATTGAAGGAGAAGGTAGAGAAACAAGAACAATAAACCAAGAAAAATGTATTAAATGTGGAACCTGTCTAACAAATTGTCCGTTCCACGCAATAGGAAATTAAGAAACTGGGGGAGGAAAAGAAATGGAAGAAAATTTAGTAACACTAACTATTGATGGAGAAAAAGTAAGAGTACCAAAAGGAACAACAATATTAGAAGCAGCCAAACATGCAGGAATAGACATTCCAACACTATGTTTCTTAAAAGACATAAATGAAGTTGGAGACTGTAGAATGTGTATTGTTGAAGTTGAAGGTAGAAGAGGATTTGCAACATCATGTATACAAACAGTTGAAGAAGGAATGGTAGTACATACACATACAAATAATGTACTAGAGGCAAGACATGTAATATTAGATTTAATAATATCTAATCATGCAAAAGACTGCCTAACATGTACACGTTCAGGAAACTGTGAACTACAGGCATTGGCTGTAAAATTTAATGTTTTACAGGTAGAATTTCCAGGGGAAATGGCAAAACACAAAATAGACGATTTATCACCATCTATAGTAAGAGACTTTAATAAATGTATATTATGTAGAAGATGTGTGGCAGCATGTAAAAATGTACAAAAAATTGGAGCAATAGATTGTATAAATAGAGGATTTCACTCATGTATATCAACAGTTGGAGATCACAGCTTAAATGATGTAAACTGTACTAATTGTGGGCAATGTATTCAAGCATGTCCAACAGGAGCGTTACATGAAAAAGAAACAATAAATGATGTATGGGTTAAACTAAAAGACCCAGATTCATATGTTATAGTTCAAACAGCACCAGCTGTTAGAGTGGCATTAGGTGAAGAATTTGGAATGCCAATTGGAACAAATGTTACAGGAAAAATGGTAACAGCATTAAAAAGATTAGGATTTAATAAGGTATTTGACACAAATACAGCAGCAGACTTAACAATAATGGAAGAAGCACATGAATTTATCGAAAGATTCCAATCAAATGATAATTTACCAATGTTGACATCATGTTCACCAGGATGGATAAAATACATAGAAATGAACTATCCTGAATTATTACCACACTTATCAAGCTGTAAATCACCACATCAAATGTTTGGAGCAATATGTAAAACATATATTGCACAAAAAGAAGGAATTGACCCTAACAAAATCTACATGGTTTCAGTTATGCCTTGTATTGCAAAGAAATTTGAAAGACAAAGAGCTGAAATGCAAAATGATGGTTTATATGATGTTGATAATGTTATAACAACAAGAGAATTATCAAGAATGATAAAGCAAGCCAATATTGAATTTGAAAAATTAGCTGATGGAGAATTTGACCAACCAATGGGAGAAGCATCAGGAGCAGGAGCAATATTTGGAACAACTGGAGGAGTTATGGAAGCAGCATTAAGAACTGCACAAGACACACTTACAGGAGAAGATTTACCAAAAATAGATTTTGAGCAAGTCAGAGGTGGAGACGGAATAAAAAGAGCAACTGTAAATATTGGTGGAAAGGATATAAAAGTTGTTGCAGTAAGTGGTTTAGCAAATGCTCAAAAAATAATGGAAGAAATAAAATCAGGAGAAGCAGATTACCAATTTGTTGAAATCATGGCATGTCCAGGTGGATGTGTTATGGGTGGAGGACAACCAATAAAAAGTTCTAAAATCAGAAGAGAAGTTGATGTTAGAAAACTTAGGGCAGATTGCTTATATTCAATTGATGAAAAAAGCACTATTAGAAAATCACATGAAAACCCTGCAATAAAAAAATTATATGAAGAATTTTTACATGAACCAGGAAGTGAAATTGCTCATAAATTACTACATACAAAATATACACCAAGACCAAAGTATAATATTGAAGAAGATTAAAAGGAAGTTCAAAGAACTTCCTTTTATATAAAAATGAGAGTGGAAGAACCACTCTCATTTTCTGTACGTTTGTTGTTATCGATCCACAGAATAATGGTAGCTGTAGACAGCGATAACAGGCTTCGTCCCGAAGTCCCACATGCCAAGATCCAACGAGTTTGGCTGGGGCTTGTCATTTTCGGACTTCTTGGTGATGAAGTGAGCTTCATAATTGAAGTACACTTCGCCTTCATCCTTGGTCATGGCGTTTTCGACAGCCTTAGACCATGCGGGGTTCTGCACCAGCAGTTTCCTGAAGGTGGCCTCAACATCAGGCACCTTTCCCAGTTCAAAGACGAACCGGGAGTAGGAGTCATTCTCAAGGAACGGCTCGATTTTGGGCAGGAGCTGTTGTAGCGTACAGATATACATATATATACCTCCCTTTTTGGAATGTAGAAGAATTATACCATGAAAATGCTGAAATGTCAACGTTTTTGTCGAATTACTTGTTAAAAACGATATTATATGATAAAATAATAGCATTAAAATATGAAGAAAATGGAGCAAAGAAATGTTAGAAAAAATAAATTCATCAGAAGATATAAAAAAATTATCAATAAAAGAAAAAGAAGAATTAGCACAAGAGATAAGAGATTATATTTTAGAAGTAGTATCAAAAAATGGAGGACACCTTGCATCAAACTTAGGAATAGTAGAATTAACATTAGCATTACACAGTATATACAATGTTCCAGAAGACAAAATAATTTGGGATGTAGGGCACCAAAGTTATGTACATAAAATAATAACAGGTAGAAGAGAACAATTAAAAACACTAAGAAAATTCAAAGGAATAGCAGGATTTCCAAAAACAAATGAAACAGAAGCAGACTGTTTCAATACAGGCCATAGTAGTACATCAATATCAGCAGCACTTGGAATGGCAAGAGCTTTAGAATTACAAGGAAAGAAAAATGATGTAATAGCAGTAATTGGAGATGGAGCATTAACTGGAGGAATGGCACTAGAAGCATTAAATGATGCAGGATATAGTGACTGTAATATAACAGTAATACTAAATGATAATGAAATGAGCATATCTCCAAATACGGGTGGGCTAAACCAATTTTTAGGAAAACTAAGAACAAAAAAACTATATACAAGAACAAACAAATTAATAAAAGGTAAAATAAGCAAAATTCCTATTGTAGGAAAAACAACAGTTAGAATAATACAGCAAGTGAAAAGAGCAATAAAACAATTAGTAATAAATAGAATGTATTTTGAAGACATTGGATTTACATATTTAGGACCAGTAGATGGACATAACATTGAAAAACTAGAAAGTATATTAAAAACAAGCAAACAAGTAAAAGGACCAGTATTAATACATGTATTAACAACAAAAGGAAAGGGATATAAATATGCAGAAGAAACACCTGACAAATTTCATGCAACAGGTACATTTAATATAGAAACAGGGGAAAGTACAAAACCAAAATCAAAAGATTACTCAAAAATATTTGGAAACAAATTAATTGAACTTGCGAAAGAAAATGATAAAATAGTTGCAATAACAGCAGCAATGAAAGATGGAACAGGGCTATCAGAATTTCAAAAGCAATTTCCAAAAAGATTTTTTGATGTTGGAATTGCAGAACAACATGCAGTAACGATGTCAGCAGGCATGGCAAAAGAAGGATTGATACCAGTTGTACCAATATATTCATCATTTTATCAAAGAGCATATGATCAAATAATACATGATGTTGCTATGCAAAATTTACCAGTAATTATGTGTATAGATAGAGCAGGAATAGTTGGAGCAGATGGAGAAACACATCAAGGACTATTGGATATGGCATTTTTGAAAATCGTACCTAATTTAACAATTATGGCACCGAAAGATTTTAAAGAATTAGAAGATATGCTTGAATTCGCTGTAAAACTAAAAAAGCCAGTTGCAATAAGATACCCTAGAGGTGGGGAGGACACAGAAATAAAATTTGAAAAACATGAAAAAATAAAATTAGGAAAATCTGAAAAAATACAAGAGGGAGACGATATTACAATTGTTGCAATAGGCAAAATGGTAGCAAAAGCAATGCAATTAGCCAATAAAATAAAATCAGAGAATACGGAAGAAAACAAAAAAAGTGTAGAAGTTATAAATGCAAGATTTTTGAAACCATTTGACACAGAAAAAATCAAAGCAAGTATAGAAAAAACAAAAAATGTAATTACAATTGAAGATGGAACATGCGTTGGAGGTCTTGCGACAACAATAAAAGAGCTCATCGTGGATAAAAACTTACAAGATGTAAAAATAAAAACAATCGCATATCCAGATGAATTCATAGAGCATGGCTCAGCAGAAGAACTAGAGAAAATGTACGGATTTGATATAAAGTTTGTGACCTAATTCGTAAAAGGACACTTTTTAAGACTAAAAAGAAACCAAAAAAAGATAAATTACACGAATTTTCTTGGTTGATAGTTGTCATTTTTTAGGTCACAAAGGGAGGAAAAATGTTTAAATTACACTCAGAATATAAGCCAACAGGCGACCAACCACAAGCAATAGAATACTTATCAAAAGGAATAGAAGAAGGCAAGAAATTCCAGACACTTCTAGGTGTTACGGGTTCAGGAAAAACTTTTACAATGGCAAATATAATAGAAAAAACACAAAGACCAACTCTTGTTTTAGCACATAATAAGACACTAGCAGGACAACTATATTCCGAATTCAAAGAGTTTTTTCCAGATAACAGGGTTGAATACTTTGTGTCATATTATGACTACTATCAACCAGAAAGCTATATCGCACAATCGGATACATATATAGAAAAAGATGCATCAATAAATGATGAAATAGACAAATTACGCCATTCAGCAACACTATCATTATTTGAAACAAGAGATGTAATAGTAGTTGCTTCAGTATCATGTATATATGGATTGGGGGACCCAGTAGACTATCAGGAAATGATGCTATCACTAAGACCAGGAATGGAAAAATCAAGAGAAGAGGTCATGAAAAAACTTGTAAACATGCAATATGCAAGAAATGAAATAGACTTTAAAAGAGGAACATTCAGAGCAAAAGGAGATATATTGGAAATATACCCATCATCACAAAGTGAATCATCAATAAGAATAGAATTTTGGGGAGATGAAATAGAAAAAATCTCAGAAATAAATCCTGTAACAGGAAAAGCAATAGGAACAAGAAGTCATGTACTAATACCACCAGCATCACAATATGTAACAAATAAAGACAAGTTAGATAGAGCGATAATAACAATAGAAGAAGAATTAGAGAAAAGAGTGGAATATTTCAAATCACAAAACAAATTAATAGAAGCACAGAGAATACAAGAAAGAACAAACTTTGATGTTGAAATGATGAAAGAAACAGGATTTTGCCAGGGAATAGAAAACTATTCAAGACATTTAAGTGGCAGACCAGAAGGGAGTCCACCATACACACTATTTGATTATTTTCCAAAAGACTTTTTATTATTAATAGATGAATCACATGCAACAATACCACAAGTAAGAGCAATGTATAATGGTGACAAAGCAAGAAAAGACTCTCTGGTAAACTATGGATTCAGACTACCATCAGCATATGACAATAGACCACTAACATTTAATGAGTTTGAAAAAAGGATTAATCAAGTAGTATTTGTAAGTGCAACACCAGCAGATTATGAAAAACAACATGCAAAAGAAAATGTTGTTGAACAAATAATAAGACCAACAGGATTACTTGACCCAATTATAGAAGTAAAACCTGTATCAAATCAAATAGATGATTTACTAGAACAAATAAGAATCAGGGTAGAGAAAAAGCAAAGAGTATTAGTTACAACATTAACTAAAAAAATGGCAGAAGACCTTACAGAATACTTAAAAAGCTTAGATATAAAGGTGAATTATATGCACTCAGATACAAAGGCATTAGAAAGAATGGAAATAATAAGAAAACTACGTTTAGGGGAATTTGATGTGTTGGTTGGAATTAACTTACTTAGAGAGGGGCTAGACATACCAGAAGTGTCATTAGTTGCAATATTAGATGCAGACAAAGAAGGTTTTTTACGTTCAGAGAGATCATTAATACAAACAATAGGTAGAGCAGCAAGAAACACAGAAGGAAAGGTTATAATGTATGCAGATGAACTTACAGAATCAATGGAAAAAGCAATAAGTGAAACAAATAGGAGAAGAGGAATACAAGAAAAATACAACAAAGAACATAACATAGTTCCAAAAACTATCAAAAAATCTGTAAGAGATTCAATAAAAGCAACACAAACAGAAGATGTTGGAATAGAATATAAATTTGAGAAGGAAGAAGACATAAAAGAAACAATAAACAAACTAACAGACCAAATGCTTGAACATGCTAGTAGGATGGAATTTGAACAAGCAGCAGAGTTAAGAGATAAAATAAAAGAACTAGAAAAATTAATATAAGAGGTTGCAATTAAGCAACCTCTTTGAACTTTAGTGCTTCTTAACTACCACACAGACATACAAATCTTTGTGATAGGGCTGGAAGTTGGAAATGTCCACTTCTGGGTGATCTCTCAAAAGAGCAAACATCTCGCCCTTGTAGAGATACATGGTCATTGCGGTTCGGTTAGAAGTTAAGAACTCCTTAACCTTGTGATTACGCTTATCCTTCCGAGACTCGTACATCAACATAACGATGTCCTCCTTAAAAGTTCTTCAGCTAAAAGCTACTACTATTGTATCAAACATTTAACAAAAAGTCAAATTTATGTAAACGACTATTTTAAAATATATTTTTCCAAACTCTTGTTTATTTAAAGTATATGTAGTATAATAATAGAGCAAAAGTAGGGGGAATAAAAATGAATGACAAAATAGTAATAAAAGGTGCAAAAGAGCATAACCTAAAAAACATAAATATAGAGATACCAAGAGATAAACTAGTGGTAATAACAGGACTATCAGGTTCAGGAAAATCATCACTTGCATTTGACACATTATATGCAGAAGGGCAAAGAAGATATGTAGAAAGTCTATCATCATATGCAAGACAATTTCTAGGATTAATGGAAAAGCCAGATGTAGAATCTATAGAAGGGTTATCACCAGCAATATCTATAGACCAAAAAACAACGTCAAAAAATCCACGTTCAACAGTAGGAACAGTCACAGAAATATATGATTATATGCGTTTATTGTATGCAAGAATTGGTCAACCATATTGTCCACACTGTGGGAAAAAAATAGAAAAACAAACAATAGACCAAATAGTAGACAATGTAATGAAAATAAAAGAAGGAACAAGAATCCAAATATTAGCACCTGTTGTAAGAAGTAGAAAAGGAGAATATACAAAGCTACTAGAAGACTTACAAAAAGAAGGATTTGCAAGAGTTAAAATTGATGGAGAAAACTATGAACTAACAGACGAAATAAAACTAGACAAAAACAAAAAACATGAAATAGAAATAGTAGTTGATAGACTAGTAATAAAAAAAGACATAATATCAAGACTTACAGAATCAATAGAGATAGCATTAAAACATGCTGATAACCTAGTATTAATAGACATAATAGGAGAAAAGCCAATACTATATAGCTGTAATTATGCATGTCCAGACTGTGGATTCAGTTTTCCAGAATTAACGCCAAGAATGTTCTCTTTTAATAATCCATATGGTGCATGCCCAAAATGTTTGGGAATAGGATATTTAATGAAAATGGACGAGGATTTAATAATTCCTGACAAAAACAAAACACTATATGATGGTGTAAAAGCATTTGGGGCAAGTACTATGAAAAAAGGTGACACTATGGCAAGAATGTACTTTGAAAGTGTAGGCAGGCACTATGGTGTAGATATAAAAAACAAAAAAATAAAAGACTTACCAAGAGACTTTTTAGACAAAATATTATATGGAACAGGCAATGAAGAAATAGAATTTGAATATTCATCATATGCTGGAACAAGAAAATTCAAATCACCATTTGAAGGAGTAATACCGACACTAGAAAGACGACATAATGAAACTAAATCACAAGGGATGAGAGACTTTTACGAAATGTATATGAGTAATATGCATTGTGATGAATGTAATGGGGCAAGACTAAAGCCAGAAATATTAAGCATAAAAATAAACGAAAAAAACATAAATGAAATAACAGCAATGTCAATAAAAAACATACAAGAATTTTTAAAAGATTTAGTATTAACAGACACACAAGCAATGATAGCAGACATGATATTAAAAGAAATAAATGCAAGACTACAATTTTTAGTCGATGTAGGACTAGAATACTTAACATTATCAAGAAACAGTGGAACGCTATCAGGGGGAGAAGCACAGCGTATAAGATTAGCAACGCAAATTGGGTCAGGACTAACAGGAGTGTTATATATATTAGATGAACCAAGCATAGGTTTACATCAAAGAGACAATGACAGACTAATAGCAACACTAAAAAAGTTAAGAGATTTGGGAAATACATTATTAGTTGTAGAGCATGATGAAGACACAATGTATGCAGCAGACCAAATAATAGACATTGGACCAGGGGCCGGTGTACATGGTGGAAATGTAATGGCACAGGGAACAGCAGAAGAAATAAAACAAGTTGAAGGTTCAATTACAGGAGACTATTTAAGTGGAAGAAAAAAAATACATGTACCAAAAACAAGAAGAAAAGGAAACAAGAAAAACATTGAAATAGTAAATGCAACAGAAAATAATCTAAAAAATATAAGTGTTAAATTTCCACTAGGAGTATTTACATGTGTTACAGGAGTATCTGGTTCAGGAAAAAGTACACTAGTAAATGAAGTATTATATAAAAATATTGCACAAAAACTAAATGGAGCAAGTGAAAAACCAGGTAAATGTAAAACAATAAAAGGAATAGATAATATAGATAAAATAATTAATATAGATCAATCTCCAATTGGAAGAACGCCACGTTCAAACCCAGCAACATACACAGGTGCGTTTGACTTAATAAGAGACATATTTGCAGAAACAAATGAGGCAAAAATGCGAGGATATGCAAAAGGCAGATTTAGCTTCAATGTACAAGGTGGTAGATGTGAAAGTTGTAATGGAGATGGAGTACATAAAATTGAAATGCATTTCTTGCCAGATGTGTATGTACCATGTGAAGTATGTAAAGGAAAAAGATATAATAGGGAAACACTTGAAGTAAAATATAAAGGAAAAAGTATTGCTGATGTACTAGATATGACAGTTGAAGAAGCACTCGAATTTTTTGAGAATATACCAAAAATAAAACAAAAAATCCAAACATTATATGATGTTGGACTTGGATATATAAAACTTGGGCAACCATCAACAACACTATCAGGAGGAGAGGCGCAAAGAGTAAAATTAGCAACAGAATTATCAAAACGAGCAACAGGGAAAACATTATATATACTTGATGAACCAACAACAGGACTACATATTGCAGATGTGCATAGATTAGTAGATATATTACAAAGGCTTGTAGATACAGGGAATACAATCATAGTAATAGAACATAATTTAGATTTGATAAAAACATGTGACCATATAATCGACTTAGGTCCAGAAGGTGGAGATGCTGGAGGAGAAGTTATTGCCGTTGGAACACCAGAACAAATATGTAAAAATGAGAGAAGTTATACAGGTAAATTCCTAAAAAAATATTTAGAACAATAAAAAGCTAAATTAAATAATGAGTAAATAAAACTGTTACAGTTCACATAAAATTTTACTTTTCAAACAAAATGTGGTATAATAAAGGTATCAATATTTTGAAAAGGAGAGTACATTATGAGATACTTGCATTATGTTATCATCGCTACTATGGGTAGCGTCGTGGGAACAACCTTCACTGCTTACCAGCAGGAGCCGGTTTTCAAGTTCGGATTCCTCATTGCCATGGTCGTGATTGGCATTGCGGTCAACTGGATTTCTTGGCATCCACACCTTACCACTGCAATTGAGAGTTCGGCGGCAGGACAAATGCTCGTCATGATGAACATTCAATTTCGGGAAATCGGGCAAGGCCTGATGGAAGCAATGATAATCATTGCACTAGCATACTTCTGCTATATCTTCCATAAGGAAGAAGAAAGAAGAAGAGTGGAAAGAGAGAATAACCCTAGCGACGGAGATGACGAATAAAAATATCTCCGAAAAGCCTACTAAATAGTAGGCTTTAAATATGCCTACAAAAAAGTAACAAAAGATGAATATAGAGAATAATATATAGTATAGTGTTAGAATAACACTATATGGAGGTGACTTTTATGGAGCCACAAGAATATAATTATTGTTATGAAACAAAGAAAAGATGCAAAAAAAGAGTTAATTGTTTAGGAATAGTAGCAATAATACTTTCAATATTATTTTCAACGACAATAGGAATAATAATAGGAGCATCGGTTGCAGAAACAATATTAACAGCATTATCAGCAGTAATAGTTCTAGCAATTGCATTAGGAGTATTCCTAGTATCAACAATAATATTATTACTTTGTAAAAGACCAAAAGCATGTTGTTAGAAATAAAAAAGAAAAAGCATATAACTTTTAATTAAGCTATATGCTTTTATAGATTTATAAAAAATCTAATCTATAACAGGAGGAATAAAGTTTTCTATTGCATTTTAAATAAAATGTTGTTCAATGTATATACAATAACATAAAATCAGGGAAAAGCAATTGCTACAATACCTGTATTTGTAACATTATAAAGAAAAAAAGCATATTATGTAATATAAAATTAAAAAGGAGGATTAAGATGTTTACACGAAGATATAAAAAATGTTATTGTATGAACAATAATTCATGTGAAACAAACAGTAATATTATTGAAGATAAATGTGATGATGTTTGTTCATATACAGATTATGAGGATAATAATGAGTGTGCATGTGGATTTGATGAAGAATATGAAATGAACGTATTTCCAGATAATCCAATGTTAGCACAAAGTTATGTTCCATGGCAATACATGGACAAAACATTTAAACCATGTGTAGGACTAAAAATGGGGACAATTTTCCCAGAGTTAGTAAGTCCTTATATGTCTGGTCAATCTATGAGAACATTGGATTACATTGAAGCGACAAATTCAATAGGAAAGGGGTGCAATAAATAATGGAAAATATTATGAATAGACAATGTAATTGTATGAACGATATGTCTGGTAATAATTCTACAATGAATTCGAATATTTCAATGGAACTTAGTAATAATTGCGACCCGACTAGAGATGAAATGATGGAGAAAATTAAATGCTTAAATTTTGCTATTACAGAATTAGGATTATATTTAGATACCCATCCTGATGATGAAAAAGCATTATGTTTGCATAGAAAGTATTGTAAGGAGTATAGAGACATAACAGATAAATACCAAAAAGTTTATGGACCTCTTTCAATTAAATTTCCATGTAATAAATGGAGATGGCTTGAAGAACCATGGCCTTGGGAAGGAGGAAAATTTTAATGTGGACTTATAATAAAATGTTACAATATCCTATAAATATAAAATGCACAGACCCTCGTCTTGCAAAAGTTATAATTAGTCAATATGGTGGTCCAGATGGAGAGCTTGCAGCATCTCTTAGATATTTATCACAAAGATTTGCTATGCCTGATCAAAAGGCTAAGGCAATATTAAACGACATAGGTACAGAAGAATTAGCCCAATAAGAGGTCGTTTGAGGGGTGAATTTGTTAATTTTATCGACAAACGCACTCCTAAGGAGCATATTCTTATGCTCCATAAAGAGTGCGTTACAGAATAGAGGCGTTATATCTTTTTTAGAGGTATAACTACTCTGTTTTTTATATTTAAGGGCACAAAATCGATTCTCGTGCGAGGTGTAAATAAATGGATATAAGTGCTTAACAAGGAGAGTGGGAAGATGTTTATATAGAATTGAAAGTTATTAAATTATGAACAATAAATAGAAATGGAGGAATTTAAATTGAAATATAAAAGATATTTTTTAACAAGTGAAAGTGTAACAGAAGGACATCCAGACAAAGTAGCTGACTTAATATCAGATACAATATTGGATGAATGTTTAAAACAAGATAAAGAATCAAGAGTAGCAGTAGAAACAATGATTACAGGCAACAGAGTGGTTGTTGCAGGAGAAATTACAACAAATGCAAAAATAAATATAGAAAAAATAGTAAGGGCAACTTTAAAAAAAGTTGGATATGATGATGAAAAGACAACGATGGATTATAAAAGTTGTGAAGTAGAACAATACATAAAACAACAAAGTAATGATATTGCAATTGGAGTTAACAAAGGAGGGGCAGGAGATCAAGGAATTATGTTTGGCTTTGCTTGTGATGAAACACGAGAGTATATGCCATATCCAATTTATCTTGCACACAAAATTACAAAGCAGTTAGCAAAAGTTAGAAAGAATGGAGAAATGGATTATTTAAAAACTGATGGAAAAGCTCAAGTGACAATAGAGTATGTTGATGATTTTCCAATTAGAGTAGATAGTATTTTAATTTCTACTCAGCATTTAGAAAATGCAGATATACCAACTATGCAAAAAGATTTAATAGATAAAGTAATTTTACAAGTAGTTGATCCTGATATGATAGACCCAGAAACTAAGTTTTTCATTAATCCTACTGGAAGATTTGTTATTGGTGGGGCAATTGGTGATACAGGATTAACAGGCAGAAAAATTATGTGTGATACTTATGGAGGATTAGCAAGACATGGTGGTGGTGCTTTTTCTGGAAAAGATCCAAGTAAAGTTGATAGAAGTGCAAGTTATATGGCAAGACATATAGCAAAAAATGTTGTTGCAAATGGAATGGCAAGAAAATGCGAAATACAATTGAGTTATGGTATAGGAATGAAACAGCCTATATCTTTATATATTGAATGTTTTGGAACAAATAGAATGCCAGAACATATTATTATAAAAGCTATAAAGGACAGATTTGATTTGACACCTGAAGGAATTATAGAATATTTGAATTTAAAAGAGCCTATTTATTCTAAGACAACAAATTATGGTCATTTTGGAAGAAAAGGATTTTCTTGGGAGAATATTGTTCAGATATGAAGGATTATAAAGGAAAAAGATTTGGTAGATTAACTGTTATAGAATTTGATAAAAGAACTAAAAATATTAGTAAAAAAGGACAGGTATATTATAGTTACTATTGGAAATGTAAATGTGATTGTGGTAATGAAAAATCGGTTTTATTAAGCAATCTTATAAAAGGAAATTCCAAAAGTTGTGGATGCTTGGAAAAAGAGTTGAGAGAAGAAAGAAACAAGAGAAAATTAGAAAATAATTTTGAAGATTTAACAGGAAAAAGATTTGGAAAACTAACAGCTATAAAAATGATAAGAAAGGCAGATTCACAAGGACAGACAAGAGAGTTTTGGGAGTGTAAATGTGATTGTGGTAATACCAATATAGTGCTTAAAAATCATCTTATGAAAAATCAAGTAATTAGTTGTGGGTGTGTAGTAAAAGAAAAGGCAAAACAGAATATAAAAAAATGTGAAAAGCATAGAGAAAAAAATATAAATAAGGAAGGAACTAGACTTGATTATTTAAGTAACAAAGTAACAAAGCAAAATACAACAGGAGTAAGAGGTGTAAGTTATAGAAGTAAAAATGGCAAGTATCGAGCTTATATTTATTTTAAAAACAAGCGTATAGAATTAGGAGAATATACAAAATTAGAAGATGCAGCAAAAGCAAGAGAAAACGCGGAAGAAATATATTATAAGCCAATATTAGAAAAATATAATAAAATAGATAAATTGAATAATGAAAATGAAGAAGAATTTGAATAAGACTTGAAGATAGTTTGTGAAAGAGTTAATATGCAACACAAACTTTACAAGGTCTTTTTTTCTTGGAAGGGAGAAAGAAATGTATATTGTAATTTTAATTATTGTAGCAATGTTAAGCTCAGTTTTAACATTGTTCTTTCATTGCTGTGTGATATTAGGAAAGGAAAGTGATAGAAAATGGGAGGAAGAGCAGATTACGAAGAAAGAAGGCAAAGAAGAATTGAAAGATACAAAATAGTATCTCAAAAGAAAAGAGAAGAATCAGATGCAAGAGCAAATTCAAATGCACAAAGAATATTGATGATGACACCTGGACAACCAATATTAGTAGGACATCATTCTGAAAAAAGACATAGAAGATTAATAGAAAAAGCAAATAATGATATAAAAAAATCAATAGAATTGTCTGATAAGAGTCAATATTATGAAGAAAAAGCAAGAAATGCAGAAAATAATAATGCTATATATAATGATGATCCAGAGGCAATATCAAAGTTAAAAGATAAATTAGAAAGACTAGAAAATGAAAGAAATAGTATAAAAGCTAGAGAACATTCAACATGGGAACTCACAAATATTGGAGCAAATATTCGTGAAACAAAATTACGAATTAAAAGACTTGAAGAACAGGAACAACTTGTGTTTCCAGATACAGAATTCAAAGGTGGGAAAGTAATTCATAATAAGGAAATAAATAGAATACAAATAATTTTTGATGACATCCCAAATGAAAATATTAGAAGTGAATTAAAACATAATGGATTCCATTGGTCTAGATCTGAAGGTGCATGGCAAAGACAATTTAATCAAAGAACAATTTATGTGACTAAAGTTTTGATTAAAAATGTATTAAATAACGAAAAAGAGGAGGAAGAAGAATTTGGAGAGTAAATTTAATTTATTTTTTTGGAAAAAAGATTATATAGAAAGATTTAAGCTAGATAGAGAAGCACAAGAAATATTAAATAGTTTTATAAGTCTAAGTCCACAAAAAGCAGAACAATTTATAAAAGATAAATATGCAAGAAGTGTATATAGAGAAGATATTATAGATACATATTGTATAAGGTATGATGTGAAAAAAATTAATAGTATATTAAAGGAAATAGATGAAAATGAGTTATCGATTGAAGAAATTAAGGAATACAAAATACCTGAATTAAATGAAACAGAGGAGTTTGAGTGATTTTATAGAGGTAAAACTATACTAAAAAAATATAAAAATGGCACAAAATCGATTCTCGTGCGAGATAAATTAGGAGGTAGTCAATGAAAGTAATTGTTGCTAATAAAGATGATTATATAAGATTTAATGCAATGCTATTAGATAAAATGAAAACATTTGAACTAACAGAAGATACAACGGATTATATTATACATAGAGTAAAACTTGGAGATGAAACACAAGATGTATCATTGATGGATTCATGTATTAATAATCTTTTAGAGAAACAATATGAAAAAAGAGAATATATTAAAATTGAAGAAATACAAGCAATTAATAATTTGATATCAAAATTAAATGAAAATGAATGCCGTATTTTAAATGCTTATGCTGAAGTAAAGAGATATAGTATAAAAAATCTAAATGAAATAACTGAATTAATAACTAATATAAACGATTATCAGATAATAGAAAAATATAATTTACATGAGTTAGGAAAATTAATAGCACAAAAAGTACCTGGATATAAAATGGATATTAATGTAATTCCATTTATGGATTTTTCAAAATTGGCAGAGAATTATTTATTTGATGCAAATATAAAGGAAAATTTTTGCTCTTATGGACTTTTGGTAAATACCAGAGAAATGCTAGACAATGAATTAATCCAACCTAAAATTGAAAAGGACAAAATATTAAAAGTAGAAGTAGTAAACAAGAAAGAATTTGAAGAAAAATATATGTATGGTAGAGTTACAATATATTTGCCAACAACAAAAGAAAGACTGGAAGAAAAGTTTAGGCTTATAAATTTGGATTATAATAAATTGACAATACAAGATACTCATGTCACTAAATGTGAAATAGTTAATTTTGCTGATGAAATATTGTCTGATAGATTTAATAAGGTAATGAAATATGAAATAGATAAATTTTTTAAAAATTCATATTTAACACCTTTTCAAGAAATAGAATTGCTATGTAAAGAAGTAAGAAACTTTGATAATATTAGAATGCAGAAATTTTTAGCATTATTAGAAGTCAAAGATAGAGAAATAAATTACATTCATGATTTAGTTGATTATGCAAGTAAAACTAATAGATATAATTTATTGCCTAATATAAATGATTTGTCAGATATGGGAAAATATCTAGTAAATGAAACAGGTCATTTTGATGATGTTAGTCTTTTAGAAAATTATATTGATTACTATAAATTAGCAAAAGACTATACACAAAAAGGTTGTACATATAATGGTGTATTTACTGAGTATGGGTATTTAATGGAAAAGGAAGATTTAGAAAAAAATCAGAAAAGAGAGGAGGAAGATGAATTTGAATAAAACAATTGCAACTGATAAAGTAGCAGTAAAATCAGGTTATTATTTTGAAATATTTGATAAAGATAAAATTCCAAATACATTAGCAAAATATGATTATAGAGTAGAACTAGATAATGTTATTTATGATTTATATCATGGGACAAGTCTGGAAGATGAAAAAGTGATTGATAATATGTTTGGAAATAGAATGGGACATTCAATTGATGAACATACAATAAAAAGACCTAAATGTGCATTGATTGGAGAAGATGGTAATATTTTTAATCTTATGGGAATTGCATCAAGAACTTTAAAAAGAAATAATATGGAAGAACTAGCAAAAGAAATGTGCAATAAAATTACAACACAGGCAAAAAGTTATGATCAAGCATTATCAATTCTTGGAGAATATGTGGATATAACTAGCAAAGAAGAATTGGAGGAAGATATTTATGAGTAAGATAATAAAAGCTAATTCAATGATTGAGGAAAAGGAAGAAGAAAACGAATATTAGAGCTATCTAGTAGATATCTTATAAAAAATTGTGTTTCACGCTAAAAGCCACGCTTTTAGGCAGTTACTGGGCGAGGGGACATCGCCCTGATCCTGCAAAATTGCCTAAGGGCAATTTTGATTCTCGCTGTGGGAGAAAGAGAGGTGGATTTTGAAAGAGCAAAAGGAGGAAGAAAAGCTAGTTCCTGTAATAGTAAGAATACCAAAGTATAAAAAGGATATGCTAGAAAAATTGGCTACAAAACAAGGAAGATATGAGGCTGATATTGTAAGAAGTGGAATTGATAAAGAGTTAAATTTGCAAATTTATAAGGATAACTTAGATTTTATAATTAAAGAATTAGACAGGATGATTGATGCAAAATTAGCCCCTTTTATAAAATCACAAAGGAAAATAAATGCTAAAAATTTAAGAACAAGTGCAATAAATACATATTTACAAGGTGAGGTTTTATACAGATTACTTGGAGATGATATGCACAAAAATTTTATTGAAATGTTGGCTAAAGCTCGTAAGAAAGCAAACTATTATATAAATCATGATACAGAAAATATGAGTAAACAGGATTTATACGACTTTTATACAATAGGAGAAATGTACCGAAATGAATAATGTAGTTTTTCTTTTTGAAGCATTTAATCCAAATAAACGAAGTACATTTTTTAAACATAAAAGCTATACAAATTATCTTGCTTATAGTGAATTTGCAATAAAAAATCCGAATACAGAACATGGTTTATTTGGTAGAATAAAGGATTTCCCTGATATAGAAAATATGGAAAGTATAGAGCCAATTAACCAATATATAATAAATTTAGCAGACAAAAAAGTGCCACTCTATCGTTGCACAATATCACTTGATGAATATGATGCTATAAGACTTGGATATGATACACAGGAAAAATGGAAAGCCTTATTTGAAAGTAAATTAGTAAGTTTTGCAAAAAAGATGAATGTAAAATATGAAGATTTGCAATACACAGGAGTAGTTCATTTGGAGGCAGGGCATCCACATCTACAAACTATAATGTGGAGTAAACAAAAAGATAAAATGAATTACTATATAAATTATAGTAGAATCAATAAAATGCGAGATGAATTTACAAATGCAATATTTAGAGAAGATCTAATAGAACTATATAAGGAAAAGGATCTTGCTAAAAAAGGAATAATAGAAAAAAATGTATTGCTACAAAAATTGAAAAAAGCAAATACAGATTCGAAGTTCATAAAAGAAATGGTACAATATGAACAGGATTTTGCTAATAAAAAGATAATGAAGAAGCCTGTTAAAGATAAAGAATTGAGAAAAATAGCAGATGAACTTTTAAATTTAAAAGAGCAATTAAAAAATACAAAAGGAAGTATAAAATATCAATATTTAAAAAGGTATCCTGAAATTATAAAACAAGTAGATAGTATTTCTGAAAGCATAATAGAGTCATCATTGGATACACAGGTAGAAATAGAAAAATATATTCTAGCAAAACAGAAAATAGTATCATTTAAATTTCAGGATCAAGATAAGATTCAAAAAGCACAACAAGAAGAAAAAGAAAAGGCAGAAGAGGAAATATTAAAACTAATAGGAAATCAAGTATTAAATTTTGAAAGAATACTATTAAATGAAAAAGAAGTATATTCACAAATTAGATATACAAATTATACTAGAGATTTGATTTGGAAAATATTCAATTGTATTTATTTCTCAGCAAGACAAGAAGAAAAATATGCTAAAAAGTATGAGCAAAGATTTAAGAAAGAATTATCAAAACAAGCAAAAATAGATTTAGCAATACAAAAATCAAATAGTTCAGTATTTCATTGGGAAGATGATTTGTAACATATAAAAATCAGAACATTTACATTGAAGTAGATGTTATTTTAATTTACAAGAAAAGGAGGAATGCTAGAGAGTTCCAATAAGGGAGAATAAAAATAAACAGAAGAATACTAATTATAATTGCAATTTTATTTAGTATAATAGTAAGTTCTTATTTTTCAGTAAGCCTACATTTTATATTAAGTAAAAATTTTGAAAGCTTATTAAATATAGATGCTATATCAATTATTAATACACTAATATCAGAAAAAAGAGTATTAGCAATATTTTGTGTATTGGAATTGATAATAGTATCTCTTTTAATTTTATTTACAAATGGAACAAAAAATATATATCATAGTAAGAAAATTAAGTTAACGAATAATCTTGAAATTCCTGCACCTGTTGGTGATGGGCAATATCGGTACAGCTTGGTGGTTGCAGAAAAAAGACTATGATAGAGTTTTTAAATACAACATAATTGATAGAAATCAAGATTACAATAAAATTTGTTTAAAGTCTGCAGGTATTATAACAAACTTTGAAAGAACAAATAATATAGAAAAAATTCATTATATAGATGATAACTTTCATGTATTATTAATAGGTAGTTCAGGATCAGGAAAGTCAAGGTCGATTTTAATACCGAGCATAACAATGTTACGGACTAGCTCGGAGAGAACTTATTTATTAGTGATGTTAAAGGCGAATTGTATTTATATACTTCAGAAAAATTAAAAGAGCTAGGTTACAATGTTATTGCATTAGATTTCATTAATTTTCTAAAAAGTAATTATTATAACTATTTAGATTTAGTAATAAATGCAGTAGAAAATGATGATATTCCCCTTGCAGAAAATTTAGTAAATGATATTGTAAATGTATTGGTTGAGAAAAATGATAAGACAGAGCCTATATGGGTAAATGGAGAGATGAGTGTTATAAAAACAGCAATTATGGCTGTTGTTATTGAAAACAAAGGTAGAAGAGAATATCAAACATTAACAAATGCTTACTACTTTGTTGCTGAAATGTTTAAGACTGCTGATGACGGAGAAATGCTTATTGATAAATACATGAAAAATAAAAGGGCTGATGATCCTATCAAAAAGTTTTTTGCAGTTGCTTCAACAGCTCCATCAAAAACTAGAGGAAGTTTTGTCGCCGCAGCACTTTCTACTTTGCAAATGTTTGTAAGTGAATATGTTGCAGATACTATACAGAAATCTGATTTTGACTTAAGAGACTTTGCAAAGAAAAAGACGGCAATTTATATTTTATTAAATGATGATAAATTAACATACCATAAGTTACGGAAGTCTTTTAGTACAACAATTATATACTGCCATTGTAGATATTAGTAGAGCTGAAGGTGGAGAACTACCTATCAGAATGAACTTCATATTAGATGAGTTTGCAAACTTCACTAAAATAGAAACATTCCAATCAATGCTGACAGTTTCTAGAAGTAGGAATTGTAGATTTACAATTGCGATTCAAAGTACAGCACAATTGGAAGAAAAATATCGGCAAAGAGGGAGCAAAAAATATTCTTGATAATATGGTACTTATACATCTTAGATGCAATAATATTGATACAGCCACTATGATTTCGGACAAACTTGGACCTTATACAGTACAAAGTTATGGAGAAAGTAGTAATACAAATATTAAATATAACAATTCTAGTAGCAGTATGAGTTTGATTTCAAGAAAGCTATTAACACCAGATGAAGTAATAAAAATTATGAGCCCATTTATTATTGTTATAATACCTGGAGAACAACCAGCCTTATTAGTTGTGCCAGACATTAGTCAAATGCACTTTAACAAGTTAAATGGAATGGGAACAAAAGAAGAAAACCAGAGATTAAGAATTGAAAGAGAAAATGCTAGAAAAGAAAGGAAAATATCTAAAGCAAAAATATGGAATATCTGGGATAAAGTAAAAGATGAAGATTTTGAAGAATTTGAGGAAGAAGAAATACAGACACTTCGAGAAAACTGGAGAGTGAATAAGAAGAGAAAGGAGAACATTGAAACAATTCCCAAAATGGATGAAAACAACAATTAGGATTACTTTTAAAGTTATCCTATGTGTTGTTCTATTATTTTCATTTCAACAAGTTGTTCATGCAAGTAGTTTTGAAAATACAAAATTAGTAACAGGAACAAAAAATTTAGCAGATGCAATTATTAGTTGGTTAACTGGAATAGGAATTACAATATGTGGAGGCTATTTTATTTACTATGTATATTGCTTAAAAACAAATGATGAAGGGGAAAGAAGAAGAAATATGCAAAATATTAAAACAACATTAATAAGTATGATACTTATAACTTGTGGACTGGCTCTTATTGATGTTATTTTAGGATTCTACAAGTAGGAAGATTAGTGAATCTTCCTGTTGAGTAGGTGATGCAGTATGGCAGATATGCTTGTAGAATTAATTCAAAAGTTTATTGATGGCTCTGAAGCAACACTAAATTCATTATTTAAAAGTATGGTAAATTTAGTTTTTTTTATAGAAAGAGAACTAAATGCAATTCAAATACAAGGTGGCTCAAAGATAGATTTTAATGGAATATATCAAGTCATTTTCAGTTATGCTTGTTTTATATTAGTAATAGTTTTTATCAGTAAATTAATAAAAACATATTTTTTACATGACAATGGAGATCCTGAAAAAAGTCCAATTCATTTAGTAATAGGGATGTTAAAAGCAGTTATTGTAATGATTTGTTTTAAGGAAGTTTATGATATTTTTGTAGGTATTACATCAAGTTTCTTAGATAGCATTTTAAATGCAATGCCTGTAAAGACAGTTAGCTTATCAGAAGTATTAACTGGAAATATTACAGGAGGAATATTTACTGCAGTAGCTTGTTTGGTATTACTTATAACTTGGCTAATACTAATATGTCAATTTATAATGAAACGGAATAGAAATGTTACTTATGAGGATGGGAATAGCATTTGCAAGTATTGGACTTTTAAATTCTGATGAAGGTGTATTTCCAGAATATATAAGAGCTTTTCTAATGACTGCTTTTACACTTGTAACACAGCTTTGTATGATGAATTTATCAATATTAGTTATTACAAATGGTCATTTGATTTATGCAATAGCGATTGCTTGTGTGGCAATTAATACACCATCAATATTAGGAAAATATATGATAAAACCAAATGGAAGTATAATAAATACAGCAGGTAATACTGCAAGAAACTTGAGAGCATTGATGCCAAGAGGAAGGAGGCGAGGCAAATAGAAGCATTACAAGAAATCATAGGAGTTTTAAGAAATGTGGGAATCACAATTGGAGGAATCACATTTCTTATTTTTATGATAAAAATGGGAACTGATCCAGATAATAAGGCAAGATATATAAAACTTGCAAAAAATACAATTATTGCAAGTGTATTGATTACACTTTCTTTAAGTTTGTTACAAATTCCCAAAGATTATTTTGGAAATGCTATTGGAGTTGCAGATGAAGGAACAGGAGATGTAACTTTTGCAAAAATAGAAGATAAAGATTGTCAAAACAGAGAAGTAGTAAATATAAATGGCAAAAGATATGTTGTTACTGATACTGGGAAAACAATTGCAGCACTTACTGATGGCGAATCTTTGAGAGAGGCTTTTGGATTATATTCTTCAGGTAAAGTAGTAGAAAATGTATGCTATTTGCGACCTTTTAGTGATTGTCAAGGATTTTGGAAAGGCTACTATGCAGATATAAGCTATTATAGAGATTCTGATGGATTCATATTTCCTTCAAGTTTTACATATTCACAATATACAGGCTATAAAGGACAGGGAGGAAATTTTACAAGTAATGGTCGGAGGCTCTGGTGGAGGTGGTATTAGATGAAAAAAATGATAAAAATACCTACACAAATCAGATTAAAAACAGAGTTCTTTGAAGGGTACGGAATAGAAGAATTAGTAAAAACAATAGTTGTTTTTAGTGTTGCAGTAGTAATTGCATACATAATATATCTTTTTACAAAAGTAATGTTAATTTCCACATTCTTTGTTATTGGCTGTGTAGTAGTTGCAGTAGTATTTTTTACTAAAAATAGAAATAACTTTTCAATGGCTGATAATATTAAAAATATAGTAAAATATGAACTTATGCAAAAGAGGTATGAGTACAAGAGAGGTAATTTTAATAAAAATCAAGAATAAAACAAAAACATTAAATGAATTTTTAAATATAAAAAATATAGAAGATAATTACTTAACTACACTAGATGGACAAGTAATTTTATTTATAAAAATATGTCCTATAAATACAGAATTATTTTCAGAAGAAGAATTAGAAAATAAAATGAATAGTATGAGTATTGAATTTAGCAATGAACAATACCCATATACATTTTTTATTATTCCACGCAAAGTTGATATTGCAGACTTTGTAAATGAACAACAAGAGCTAAAAAGAAAACTACAAGATGATGTAAGTATTCAAATAGTTGAAAAAAGAATTATTTGTACACATGAACTTGTTGCTGATAAAAATATAATTGAAAATGAATTTTATTTATGTATATGGACAAAAGACGGAGAAAATGCAATAGATAATTTATTAAAAAGGGCAAACAACTGGAAACAAAGATTTAAAAATTGTGATTATGAAACAGAAATATTGAATAAATCAGATATCATTTTAATGATAAAAAGCTTTACGATTCCAGAGTTTGCTAGAAAGGAAGGTACGGATTATAGAGATAATATCGTGAGAATAGGGAGAAAATTTGCTAGAGTACAATAGAATTTATAATATGGATTGTATGGAAGGTATCAAATTATTAGATGATAATAGCATTGATTTAGTAGTTATTGATCCACCATACAAATTAGACTTAAACAAAGTAAGAAAAACAAATACATTTAATAATTATGCAAATGAATTATTAGAACTTAAAGATGGATTTGATTTAAGAGTTTTAGATTTGCTAATTAAAAAAATGAAGAAAATTAATATCTACATATATTGTTCTAAAAGGCAAATACAAGAACTTTTGGAGTATTTTACAAGTAAAAATTGTAATTATGAGGTTTTAACATGGCATAAACAAAATCCAAGTCCACTTACAAACAATATTTATTTGCCAGATACAGAATATGTGATTTTTGCACGAGAAAAAGGTGTGAAACTATATGGGAATTATCATACAAAACACAAATATTATTTGTCTGGAACGAATCAAGTAGACAAGAAAAAATATGGGCATCCAACAATTAAGCCATTAGCTTTTATTGAAAATCATATAGAAAATTCAAGTAAGCCTGATGATATTGTTTTGGATTGTTTTGCAGGTAGTGGAACAACACTTGTAGGAGCAATAAACAAAGGAAGAAGATTCATAGGTTTTGAAATTAACAAAAAGTATTATGAAATTGCACAGCAAAGAATAGCAGAGGCTATTCGTAGCAAGGCAGGTGATGGAAATGAAGAAAAAGGAGACCAACTATGAATTGATTGATTTAATTACACCAGTTGGTGGATTAGAATTTGGAAGAAATAAGATATATTTTGGAAATCGTTTTTGCAAGGTTTATACGATTGTACATTATCCAAGTAATGTAGAAATGAAATGGCTGGGTAATTTGGTGAATAATATTGGAGCAATATTCTCTATAAATATTGAGCCTACTGATAATACGGAACTGATAGACAATTTAGATTCTAGAATTAGAGATGCATCAGGTTTAGCAAAAATTTCAAAGAACGAATCAAGTAGACAATTAAAAGAAAAAGAGATTGAAGAAGCTAGTGAAATTATCAGCAGAATGATAGAAAATAATGAGGTAGTTTCATATCTTACTATTTATATATTAGTATCTGCAGAAGAAGAGGAAGAACTAAAAAGAAAATGTAAAGAGGTAGAAATGGAAGTACAACGACAAAAATTAAAAATTAGAAACTTAACAAATTATTTGCTAATGGATGGATTTAAGGCTGTTGCACCATTTTTTACAATACAAACAGAACTAAGCAAGAATTTTAAAAGAAATATCTTAACAAGTACATTTACAGGAGGATTTTTATTTAATACAGAAACTTTTATTGACCAACAAGGCTATTATTGGGGAATAAGTCAAAATGGTGGAATCATTATATTTAATATATGGAAACAAGACTTAGGAAGAGGCAATAGCAATATGATAGTAATTGGAAGTAGTGGCTCTGGAAAAAGTATGGCAGTAAAACACATGATTATAAATGAATTGCCTACTACAAAACAACTGGTGATTGACCCTGAAGATGAGTATTCATATCTTTGCAAAAACTTGAATGGAAAAATTGTTTCATGCGATGGAAACAAAGGTGGAATATTAAATCCTTTACAAGTACGAAATAATTGTGATGATGAAACTGGTAGAAATGCATTATCATTACATTTTCAGTTTTTACAAACATTTTTCCAAATATTATATCCATCACTTACTGAAATAGAATTTTCAAAGCTAGACTTAGTATTTGAAGAATTATATAAGAAATTTAATATAACTAATGATACAGATATTAGCAAGTTAAAAAATACAGATTTTCCAATATTAGAAGACTTATATTTTTTAATAGAAAAGAAAAATAAGAAACAACCAGATGAAATATTAGAGAAACTATTGGCACTTATTAGACCGATTTGTAAAGGACAAGCATCAATTATTTGGAATGGATATACGAATATTGAAATTGATACAAGGCTTACAGTCTTTAATACATCTACTATGCAAAAATTTCAAATCCAATATAAGAGAGCACAATATTATAATATTCTTTCTTATGCATGGGATATTTTAAGTAAAGATGTAAAAGAAAGAACAATGCTAATTGCAGATGAATGTCATATTCTTGTTGATCCAAATATACCACAAACATTAGAATATGTTAGATATATTAGTAAAATGGCAAGAAAGCATAATAGTAGTATTGTAGTTATAACTCAAAGTATAGAGGACTTTTTGAATGAGAAGATTAGATTATATGGTCAAAGTTTATTAACAAATAGTACATATAAAATGTTTTTTAAAACAGATGGAAAAGACTTGAAAGATATTGTAACTACATTTAAATTAACAGAACAAGAAGAAAAAATGTTATTAAATGCAAATGTTGGAGAATGCTTATTTATGGCAGGAATTAGAAAAATATATATAATGTTCAAATTGTTTCAGTATGAATTAGAAATGATAGATTCTAAATTTATAAAGGGCAAAAGCTATGAGTAGGTTGTTAAGAATTGCTATTGGAATTACAATTTTTATATTACTTTTAGGATGTTCTTATTTAGAATTATTTGGAACGAATAAAAATAGTAATTCTGAATCTAATACAGCACAAGATACTGAAATAAAACAAGGAGAAATTATATATAAAGGAAAACTAGCAATGCCAATAGAAAATTTTATTGCTATAACAAGTAAATTTGGATACCGAGAGGCACATGGAGTAGTACATTCAAATCATACAGGAATTGATTTGTGTGGAAGTGCAGGAAGTAGAATTATGGCAGTACAAGACGGAGAAGTAACTCATGCAGGATGGCAGAATGGTTATGGAAATTGTGTGGAGATTAAACATACAGATGAGCAAGGCAATGTCTTTTATAGCTTTTATGGACACATGAGAGATAATTCTATTAGTGTTGAAAAAGGACAAAATGTAGTGACAGGTCAAATAATTGGTATTCAAGGAAGTACAGGAAATTCTACAGGAGATCATTTACATTTTGAAATAAGAACGGATTCGGGATCAAATAAATATGCTATTGATCCTGTACCATATTTATTTATGGAGAAAGAAGGGTAAAAATGAAAAGAAAAAAATATAATTCATACGAACTATATACAAGAGAAGAAATGTTAGAAATAGCTAAAAAAGAAGGATTTTTGTTTGTCATAACATCAAATAATGATAAGTACGAGATTAGAAAAAGTGATGTTGCTGATTTTATTGTATTAGAAGCTGAACGCTGTTATCAGGATGTTGATATAGAAATGTATGTACCAAATCCAGACATACAAGAGCCTTTTGCTTCTACTTATGGATATTTCTTAAATAGAATAAATCAAAAATTTAGAGAAGAAATCATCAAAAGATTAGTAGAATTACAAACTACAGATATTAAGCCAAACAAAGTAAAAGTCTTTGATAATGATATTTTTAATGAAATGTCATTAGAAGAATTAGGCGAAGAAGAAGGAAAAACACTACAATATGATAAGTTTTATAAAAAATATTATCAGCAACATAAAATAGAGGAATCAGAAGAACTGGAGGCAGAATAATGGATAAAAACAAAAAAGAAATGTTATGTTATTTAGCTATATGTGTTGTTCTGGTAATAATCGTAATATTAAATAATATGTTTTGGAAATTAGGAAAGGAAACAAACAATAAGATTGAAAATAATATTGATTACTTGGAATCTAACAATGTAATTTATAATGTGCCTTATGAGGAGAAGGTACTGGATTAGGAGGGAGAAATATGTTAAGTTACATTGCAAGTAATTCTACTGCTGAAATAATAAAAAATGTTTGCAAAGAGCAAAACATTACTATATTAAATCAAGAAGTAGAAGAAATAGATTTTTTTAAATATATAAAACAAACGAAAGTTAATTTTAATCTGGTTAAGTATTTTGTTATAGATCTGAAACAGATTAAGAATACAAAAGATGAAATAATAAATAGTATAAAATATTTCAAGGAAATGTATGTTAACACTAGACTTATTATTATTGCTAAAGGATATGATAATCAAAATATTATATTAACTACCTTATATGAAAATAGGATTTTTAATATAATTAATAATAGTGATGAACAGCAAATTAAGGTAGAAATAGAAAAATGTTTATTAGGAGATGGACTTCAAGAAAAAGATGCTAAAAGATTCAAAAGAATTGAAGAAGTAAAAGTTGATAAAAAGGTGAAATTTAATATTATACCTAAGTTAAAAGAAAAGTTGGCAAACCAAGAAAAAGTGCAGAAACCAAGTGAAAATATAGAGACACAGAATCAAATAAATTCAAGTGTCTATTTTTTTGCTGTTTTAGTAGATGCAATTAAAAGTCTAGTAAGACTATTATGTTATATAGCAATTTTTATATTAACATCTGTTGGTTTGACATTTCTTTTTAATGAAGAATTAAGGAATGTGATATTTCAAATATTAGGTTTGAAATAGGAAGGAAAAATATGGGGACTTATAGTGATGTTATGATATCTGTAACTCCAAAGGGTTATGAAAAAATAAAAAAAGATCAAGAAAAATTTGCTGATTATGAATTGTTAAAATTATTTGAAGTAACTAATTTTGAAAAAAACGGCAAAAGTTTAATTCTATTAAAAACAGAGGATACAATTAAATATTATCCTGAATATGAAGATATTAAACAATTAGAAAAGACACTTTCAAAATTAAAAGATGGATATGTATTTGCTCGATTTGGCGAAGAAGTAGGGGACATTGAGTTTAGAAACAAAGCAAAAATCAAGGAACTACTTGAGCCATTTCAGTTTATAAAAGAATTTTCAAATAATATAAACAAAGAATTTGAAAAGAAGGAGGAAGAAGAATTTGAGTAATACAAGAGTTTTAGCTTGTCAGATAGACGAGAATTTACAAAAAAGAATGAAGGATTATGTGTTAAAAAATGGACTTACAGTTAAAAGTTATGTTACAGGACTTATAAAAGAAGATTTGGAAAAACATGCTATACAAGAAAATGTAAGTACAAATATTGAGAAAAAAGTAGAAGAAAAACAACAGGAAGATACAAAAGAGCAAAAGGTTGATGCAGAGGCAAAAGTAGATAATAATAAAAATATTGAGAATGATAAAAATCAAGAAGATGTAAAAGAAAATAAGGTTGAAGAAAAATCAAAAGAAGAAATGAGAAAATTGCCTATACAGGAAAATAAAAAAGAAGATACAAAAGAACAACCTAAATTAGAGATAAAAAGCAATGACACCAAAGATAAAATAGAAGAAAATAAAAATACTAATGCACCAGAAAAACAAGAAATAAAAGCTAATGAAAAAGATAAAACTGAAACCGAGCAAGTTGATAAAAATTCAAAAACAGATAAGAAGGAACAAGTAGAGAAAAAATCAAATGACGAATTGAAAAAACATGGATCTAATATAAAAGATATGAAAAAACAAGTAATAAAAAAGAAACAACAAGAGGAGGAAGATGAATTTGAATAAAATAAGAGTTGCAGGATTAAGTTTATTATTAGTAATAATGACTTCTACAAATTGTTTTGCAAGTTCAAAAACACAAGAAATTAAAACACTTGAATTTGATAAAACGATTGCAATAGAAGATATAGAACAATATAAGAGTAATATTGAAAATGAAATTATGGTAGATGGAATAAAATATCAGCTAAGTGATGTGCGAGAGCAAGAAAACAAAAATACAATAACAAAAGATAAAGAAGAAAAAGAACAACTAATAGTAAAGTCAAGTGACAAATATAGTGCTTTAAAACAATTTGAAAATGAAAAAACAATAGAAGATGATGGTTATACAGGCATTTTAGAATTGCAAATTGATTCATTGGATTTAAAAATAAATGATAGTTATATAGAACAATACAAAGTTCAAATACAAAGACAATATAATAATGTATTAGAGAATGAGTTAAATGATGTCCCAAAAACAATAGAGCAAGATGGAATAATATATTATCTAACTGATCCTGTGTGGAATGTAGCTCAAACACAAGAAATAGATGGGCAAGAGATTCCACTTTTATACAATGGGGTTATGAATTATGAAGGTATAAAAGAAAGAAGAATTATAAAAAATTATATAGCAACAATAGAATATAAAGGAACATTATACAAAGAAGTTGTAGAGTCTATGAATTATCATCTTACTTATAAAGAAGTACAAGAGGAAGAAAAAACAAGTAATATAATACCAATAGTTACAACAACTACTGGTATTATTTTTTTTAGTGGAATTATTATATTAAGAAGAAAAAATATTTATATATACAATTATGAAAATAAGAACTGGAAATTAGTGAAAAAATTACACTTGTCTAAAAATGAAAGATTAGTAGATATTACACCAATAGTACCTGGTAGTTCAAGCAAATATAAAATTGTTTTGAATAGAAAATTGTATAATGATTTAATAAATTCAAGTATAACGATTAAATATTTTGATAAGCAATATATTTATGAAATAAAAGAAAAAGAATTCGAAATCTATGTGTAATGGGAGGCAATATGAAAAGAATATTGATAATAATTTTTAGCATTATTTTACTTGCAGGAATATGTGGAGAAATTTATTATTTTTGTAATTATGATCCAAATTTAGTGAATCCAGATGGAATTGTAACTGATTCTGAATATGTAAATATTACTTATGATCAAAACGAAGATATAATACAAGAAGATGTATTAGGAATATTAACAATTGAGAAAATTGGATTAAAAGCAGTAGTAAAAGAAGGAAGTGACAACGAAGTTTTAAAAGAATATATTGGTCATATTGAAAATACATCAATATATGATGGAAATGTTGGTTTAGCAGCACATAATCGTGGAAATAAATATTCATATTTTGCAAGAATTAACGAACTTGAAAAAGGAGATATTATTACATATCAAACAAAATTTTATACTAGAAAATATAAAGTAGATAATATTCAAGCTATATTTGAAACAGACTGGAGTTTGTTAGAAAATACAACAGAAAACAAATTATCATTAATTACTTGTATAGCAAATAAGAAAAATCAGAGATTGTGTGTTCAAGCTACAGAAATAACTGAAAATGACTTGTAAATCACTAAAAAATGAGTTATAACACAGGAAAAAGGAGAGTTGTTATATGTGGTGGTTATTAA
Organism: uncultured Clostridia bacterium; assembly: GCA_934162535.1. Lineage (GTDB taxonomy): Bacteria > Bacillota > Clostridia > TANB77 > CAG-508 > CAG-269. The sequence goes on along the minus strand of CAKPJC010000014.1, from coordinate 12,511 downwards.
AGAAATTCTGGAACACAGATATTATAGGAAAAATATATATGTTAATTATATTATTCATAGTGATAGTTACAATTGTAACTATTGTAGTAAGACATAACAAGCTGAAAAATGGAGAATATGATTATCTATTTAAAGATGAACAGCAACAAGAGAATGTTGTTGTTCAAAAATAAATATAAAATACAAAGCACTCTTAGGAGTGTTTTTTTAATGGAGGTAAATAAAATTATATGAAAAAATTAAGAAGAAAAATTTTAGCTATATTAATGCTTATTTTAACACTATTTTCAAGCTTTCAAGGAATTGTATTTGCACAAACAGAAATATCAGATGCTTATATAGAGTATAGTCATGATACTGGACATCATTTACAATATTGGAATGCTAGTAAAGGAAGATGGTCTTATGTAATTACAAGTTTTGTAGAATATGAACATAATGGTAGAAGATATCCTGCATATTGTGCAAACAGAGAAAGAGCAGGAGTTGATTCTGGATTAGAATACTCAGTTAATATATTAGATCATTTAAATGATGCAAGAATTTGGAGAGTAATTAAAAATGGTTATCCATATCAAACAGCACAAGCAATGGGAGTCGAGAATGATGATGATGCCTTTGTAGCAACAAAACATTCTGTATATTCAATTTTATATGATATTGATGTTAGAGCTTATTATAAAGGTGGAGACGAAAGGGGCAATAAAATTGTAGATGCTATTGAAAGATTAACAAATGAAGGGCGCTATGGAACAGAAACACCAAATAGCTCTGAAATCCAAGCAGATAAAGTTGGAGAATTCAAACAAGATAATATAAATAGCAATTATTATTCACAAGAATATAAAGTATCAGCAGGAGTAAATATTAGAGAATATATTGTTAATGGAATATCAGGATTCCCTGAAGGTTCTTATATAACTGATATGTCAAATAATTCAAAAACTAATTTCTATGAAAATGAGCATTTTAAAATATTAGTTCCAAAAGCTAATATAAAACAAAACTATAATGGAAAGATATCAATTATTGGAAAATGTTTAGTTTATCCAATGTTTTATGGTCATTCTCCAGATGAAAATTTACAAAATTATATTTTAGCATTTGATGCATGGGGTGATGTAAATGGAACAGGTAATTTAAACATTGACGCATATAAATCTAGTATTAAAGTAGTAAAAGTAGATGCAGAAACTAAAAATCCAATAGAAGGTGTGGAGTTTAATTTTAGATATGCAGATGGTCAAAACATTGGAAACTATAAAACAAATTCACAAGGCTGTATTGAATTAAGCAAACTAAGACAGGGCAATGTAATTGTGACAGAAATTGCAACAAAATCAGAATATATTTTAGATGATAAAGAAAGAAAAATTGTTTTAGATTATAATGATTTCAAGACAATGACCATTGAAAATGAACATAAGAGAGGTGATTTAAAAGTTTATAAACTAGATGCAGACAATAACAAGATCACATTGGGTGGAGTAAAGTTTGCATTATATTCTTATGAATTTAATAAAATTATAGGGCACTATACAACCAACGCCAATGGCGAAATTTCTATAAAGAACCTAAGGACTGGAAAATGGGCATTGATCGAAGAGGAAACGAACAAGTGGTACAACTTAATAGATGGACAAATCGAAATAAAAGTAGAATGGAATGAAACTACTAATACTACAATAGAAAATGAATTAAAAAAATCACAAGTAAAAGTAATTAAAGTAGATAAAGAAAATCACGAAGTGAAACTAAAAGATGTAGTATTTGAAGTTTTAGACAAAAATAATAATGTACTAGAAACAATAAAAACAAATTCAGAAGGAGAAGCGGTAACATCTCGTTATGCTGTAAGAGATTATTCTGAACTTTATATTAGAGAAAAAATTACTAATAAGAAATATGTTTTAGATGATACAATTCATAAAATCGAATTAAAAGAAAATGAAATTGTAACACAAACATTTGAGAATAAAAAAATAAAAGGTCAAATCAAAGTTATAAAAACATCCGAAGGAGATAGTAAAATAACAGGAATGAAAGATGGAGAGCCTATGGCAAATGTATCTTTTGATGTATATGACGAAAATAAAAATTATGTTGAAACAATAAAAACATCAGAGGAAGGAATTGCAACAACAAGTTTATTGGAAAAAGGCACATATTTTGTAAAAGAAAGTGAAAAAGATTCTCCAGAGTGGTATTTATTGAATACAAAAGAATATTCAGCAGAGATTGTAAATGATGGAGATATTATAACATTAGAAATTACAAATATTCCAGAAAATCCTGATGTTGATATTGAAAAAGATGGAATTATTCAAACAACTGCAAATCAAGAAATTAAATATAATTTCAATATTAAAAATACAGGAAATACACCATTGGATAAATTTACATGGACAGATATATTGCCAAGTGAATATGTAACTGCTACAAGATTAATAACTGGAACATATAATCAGGACTTGAATTATGCAATATATTATAAAACCAATAAAAATGATTATAGATTATTAAAAGATAATCTAAATACACAAGTTAATAATTATATTTCTTTTACAGATTTACAATTAGAAGAGGACGAATATGTAACAGAATTTAAGGTCGATTTTGGAACTGTTGGTGTTGGTTTTGAATCGGTAGAAAAGCCACAATTATTTGTAAATGTAAAAAGCATAGTAAAAAATGATGATGTATTTACTAATAGAACAAGAATAGAGGGATACAATAAAACATATCTTGTGTGGGATGAAGATGATCATACAACAAAGGTATATGAAAAGAAAATAGAAGTAAAATTGCCAAGAACAGGCTGTTAGAATGGGAGCTCAAAAGAGCTCTCTTTTATCATAAAGGAAAGGAGAATTTAGAAATTTGAAAGAAAAAACACAATTAAGAAAAATGGAAGAATTAGATGCCAAAGTAGATAAAATCAATTATGATTTAATAGGTTTAGAAAATAGAAAAAAAGAAATGGAAGATAAAAAAGCTAGTTATCAAAAAGAAATTGATAAACTTGAAAAAGAAAAAAATAGTATACTATGTAAAACAGATACTATGAAGCCATTGAAAAAGTTTATCTATATTGTGGTATCATTAAGAACTGATTTAAAAAGAGTTGATTTAATAAATGTAAAATTAAATGAAAAACAAAAGGAAAAAGACGGAATACAAAATAAAATTGATATTCAAAACAATTTGTATGCTGAAACAATAAAAGAAAAAGACAATATTATAGAACAAAGAAAAGAATTATATATTTCGCAAAATGCTACAAAAGAAAATACACAAGAAAATGAAAAAGTATCTAAAATGAGAGCATTAACTCAAATATTTGAAATAACATCAAAATTTAAAGATAGTAAAGTTATGAGTAATTTAAATCATCTAGTAGAGAAAGAAATTGATCAATATAAAACAGCAGTTACAAGTAAAAAAGAAAATATAGAACAAAAACAGGATCAAGACGAAATGGAGTAGACTTTTAGAAGGGAGAAGAAGTTGGAAAATGTTACAAAAGTAATAAGACAAGGAAATGTTGGTTATAAAAAGATTTATACTAGAAAAGAGGAGATGATAGAAAATAGACGAAGAAACAGAAGAATTATTAGAAAAAACAGACGATTTGGCAAGAGAACTTTTTGAAGATACAGAAAAGATGAAAGACTTTTTGATTACACTTTCAAAAATGTATAATACCAGTTATAGTAATATCTTATTATTAAAAAGTCAAAGAAAAGATATCAGCCAAATTTTAAATAAGGATACAATACAAAAATATAAACTTAATGTCAAAGATAATGAAAAGCCTTTGAAGATAATAAAAAGAATAAAATTAGAAAATGAAGTAAAATTCAAGATTGATGAAGTATATGATATTAGTCAAACAAATGCAGTAAGAAAAGAAAATAAGATATATTCAAATGAATATATAGAAACTATGCTAAAAGGTATGTGTTCTCGAAGAGGAGTAATGTTTGAAACTAATAATCCTATGGCAAATCTAGAAAATATCATCACAGATATTAGTAATAATAGTAGAATGAGTAATGTTCCAAAGTACAATGTTGACAGATATGTAAGACAGACACAGAATGAGATTAATGCTACTATTTTTGTTGTTGCAAGAAAATTAAATATTAATACAAGAAATTATAATATAAAAAGCATTTGCAAATGGGGAATTGATGGAGATACAAGAACATTAAAAGAAAGCTTGAAGTATATACAAAAATTTACTAATTATTTTATTAAAGACTTTCAAACGCAAGAAAAATTACATAATATTGAGCAAGAAAAACAAGAAGATGAAGAATTTGAATAATTGAATAAGAAGACACATAAGAGCATTCGTAAATAAAAAATACGGATGCTTTTTTTCGTGCAACGAGAGATGCCATAAACTCGTAAAAAGTGATAGGTGTTATGAGCCGATGCTATAAAGTCCATTCGTATTAGTGTTAAAAGTCTATTAATGCAAAATGCGTAAGTGAGATTTTGTAACATATACTCACAATAAATAAAAGAGTTTCAGGAGGCAAAGCTTGTAAGAGGATATGTAGGTGTAAAAAGTGTGGGCAAGTATGCACAATATTTGAAAAAATAGCACCTGCAGTAGATAAAAATAAATCTACATACTAGACTACCTTAATTGAAAGCGAAGGGATGAGGGGTTTCGATTATGGTGTATTATTTTTTTTGTATAAGGGGATAATACACCATTTTTCTGCTCTGGAATTTCAGGGTTTCATCCTTTTATAAAGTTTTCAAAAAGTGTTGACAATATCTTTAAATAGAGTTAATATCACACACGATAGAAAGGAGGATTATGAAAAGTTGAAAAAAAAACACAAAGGAGGGAGTATGGAGAAAAGCAGTAAAATATTATTGAAATATATTCTTGATATTGATAGAGAATTTGGTAAAATAGAAGAAATATTCGAAAATAAGAATTTTCTTCCAGTTACAAAAATAAAAGTAGAGATTAGTTCAGATCCTGTAAGATTAATAATAAACGCATTTGATATTACAGATGATAGCAAAGCAGAGAAGATTTTTAATCTTTTTTTAAATTCTTATGATGAAAAAATCACAACAGATGAAATTGTAGACCAAATAGAGGAAATGCTAAAATAAAAAATGAAATTGGAAATTATAAATAAACCAACTTCATTTTAGTTTTTATTTGGAAAATATTCAATTATATCTGTTAAAGAACAATTCAAATAATCACAAAATCTTGCAAGTACAATAATATCAAATCTTACAAGTTCTCCAGTCATAATTCGTTTTACAACTTTAAAATCAGTTTCAGTATCTTTCATTAATTTATTAATACTGATATTTTTACTTTTTAATAAATCCTCTAATTTAAAGAGGTAATAACCATTTTCTATTTTTAATTTATACATACTAAAATCATCACCTAACTAAATTAAATTATATAATTTTAGTATGCTACTTGACTATTGGCTATATAACCAGTAAAATATAGCGAGGGAGGAAAATTATGGAAAAAAGTATAATATGTTTAGTTTAATAAAAATTTTATATAAAAACTACAGGTATGAAACATTAAAAAAAGAAAAACAAATCGCTACTACCAAAGTAATAGAAACTTGTTTTAGTTGAAGTATTGATCGCTATCTTCATGTAATTGAGAAACTGAAATACCTAGAACTTTACATATTGCATATTCTTCATAATCACGAAGGAATAATGTATTGTTTTCAATTCTGGAAATATCAGAATTATAAAGAGTAACACCTAAAAGAGCAACCTTATTTGCAAGTTCTCTTTGAGAAAGACCTTTTTGTTCTCTGTATTTCTTTATGCTTTTACCAACTATGTTTTGATAGCCATTAAAGTTCTTTGTTCTCATTATTATATTATTACCTTTCATATAAATTAAATACCAAATAATAATATAATATTTTTTTGAATTTAGTGTTGTGTACCAATTAGCAAATAGAGAAAGGATGGAAAAAATGGAGGAAAAGGAAGTAGAACAATTTGATAATAATATTAATATAGGTAAAGTAAATATTATAATTGCTGATGATGAAGTTAAAACTTGTGAACAAATAGAAAATATGCTAAAAAAATATAGTTACATAAACATAATGGGAATTGCCAATACAGATGAAGAAGAAATAAAACTTATTGAAGAATTGAAACCAGATGTAGTGGTTACAGACTTAATGAGAAATCATGAATTTACGGGATTAGATATAATAAAAGATTATTCAGAAAAAGAAACAAGTCCTAAATTTGTAGTAGTATCATTTTCGCCAGACTATGGGTTATGTTATATATATAAAAACATCACGAATTGTGTGCATAAATTTCCAGAAATTAATGGCTCTGAACTTGCATATAAAATACTTTGTGCAAAAAGAATTATTTGGAAAGAGGAGCAAGATAGACTGATGCAGAGGAAAGAAAAACAAAGTAGTTTTTGGGAAAAGTTAAAAAAAGTATTATTTGAATAAATGTAAGGATAAGTAAAGAATGCGTATATAAAAGTTATACAATTCTTTACTTATTATTTATTTGTGTCTTTTTTTGAAGTTAGGTGTTATAATATCAATGTAAATGCGAAATCATTGTAGTGTTAGTCAAAGTAAAAAATAATGTATGATGTGATAAAATAAAAAAATTACAATAATTTGAAACTTTTTTTATTTTCATTTGTTTGTATATATGAAAGCAGGGTAAGATATGGAAAAAGATTTAGATATAAAATTATATAATGAATATTTAAACGGAGAAAAAGATGCTTTTGAATTGCTATATAACAAGTATAAAGACAAAGTACAATATTTTGTGTATAACATAGTAAGAGACTATCAAAAAGCCGAAGATATTACTCAAGATGTATTTATTTATATTATGCAAAATAAAATTAAAGATGGTTATAGTTTTAAATATTACATATATTTAGTTGCTAAAAGTAGAGCATATAATTTAATAAATATGGAAAAAAGAAGAACTGAAATAAATGAAAAATATATTTTTAATGAAACTATGAAAATAGAACAAGATGTAGCAGATATTATAACAAAGAATGAAAAAAGACAAGCAATAATTACTGCAATAGATATGTTAGATGATAGATACAAAAATGCAATGTATTTAGTCAAAATCGAAGAATTAACATATGAAGAAACAGCACAAATACTTGGTGAGTCAATTCAAAATGTAAAAAATCTTATCCATAGAGGCAAAAAAGAAATACGAAAAATTTTAATAAGGAAAGGATTTGATGAAATGAATAAGGTTTCAAAAGTAATTATAATAATGTTATGTATAAGTGTTTTACTTGCAGGGGGAGTATATGCTACAATGAAAATTATTGAAGGCTTTACAGGAAAAGCACAAATAACACCGACCTATACAAGTAAATTATCGACAATAGATAGTAACAAGGTGTGGGTAGGCACTTTTAATTTGGTATGGAATGATTTTATGAATGATGTTATACAAGGAAAAGTTGAATTTGAAGATGGAGAATCAGAACTTGCAAATGAATTAAACAAACAAAGTTTTACAGCTGATCAATTATCCGAAAACTCATATTTTAAGATACAAGGACAGGCAAATGGTGAAGACTTAAAAAATAAAATTCAAAATGGAATAAAACAAAAATTTAATGAGAATAGCCAATTAATAGATAGAATTGATTGGAATGATTCAAATGGATATGTATTGTATGCGATGTTGAAAAAAGAATTTAATTTTTTAGAACCATTTTCAACAGCAATGGGAAGTATGAAATTTAATAATTCGGAAACTAGAGTAAAATGTTTTGGAGTAGATAGCAGTAATAATCCTATTGCAAGTAAAAATGTAGAGGTATTGTTTTATAATTCTGAAGATGATTTTGCTATTAAATTGAAAACAAAAGAAGGAGAAGAAGTTATTTTATATAAAACAACAGGAGAAAACAAAACATTTGAAGAAAATTATCAAGAAATAAAAAAGCAACAGAGTAACTATTCAGGAAAAGCCACATTTGGAAAAACGGATATGCTAAGGATACCTTTTATAAAAGTCAATGATGAAATTAACTATGATGAATTATGTGGAAGAGAAATTAAAAATAGTAAATATTATATAAAACAAGCATTACAAACAATAGACTTTGAATTAAATAATGTGGGTGGAAGTGTAAAAAGTGAGGCAGTTATAGATGCTACAATGAAAGACTGGGGAGATAAATCAAGAAAAATGATATTTGATAGTGATTTCATATTGTACTTAAAGGAAGAAAATAAGGATCAACCATATTTTGCTTTAAAAGTAGATAATACAGATGTATTAGTACCAAACAATTTAGATTAATAATATAACTTTTAAATATAATTAATAATTAATTATATTTAAGCCAATATATTCAATAATTAAAAAGTAATATTGCAAAGAGATATAATTATTAAAAATAAAAAATTAATAATTATATCTTTTATATTTTATTGAAAAAATCTATGTTTTATGATATAAAATTAATAAAAAATAGCATTTTGGTATTATGATGGAGAAAAAATGAAAAAATTTGAAGAATACTTTTCAATAATTTACATATTAGGATTTTTTTAAATTCCAATTTGTATAGTATTATTAATTTATTATACATTTGTTGGAAAATCTTACTATAATGTAAATTCTAAAAATGAAGAAACAATTTCAATGTTATTGAGTCAAGTTACAGAAATAAAAGAAGAAAATAAACTAAAAAGAATTGGATATATGCAAGGTCTAGGAGAGTGGATTTTGTATTTGGATTACAAAGATGGCACAAAAGATGAAATAGTATTAAAAGATCATGAAGCTCATGATTTGTATATGTATATTAAACAAAATGGAAGTATAGCAGGAACAAAAGGAAAAGTGGCTAAATATACATTAATATTATCTATTTCTGTCATAATTATAGATAAAGTTTTATTAATAATAAATAAAAATAGAAAGAAATATCAAGAACTATAAAATTATTAAAACTAGATAAATAACAATTTTGAGGTGTATATTATTATGGAAAATCAAGAACGAAAAAAATATTTGACAATTGGTTCTGTAAGAGCATTAGATATAAGAGTTATATTTGAAAATACAGAAATTTTATATGAAGGTGCAGTTGAAAAAGCACCAGCAGAAATTAAAAATTTAAGATATTCCAAAGTCGAGAATTCAGATAAAATGAATTTTTATGTGTATAATTTTAATTAACAAATAGTAATTTGTAGAGAAGTCAAACTAATAAATTATATTTTAAGAGAACTAATAGAAGGTGTATGAAATGAAGAAAAAAAGAAAAATGAATAAAAGAGGAAAATTTACAATTCTAATTTTTATTATAATTATATTATTTATTATTGGTAAATCAATAATAAATAACAAATCAAAAAACAAAGAAATAGAAGAAAATCATTTAATTGCTACAACAGAATACTATGATTTGAAAATTGATTATGATAAAACAGATATTGATGAGATAGATAAAAAGGTCGAAACATATATTGAAACACAAAAAAATGAATTCTTAAAAACTGTTGAAGATTCTAAAGATATTATGGATTTTAGATATGATTTTATTTTAACAGCTCACACATTAGAATATAATGATTTAATATTTGTTAATATTATGACAAATGATTATACAGGTGGTGCTCATTATAATAGACAGTATGAAACATATATATATAATAAAGCAAAAGGGAAATATGAAACTATAAATGATATAGTCAAAGATAATAATTCATTTAATGAATTGACATTGATTGTTAAGCATGAATTACTAAAATATTCAGAGGAAAAAGAATTCGAATTCGATGAAGAATGGTTAAATGAAGGGATAAATCCAATAGAAGAAAATTACAAATATTTTTATTTAGATAAAGAGGGCATGACAATTATATTCCCACCTTATCAGGTAGTATATGGAGCAATAGGAGAAATAAAAATAAATCTTTCTTATGAACAGGTAAATTCACTATTAAGAAATGAATATCAAAACAATGACCAAAAAGAAGAAAATGGCAACAACTTAACTACTCAAAAACGTGATTTAGAAAAATATAAAAATAAGAAGTTAGTTGCGTTTACTTTTGATGATGGGCCAAATACAAAAACAACTACACGACTTTTAGATGGTATGGAAAAATATGATGCTAAAGCTACATTTTTTGTACTTGGTAATAGAGTTGCATATCATCAAGAGGTTTTAAAAAGAGCATATCAAGAAGGAAACCAAATAGGAACACATACTCAAAATCATAAAAATTTGAAATTATTGAGTAATGATGAATTTTTATATGAAGTTAATAACAGTATAATTGAGATAAAAAATATTATTGGAGTAGAGCCAACATTGTTAAGACCACCATATGGAAATATTGATTCTCATATGAAAAATCAACTGTTAATGCACACTATTTTGTGGAATGTAGATTCTATTGATTGGAAATTAAAAGATCGTAATTTAATAAAAAAAGAAATTTTAAAAAATGTATCTGATGGCTCTATTGTATTATTGCATGACATATATACAGAATCAGTAGAAGGAGCTTTATTAGCAATGGAAGAACTTGAAAAAGAAGGATATGCTTTTGTTACGATTGAAGAAATGGCACAAATAAAAGGAATTGACTTAGATTATAATACATCATATTTTAATTTTTAATAAAGTAATTATGTACTAGACAAATTACAATTCGTAGTTTGCTTTAAATATAGTAATTGAAAGTGAGGTAATATATTATAATGGATTATTTCATAATGGAAATGTGGAGTGGTATATGGACATTAAGAAATACTATTCCTTTGTCAGGATTTATATTTTTAGGTGTAATATGTATTGAATTATTAATAAAATTTATTCAAAAGAAAAAAATAAATTTTAAAATATCAAATTTAATATGTCAGTATTTATGGATTCTAATAATTCTATGTATATTAAAAATAACTGGTATTTTAACTGGTAATTTTGGTATAACATCTCCATTTGATAGTTATATCAGTTTTAAATTATTTGAAGAGGGTTTTAACGTTGCAACTATATTGAATATACTTTTATTTATACCGTTTGGATTTTTACCAATATTTATATTTAAAAATATTCATAAACATTGGTGGAATGGAATAATACTTGGTGGAATATTTTCTATAAGCATCGAATTTTTACAAACTTTTATTGGGAGATTTGCACAATTAGATGATGTTATTATGAATACTTTAGGAACACTTATTGGATTTTTACTAGGACTATTTGTTATGAATTTCTTCAAAAATAAATTGGTAAAAAAATAATTACAAATTACAATAGATAGGGCAGGTAATTAGTTGAAAATTATCTGTCCTTTGTGTTATAATGCAAACAATAATTAGAAAGTTATCGTTGAGAAAGAAGTGTTGATATATGAAGAAAAAAATAAGTTTAATGGCAAGTATGGTATTATATTTGATTGCTATAATTATTTTAATATATTATTTTAGTTTAGAGTTTAATGAATTATTACGTTTAAGTCCAACTGGAAGAATAGTATTATTACTATTAAGTTGTCTTATTATGTATTTTGGTGGATTAGCTTTAACTAAATATATAGATGAAAAATATAAGAATAAAGTTTTAAAAATAAATATAGGTATATGGTTTATTTTATATATTATATTGTTATCAACACTTACTTTATTTGATGATTATTTTTTTAGAGGAGATTTTAATATATTAAATTGGAATAGTGAGTTGTTTAAAAACTATATGTCTAACTCATTTAATTTAATTCCATTTAAAACAATTTTTGGTTACATTACAAAATTTATTAGTGGAGATATTGCACCATATATATTTATATATAATATTCTAGGAAATGCAGTTGCTTTAATGCCTTTTGCCTTTTTCTTACCAATATTATTTGAAAAACAAAAGAAATTAAAAAACTTTTTACTAACAATGATTTGTATAGTTGTGGGTATTGAACTATTGCAATTTATTACAATATCTGGTTGCTGTGATATTGATGATGTGATTCTAAATGTATTAGGTTCATTAATTATGTTTGTAATATTGCGAATATCATCTATAAACAAATTTTTAAGAAACATAGTCCTTTTAGAAAAAAATAAAATTGATTATAAAGATTTAATAAAAAAGATTATTATTATTTTAATACCAATTATCTGTATTATTGGAGTTGTTTTTATAAGTGAAAATAAGTATATAGATAAAAATAGTCAAACTTTTACACACTTAAAGATAATAGATAAAACAAAAGAAGAAAATATTACATGTAATACTGCATTAGAACAATTTTATGAAGATAAAGAATATATATATTATTTTCCTTGCGAAAAAAGTAAATATGTAATAGTTATATATTCTAATGGTTATCAAGAAACTGTAAAATCATCTTTAGAATATGGAGATATAACTATTGAAGATTTAGAAAAAAATAACATAGAATTTATCAAACAGAAGAAAGATATGAGTAATTGACAAATTACAATT